>NZ_JBTNCY010000021.1:0-1335 GCF_054511255.1 Arthrobacter monumenti | reverse complement strand
TGTAATGTCTCGGGACATCGGTAGAACGATGTCCCGAGACATTAGTCTTTAACGAGTCACCTGTTCAGGCGGGAAATTGCTTTTTGGTAGTTCTTCGATGGGTCGATTTTGAAGTACCTGAGGATTTCGCCGGTTTTTCTGCTGATGACCGTTACGTCGGTTTCATCGATGATCATGCGGACTGGGATGCCTGAATGGGTGACGCCCATTCCGAGGTGGCGCAGTGCGCCGCCGTACCTGATGGTGAGTTTTCCGAACTGGTCGACGGTGTCTGTGCGGACCCGATGTTCGTTGCGTGGCTGGGGAATCGGCTTGGCCTTCTCCAACGCCGTGTAGGCGGTGTGGGGTGTGCGTCGTCCTGCTCCCTTGTGTGGCCGTTCGGTGTTGTAGATCCGCTGGAATTCGGCCAGCTGGCCGTTTAGTTGACGGATTGTTTCCGCTCGGGGTTGGGCGGCCAGCCAGAGCTTGAGGGTGCGGTGGAACCGCTCGATCTTGCCTTGGGTTTGGGGGTGGTTCGGTGATCCATTGATTTGGCGGATATTCCATTCCTGCAGGAGCTTCTCGAACAGGTTTTTGGCGGGGTGCTCGCCTCGGTCCTTTGCCGTGAACCGGGTGGTGAAAACCAGGCCGTTATCGGTCAGCGTCGATTGGGGCCGGCCGTGTTCGTTGCAGGCCTGGGTGAACTGCTCGGCGACTTTCCTGCCTGTCACACGCCTGTATGCGTGGATGCTGGTCAGGAATCTGGAGTGGTCGTCGATGAAGTCGAGCACTTCGGTATCGCTGCCGTCGGCCAGCCGCCAGTGGGTGAAGTCCGCCTGCCACATCTCGTTCGGGAAGGCGGCTTCGAAGCGAATAAGGGAGGATTTGGGGCGTTTCTGCGGTTGGTTGGTGACTTGGGCTGCTTGCCGGAGGATGCGGTGGATCGTCGCCTTCGCCGGGGCTGTGTGGCCTTCGTGTTCCAGATGGATGGCGATGGTGTCCGCGCCGGCGTCCAGACCGGCGGTGGTGAGGTGCTTGCGGAGGAAGACGATCCGTTCGCGGATCTGCTCTGGAGTGCGGTTTGGTGCGGTCCGGGGTCGTTTGGAACGCGGTTCGTAGGCGGCTTCTCCTTCACGGGCGAAGCGGCTGAGGAGCTCCTTGACCCACCTTTCGGTGACGTCGAAGTGCTGCGCGGCAGCCCTGGTTGACATGGATGCTTGGGTGACGGCCATGATGATGGCCTTGTTTCTTGTACTCACGATTTCAAATCGTGAACGATGTCCCGAGACATCCATCGCTGCCACGACGGGGAACGATGTCCCGAGTCTTCAGATGAAGGATCAGTCCGCCCGGTCG
>NZ_JBTNCY010000020.1:0-5703 GCF_054511255.1 Arthrobacter monumenti | reverse complement strand
TCTGGCTGCCGCCCCTGTGGTGGTTGGATGGTTTTTTTAGCTGGTTTCAAATTTAGTGCGATCAGTGTGCTCCTTTTTCCGGGGTGTGCTGGTTGTGTCTGTGATACATCAACGGAGAGTTTGATCCTGGCTCAGGATGAACGCTGGCGGCGTGCTTAACACATGCAAGTCGAACGATGATCCGGTGCTTGCACCGGGGATTAGTGGCGAACGGGTGAGTAACACGTGAGTAACCTGCCCTTAACTTCGGGATAAGCCTGGGAAACCGGGTCTAATACTGGATATGACTGCCGGCCGCATGGTCTGGTGGTGGAAAGCTTTATGCGGTTTTGGATGGACTCGCGGCCTATCAGCTTGTTGGTGAGGTAATGGCTTACCAAGGCGACGACGGGTAGCCGGCCTGAGAGGGTGACCGGCCACACTGGGACTGAGACACGGCCCAGACTCCTACGGGAGGCAGCAGTGGGGAATATTGCACAATGGGCGAAAGCCTGATGCAGCGACGCCGCGTGAGGGATGAATGCCTTCGGGTTGTAAACCTCTTTCAGTAGGGAAGAAGCCCTTCGGGGTGACGGTACTTGCAGAAGAAGCGCCGGCTAACTACGTGCCAGCAGCCGCGGTAATACGTAGGGCGCAAGCGTTATCCGGAATTATTGGGCGTAAAGAGCTCGTAGGCGGTTTGTCGCGTCTGCTGTGAAAGCCCGGGGCTCAACCCCGGGTCTGCAGTGGGTACGGGCAGACTGGAGTGCAGTAGGGGAGACTGGAATTCCTGGTGTAGCGGTGAAATGCGCAGATATCAGGAGGAACACCGATGGCGAAGGCAGGTCTCTGGGCTGTTACTGACGCTGAGGAGCGAAAGCATGGGGAGCGAACAGGATTAGATACCCTGGTAGTCCATGCCGTAAACGTTGGGCACTAGGTGTGGGGGACATTCCACGTTTTCCGCGCCGTAGCTAACGCATTAAGTGCCCCGCCTGGGGAGTACGGCCGCAAGGCTAAAACTCAAAGGAATTGACGGGGGCCCGCACAAGCGGCGGAGCATGCGGATTAATTCGATGCAACGCGAAGAACCTTACCAAGGCTTGACATGTACTGGTAACGCCTGGAAACAGGTGCCCCCTTTTGGGCCGGTATACAGGTGGTGCATGGTTGTCGTCAGCTCGTGTCGTGAGATGTTGGGTTAAGTCCCGCAACGAGCGCAACCCTCGTTCTATGTTGCCAGCGCGTTATGGCGGGGACTCATAGGAGACTGCCGGGGTCAACTCGGAGGAAGGTGGGGACGACGTCAAATCATCATGCCCCTTATGTCTTGGGCTTCACGCATGCTACAATGGCCGGTACAAAGGGTTGCGATACTGTGAGGTGGAGCTAATCCCAAAAAGCCGGTCTCAGTTCGGATTGAGGTCTGCAACTCGACCTCATGAAGTCGGAGTCGCTAGTAATCGCAGATCAGCAACGCTGCGGTGAATACGTTCCCGGGCCTTGTACACACCGCCCGTCAAGTCACGAAAGTTGGTAACACCCGAAGCCGGTGGCCTAACCCCCTTGTGGGGAGGGAGCCGTCGAAGGTGGGACCGGCGATTGGGACTAAGTCGTAACAAGGTAGCCGTACCGGAAGGTGCGGCTGGATCACCTCCTTTCTAAGGAGCACCTCAACGCACCGCGCCGCTTATATGGTGGTGGCCGGGTGGTTGCAGGAGATGCCCATATCAGAGACGTTTGTTCTTTGGTGGGTGCTCATGGGTGGAATATCGATGGAACAGGGCCGGGACTTAAAGTGTTCGGCTGGTGAGTACGCTGCCCCCTTTGGGGGTGGTTGGAAATCTGGTTGGGTGTGAGTGGTTCCGGGTCGTTTGGCACACTGTTGGGTCCTGAAATAACAGGGCCGTATTGAGCAATTTTGGTATGGCCTGGTTGTTTCCGGGTTCCCGCGCTGTCCGTCCCGCATGCTTGTTGTGTGTGGGTGGTGGTGATGGGGTTGTTGTTTGAGAACTACATAGTGGACGCGAGCATCTTCTCGTGATGATGGGCATTGTCCGGCTTTTGGCTGGGGAGTGTTTGTTGTTGTGAGGAAAAGCAATTTTAGAAAACCTGGTGCCGCAGCTCTTTTTGGGGTTGTGGTTTGCCATTGGTTTTCTCGATTTAGCTCATTTTATTTTGATCTTTGTGGTCAAGTTTTTAAGAGCACACGGTGGATGCCTTGGCATTAGGAGCCGAAGAAGGACGTGGGAATCTGCGATAAGCCTGGGGGAGTTGATAACCGAACTTTGATCCCAGGATGTCCGAATGGGGAAACCCCGCCGGGGGCGCCTTTGGTGTCACCCGGTGACCCGTACCTGAACACATAGGGTGCGTGGAGGGAACGCGGGGAAGTGAAACATCTCAGTACCCGCAGGAAGAGAAAACAATAGTGATTCCGTCAGTAGTGGCGAGCGAACGCGGATCAGGCTAAACCGGTCCATGTGTGATAGCCGGCGGGCGTTGCATGGCCGGGGTTGTGGGACTTCCCGTATCAGTTCTGCCGGACTGGTGCAGTGAGTGTATGCGTATAGTTGAACGGTTTTGAAAGGCCGGCCGTAGAGGGTGTTAGTCCCGTAAACGAAATACGTGGTGCCGCTGGGGGAGTATCCCAAGTAGTACGGGGCCCGAGAAATCCCGTGCGAATCTGTCAGGACCACCTGATAAGCCTAAATACTACCTAATGACCGATAGCGGACAAGTACCGTGAGGGAAAGGTGAAAAGTACCCCGGGAGGGGAGTGAAACAGTACCTGAAACCGTGTGCTTACAATCCGTCGGAGCCAGCTCTGTTCTGGTGACGGCGTGCCTTTTGAAGAATGAGCCTGCGAGTTAGTGTTACGTCGCGAGGTTAACCCGTGTGGGGAAGCCGTAGCGAAAGCGAGTCTGAACAGGGCGACGCAGTGGCGTGATCTAGACCCGAAGCGGAGTGATCTACCCATGGCCAGGTTGAAGCGACGGTAAGACGTCGTGGAGGACCGAACCCACTTCAGTTGAAAATGGAGGGGATGAGCTGTGGGTAGGGGTGAAAGGCCAATCAAACTCCGTGATAGCTGGTTCTCCCCGAAATGCATTTAGGTGCAGCGTTGCGTGTTTCTTGCCGGAGGTAGAGCTACTGGATGGCCGATGGGCCCTACAAGGTTACTGACGTCAGCCAAACTCCGAATGCCGGTAAGTGAGAGCGCAGCAGTGAGACTGTGGGGGATAAGCTTCATAGTCGAGAGGGAAACAGCCCAGACCACCAACTAAGGCCCCTAAGCGTGTGCTAAGTGGGAAAGGATGTGGAGTTGCGAAGACAACCAGGAGGTTGGCTTAGAAGCAGCCATCCTTGAAAGAGTGCGTAATAGCTCACTGGTCAAGTGATTCCGCGCCGACAATGTAGCGGGGCTCAAGTACACCGCCGAAGTTGTGGCATTCACATAATACCCAAGCCGGAGACTTGTTCTTTTGGTTCAGGGGTGTGGATGGGTAGGGGAGCGTCGTGTGGGCAGTGAAGCCGCGGTGGAAACCAGTGGTGGAGCCTACACGAGTGAGAATGCAGGCATGAGTAGCGAAAGACGGGTGAGAAACCCGTCCGCCGAATGATCAAGGGTTCCAGGGTCAAGCTAATCTGCCCTGGGTAAGTCGGGACCTAAGGCGAGGCCGACAGGCGTAGTCGATGGACAACGGGTTGATATTCCCGTACCGGCGAAGAACCGCCCATACCAAACGGGGGATACTAACCACCCGAACCATGACCGACCGCCCTTGTGGTGGAAGGTTTTTTGGGGAGCGTGGGACCTGATCCCGGGAGGTAAGCGTATTAACAGGTGTGACGCAGGAAGGTAGCCGGGCCGGGCGATGGTTGTCCTGGTCCAAGGATGTAGGGCGAACGGTAGGCAAATCCGCCGTTCATGTGCCTGAGATCTGATGGGACCCCCGTATGGGGGAATCCGGTGATCCTATGCTGCCGAGAAAAGCATCGACGTGAGGTTCCAGCCGCCCGTACCCCAAACCGACACAGGTGATCAGGTAGAGAATACCAAGGCGATCGAGAGAATTATGGTTAAGGAACTCGGCAAAATGCCCCCGTAACTTCGGGAGAAGGGGGGCCTGCCCCGTGATGGAGACTTGCTTTCCGGAGCGGGTGTGGGCCGCAGAGACCAGGGGGAAGCGACTGTTTACTAAAAACACAGGTCCGTGCGAAGTCGCAAGACGATGTATACGGACTGACTCCTGCCCGGTGCTGGAAGGTTAAGAGGACCGGTTAGCCCCTTGTGGGCGAAGCTGGGAATTTAAGCCCCAGTAAACGGCGGTGGTAACTATAACCATCCTAAGGTAGCGAAATTCCTTGTCGGGTAAGTTCCGACCTGCACGAATGGAGTAACGACTTCCCCGCTGTCTCAACCATAAACTCGGCGAAATTGCAGTACGAGTAAAGATGCTCGTTACGCGCAGCAGGACGGAAAGACCCCGAGACCTTTACTATAGTTTGGTATTGGTGTTCGGTGTGGCTTGTGTAGGATAGGTGGGAGACTTTGAGGCCGGCACGCCAGTGTCGGTGGAGTCATCGTTGAAATACCACTCTGGTCACTCTGGACATCTAACTTCGGCCCGTAATCCGGGTCAGGGACAGTGCCTGATGGGTAGTTTAACTGGGGCGGTTGCCTCCTAAAGAGTAACGGAGGCGCCCAAAGGTTCCCTCAGCCTGGTTGGCAATCAGGTGGCGAGTGTAAGTGCACAAGGGAGCTTGACTGTGAGAGCGACAGCTCAAGCAGGGACGAAAGTCGGGACTAGTGATCCGGCGGCACATTGTGGAATGGCCGTCGCTCAACGGATAAAAGGTACCTCGGGGATAACAGGCTGATCTTGCCCAAGAGTCCATATCGACGGCATGGTTTGGCACCTCGATGTCGGCTCGTCGCATCCTGGGGCTGGAGTAGGTCCCAAGGGTTGGGCTGTTCGCCCATTAAAGCGGTACGCGAGCTGGGTTTAGAACGTCGTGAGACAGTTCGGTCCCTATCCGCTGCGCGCGCAGGAAATTTGAGAAGGTCTGTCCTTAGTACGAGAGGACCGGGACGGACGAACCTCTGGTGTGTCAGTTGTACTGCCAAGTGCACCGCTGATTAGCTACGTTCGGAGAGGATAACCGCTGAAAGCATCTAAGCGGGAAGCCAGCTTCAAGATGAGATTTCCATAGGTGTTAAGCCTGGGAGGCCCCCAGCCAGACCACTGGGTTGATAGGCCGGACGTGGAAGCAAGGACTAAAGACTTGTGAAGCTGACCGGTACTAATAGGCCGATAACTTACACCACACACCACCGGTGCGTGAACGTTTCAAAAGGGACGTACACCAACAAAAAACCGGCTGGTAAGACCAAAAATGCACGCGTCCACTATGTGGTTCCCACCCAACAACCCAAGGGTGCAGCGAACCAACAATTGAATACACAACCAAGCAGCACAGTTGTAACCCACAAAGCTTCCACCCCCAACCACCACGAGTGGCAAAACGGGGGGCGGAGAAAGAGTTACGGCGGTCATAGCGTGGGGGAAACGCCCGGTCCCATTCCGAACCCGGAAGCTAAGACCCACAGCGCCGATGGTACTGCACCCGGGAGGGTGTGGGAGAGTAGGTCACCGCCGGACCCACATTAAGTGAGGGGCCCCAAACCACCAGGTTCGGGGCCCCCACCCACTTAACAGC
>NZ_JBTNCY010000002.1:0-398785 GCF_054511255.1 Arthrobacter monumenti | reverse complement strand
CATAACCCACCGGCATGGCGAACTTCGCCGGCCATCGAAATCCCGCCAACAAAACACCCACCACAAGGATGGGCAACAAAGCTAGAAGGCTAAGCACTGCAAGGTTATCCATGATTTGCTCCTCTCCGTCCTGCGGGGTTTTCGGCTATAGGTGCCACTTCGGATACGTCCATGATGTCTTCTCCGGGTTTCGCCATCGACGCCTGGCTGAGCATCGCCTTGGCTGCGGGAAATAGAAAGTAGTACTGACCTTTTAGTGGTCTGACCAATAGAACGAGTGTAGGGGTGGAATGTGATCTGCGTCAACACTTTCCGCTGTTTAATGTTTCTCAGGGTACGCCGGTTGCCCTCAGCTGACTCCCTGTTGAAGTGCATCTGCCCAGCCGATTTCACGGCGCGGTCCCCGGCCGTTCGCCCCTGCGTGACATTATGGCTTTATGAGCGAAAACGTCCCTGAATCGTGGCTGGGTGGTCCGACATGGCGGCCTGTCTCGCGCACCCGGGCCCATGAATTGGTGATCGAGGCGATCGAGGACCAGATCATGACTGGCGCGCTGAAGGTGGGCGATCCGTTACCACCCGAGCGTGATCTCGCGTCACGGCTGCAGGTTAGCCGTGCCGGCGTGCGCGAAGCGATCCGGGTCCTTGAGGGGCAGGGCGTACTGCGCTCCCATGTCGGAGCGGGAGCAGAGGCAGGCACGTTTATCGCGGCAATGCCGAGTGAGGCTCTAACGCGCTTCCTGCGGCTTCATGTCGCGTTGTCGAACTTTCGGCTCGCTGATGTAGTCGAAGCGCGGGTCATGCTGGAGCGTTCGAGTGCTTCCCTGGCTGCGAGAAACGCGGATCAGAGCTCACGCGCGGCCATCCGCGCTCCGCTGGAGCGCATGGACATCGAGGGAATCTCGCGCGAAGAATTCAACGACGCCGACACGGCGTTCCACGTAGCGATCGCCGAGGCGGGCGGGAACCGTCTGGTGGCTGACATGACCATCGCGATCAGGGCTTCGCTGCGGGCACCCATCCTGGAAGCCTTCCGTCAACTGGAAGAATGGTCCGGTGTCTGTGGAATGCTGCGGAAACAGCACCACGCCATCCTTGAGGCCATTGCTGAAGGTGACGGTGCGCGGGCTGCGGAGCTCACAGAGGAGCATATTCGCGCCGCGTCTGCAGCGCTGCCGGCTCTTCGCAGCCCTGGTGGATAATCTTCCAAGACATGAAAGCGGGCGGTGGTTGCAATAACCGCCGCCCGCTTTCATCGGTGTTGCCTCGCTGATGGGGAGTAGCGAAACGCTACTCGACCAGCCCCAACTGGGTTGGCAGCCACATGCTGATCTGAGGTATGAAAACCACCACGAACAGCATGATGATCAGGGCCAGCAGGAACGGCAGCAGTTTCTGCACAACTGGTTCAATCCGTAGTCCAGCCACTCTCGCTCCGACAAACAGCACGTTGCCCACTGGGGGAGTAATCGTGCCGACGCAGAGGTTCATCACGATCATCGCACCGAAGTGGATCGGGGAAATGCCGAATTCCGTGACGATCGGCAGGAAGATCGGGGTGAAGATCAGGATTGCCGGCGTGGGATCCATGAACGTTCCGACGACCAGGAGGATCCCCATCATAATCAGCAGGATGACAGTCGGGCTGTCGCTGATTCCCAGCAGCGCTTCGGCGATCATGTCCGGAATCAGCGCGAAAGACATCACCCAAGCCATCGCCGTCGACACGCCGACCAACAGCATCACGATCGCCGTGGTCCGGGCTGCATCGAGCAGGATCGCCGGCAGATGGCTGATCTTAATGTTTCGATACGCGAAGCCGAGCACCAAGCAATAGACGACGGCGATGGCCGCCGACTCGGTCGGGGTGAAAATGCCGGTCAGAATACCGCCGATGACGATGATGATCATCAGCAACGAAGGCAGTGCCCGCAGCAGTGTCAGCAGCGCGACAGGCAGGGTCACCCGATCGGCGGACTTCAGCTCGGGGCGCTTACGCGCATAGATGTAAACGACGATGAAACATGCCAACGCCCACAGCAGTCCGGGTCCGACGCCGGCCATGAACAGCGCGGCGATCGAACTGCTGGAGACCAGCGCATACACAATGAACGTGTTACTCGGCGGGATGAGCATGCCCGCCGGCGCCGAGGCGACGTTTACTGCGGCCGAGAAATTCCGGTCGTAACCTTCCCTTTCCTGCCTCGGTCCCATCACAGTTCCGATGGCGGCTGCCGCGGCAACCGCCGCACCGCTGACCGAACCGAACATGGCATTGGCCACCACGTTGGTCTGCGCCAGCGAGCCGGGCATCCGGCCGACCACCACCTTGCCGGCATCGATCAGTCGTTCGGCAATACCGCCGTTGTTCATTAGCACCCCGGCCAGCACGAAGAACGGGATTGCCAGCAGCGTGAACGAGTTGATCCCCGTAAACAATTGCTGGGAACTCGTTAGTACGGCCTGGTCGAAGTCGAGGACTGACATGGTGGCGAACACGGCGCCGAGGCCGATGGAAACCGCGATCGGAACGCTGAGTATGATTCCGATGGCGATACTGAAGAACAGGATCAGACCTGCAATTAATGCTGTATCCAAGGTCGTCTCCTATATCGCTTCAGACTCGTCGTGTTCGATCGGCGGTTCCTTGCTGCTCAATACCTGCACGGAGTGGTATATCGCATAGAAAACGATCAGCGCCCCCGCGACCGGCATGGCAAGGTAAAGCGGTCCAATGGAGAGCGGGAGACCGGACAATGCCTGATCCCAGGATTGCAGAGCAACCCGGTAACCGCCCCAGATCAGGACGATCACTGAGAAGGCCGCGATGATGGTCTGGACCAGAACGGAGATGCCTTTCTCGACAGAGTCGGGCAGTTTCCGGACCACGAAGTCGACGGCGATGTGGCCGCGTTCTCCAAAGACCAGGGCGGCCCCGGCCAGGCCCAGCCATACGAATATGTACCGGGCCAGGACCGAGGACCATGAGCTGGGCTCGTTCAGTACCTGCCGTGTGAAGACCTGCCAGACGACGACGAGGACCAAGGCAGTGAACAGCACGACGCAGGCGACCTCAAGTGTCCGGTCGAGGGTTTTCTTGGATGGTTCCATGAGGGGTGAATCAACGACCTTCGTCTGTGGGGCGGTTTATTCTGCGGCTGCCTTGGTGGCTTCGTAAAGCTCACGCTGGGCTTTATTGTCGAGGTTCTTCTCCACAATCGGAGCCAATGCCTTCTCGAAGGCTTCCTTATCGACCTGATTGAACTTCACGCCTTCTTCCTTCAATGTGGCGTGGGCCTCCTCTGTCTGCTTCTTCCACATCGCGGTGAAGTCCTCCACCGTCTGCTCCCATCCCTGCTGGAAGGCCTTGCGGTCTTTATCGGACATCGACTCCAGTACATCGGTGTTGATGATCATGTAGTCGATACCGACGAGGTGCTCGGTGTAGGAGAAGTACTCGGCGACTTCGTTGTGCTTCTGGGTCAAGTAGGAGATTTCGTTGTTCTCCGCACCGTCAATGACGCCGGACTGCAACGCGGTGTAGACCTCGCCGTATGCCATCGGCGTCGGTGAACCGCCCATCAGGCTAATCATGTCCTGCGCGATGTCGGACTCCTGCACGCGGAACTTGAGGCCGTTCATGTCCTCGGGAGTGTTGATGGGGTGCTTGGAGTTGTAGACGCTCCGTGCACCTTGGGTAAAGCCACCACTGAGCACGGTAATATTTTCGTCCTCCAGGGAGGTGAACAGTTCACCGACTATTTCTTCGTCATTCAGAACTTTCATCTGGTGGTCGATGTTCTTGAACACGCCAGGCAGGTTGAAGACCTTGAAATCCGGGTTCAGGTTCTCCAGCTGTGTCCCGGAGACAATCGCCATCTCCACTGAACCATCGCTGACCAGCTGGAGAGCTTCCTGCTGGGCGCCGAGCGTTTCATTCGGGTAGACCTTGACGTCCCAGCCCTCGGTGGCTTCGGAGAGGCGGGTCCCGAAGTCGTCCAGGGCAATGTAGGACGGGTGCTGTTCGGTCTGGTTCAAGGCCAGGCGCATGGTGGAGCCACCTTCGGCTCCACCCCCTGCCTCGCTTCCACCGCCGCCACAGGCGGAAAGCGTCAGCGCCACAGCGCCGGCGGCGGCCATGATGGAATAAGTCTTCTTGCGGCTCATGGTGGTACCTCTCTTGTGCCCACGAAGGGGGCGTTGCTCGTGATAGACGCAGATGTTTGCCAGCCAGCCCGCGGCTGGAAGGGCAAGTGGCCCCTCGTCCTGCCGGGAGCCGGCGGGGGGTACCGTTGCTGCGTATTATTCGATTCAGACAGATGACAGCTTGAAGTGCCAATCAATTGCCATTAGTTGCCTTCTGCTCGTAGCATCAGGGGATGGCGCAGGGCGGAGGGGATCAAGGGGCGGATAAGCCCCCTACTATTTACGACGTCGCCCGCGTCGCCGGCGTTGCATCCTCTACTGTCTCCCGCGCTTTTGCCCGCCCTGGCCGCGTCAGTTATGAAACCGCGCGCCGCATCCGCGAAGCCGCCGAAGAACTGGGTTACCGGTCCAAGTCCATGGGCCAAAGTGGGGTTTCGGCTTCACGGTCGCAAATTATTGCCTTGGTCATTGCCGATATTACGAACCCAGTCTATTTTGAGATGATCCGTGGCGCTGAGGCGGCAGCCACCGATGCTGGTTACACCATGCTCTTGTTCAATTCACAGGAGTCAGACCGAAGAGAGCGGCAAGCGCTGGAACGCGCCATGTCCATGGTCGATGGGATCGTACTATCAAGTTCGAGAATGTCGGACTCATCCATCCGGCAAATGGCAAAGCAGAAGCCCACTCTTGTGATGAATCGTGCCGTAGCCGACGTGTCCAGCGTCGTCACTGACAACGCGCGAGGCATGCGCCGCGCTGCAGAGCACTTGGGGGAGCTTGGCCATACCGAGCTGCAGTACCTATCCGGGCCCGAAGCCTCCTGGGCCGACGGGATGCGTTGGCGTGCGTTGCGGGAGGCGGGGATGGAATTGGAAATCCGGATTCGCCGCTCTGGACCGTTCCACCCGACTCTGCGCGGCGGAGCGGAGGCAGCCCGGCAGTGGATCGAGCATCCTTCTACCGCTGTGGTGGCCTATAACGATCAACTAGCCATTGGCTTCATCCGCGAAATACACAAACACGGAATATCGGTCCCGAACGATGTCAGTGTTGTTGGTTTCGACAATACCTTCGGAGCTGAACTCGTTACGCCGCCGCTTACGACGGTCGCATCCCCGCTCTACGCACTCGGCTCAACCGCAGTCAATAATCTGCTGGCGATAGCTGCCGGTGCACGTTCAAGGTCGGGACAGCCGGTGATCCTCCCCGCCAAACTCGTCGTCAGGGAATCGACAGCCGCTCCAGCCGGGAAAAGGGCAATCCGCGGCAAGTGATGGCAACTAATTGCCGTTCGGGTCTGGCATCTTTGAGCATTGAACTATGCCCACCTCGATTGCAGCCGATCCTCATCGGCTACTGCCCGCTGATCCAGCTGTCCGCTCTATTGCCCGGAACCTGCTGGACCGGGTGGAGAACCTTCCGATCATTTCCCCACATGGCCACGTC
The DNA here is from genome assembly GCF_054511255.1 of Arthrobacter monumenti. Lineage (NCBI taxonomy): Bacteria > Bacillati > Actinomycetota > Actinomycetes > Micrococcales > Micrococcaceae > Arthrobacter > Arthrobacter monumenti. The sequence continues at coordinate 393,190 of NZ_JBTNCY010000002.1, read as the reverse complement.
GACGCCTCGATCCTGGCCGACGACACTCCGTTTCCGGACCCGGCAACCCTTTTAGTAAGCCCCGACCACTATGTGACGCGGTTGATCCATGCCAGCGGAGTGCCACTCGAAGAACTGCGGGTGGGCGGAACGGCCGAGGTCCAGCCACGACAGGTATGGCGCCGGTTTTGCGAAAGTTGGCCGCTCTTCGACGGAACCGCCTCTGCGTATTGGTTGCGGTCGGCGTTCCACGACGTATTCGGCCTGACAACGGAATTGTCCGGCGCCAACGCCGACGAGACCTTCGATCTCATTAACTCTAGACTTCAAGAACCCGGTTTCAGCCCACGCCACCTGTTCAAGGACTTCAACATTGAGGTGCTGGCCACTACGGACGATCCCCTGGACGACCTGGCGGCGCATGCATCACTAGCGGCGGATGCGTCCTTTGCCGGAAAAGTAGTACCAACCTTCCGCCCGGATGGGTACGTCAATATTGATGCCCCGGGTTGGGCGGCCCGGGTGGAAGAACTAATTGCGACGTCGGCAGACGGATTGAGTGGCTATGGCGCCTATATTCGTGGATTGGAAAACCGCCGGCGGTACTTCGTTGACCACGGAGCGGTTTCCGCAGACCATGGCGTCCGTACCCCGCGAACACTCAAACTGAGCGCGGCAGAAGCGGAGCAAATCTTCGACCGTGCCCGTCGTGGAGAGACTCTCGCAGGGGACAGGGACGCCTTCGAAGCACACATGCTTTACGAAATGGCGCGGATGTCGACCGCGGATGGACTGGTAATGACCCTGCATCCGGGTATTTTCCGGAACCACCATCCGGGAACGTTCGAACGCTTTGGCGGGGACAGCGGTCATGACATTCCCTTTCCCGTTAGTTTCACCGAGGGGCTTCAGCCACTGTTGGCCGATTTCGGTACGGCAGAGGACTTCCATTTGGTCCTGTTCACAGTCGACGAAACCGTTTACTCCCGTGAGCTGGCACCCTTGGCAGGTTTTTACCCGTCCGTTTACATCGGTGCTCCGTGGTGGTTCCTGGATGCACCCGATGCCATGCTGCGCTACCGGGCGGCAGTGACGGAAACGGCCGGATTCTCCCGTTCATCCGGATTTATTGACGATACCCGGGCGTTCTGCTCCATCCCGGCACGCCATGATGCATCCCGGCGCGTCGAAGCCTCCTTTCTGGCCCGGCTTGTGGCCGAACGGCGGGTCTCGGAAGAGCGTGCCCACGAACTGATCGTCGACATTGTTGACGGCGCACCGCGACGGGTCTTCAAACTATGACGGCGCCGCGATTGAACCGCTCAACATTTGCTGCCGGAGCTAAGTCGCCGGTCCGGATCGTCCACCTTGGCCTCGGTGCTTTTCACCGTGCGCATCAGGCTTGGTACACCGATGTGGTGGACCGCGGGCGCGAATGGGGCATTGCCGCGTTCACCGGTCGGAGCCCCGAAGCAGCTCGCGTCCTGGCTGAACAGGATGGCCTCTACACTCTGATCGAGCGGTCTGACGACGGGGACAGCCACAAGGTTATCGAGAGCATCGTCGAAACTCACGATGGTGCGGATTTGGATGCCCTCTGCCGTTTGGTTGCTGCCGAAACGACGACGGTTATCACGATTACCGTCACAGAGGCTGCCTACCACGTGGGACCTGACGGAATTCTTGATACCCACTCAGATCCAGTTGCAGAGGACCTTCAGCTCCTGAAGGACAGCGTCAACGATGGCGGACCAGCCCGCGCGGAGAGCCGCGCTGTCTCAACCATGCCGGCCAGGCTGCTGCTCGGCTTGCAAGCGCGGAAGGTTGCGTCAGGCGGGCCAATCGCCGTCGTATCCTGCGACAACTTGTCCGGAAACGGAACGGTCGCCCGCGCGGCGGTCCTCGGATTCGCCGACGAGATTGACGGCGACCTGGCGGACTGGATCCGGACACAGGTCAGTTTCGTGCAGACTTCGATCGACAGGATCACACCGCAGACCACCGCGGAGGACATTGCGGAACTCGAACGGGCGCAGGACATCGCCGATCACGCACCGGTGGTCACGGAGCCGTTCGCGAGTTGGGTCCTCAGTGGCGAATTTCCCGCCGGGCGGCCGCCGTGGGAAGAAGCCGGCGCAATCTTCGTCGATCAACTCCAGCCTTTCGAGGACCGCAAGCTATGGCTGCTGAACGGCGCTCACTCGCTTTTAGCGTATGCCGGAAGCCTGCGTGGCCATGCAACAGTGGCCCAGGCGCTGCAGGACCCGGTCTGTGCAGATTGGATGGAGCAGTTCTGGGATGAGGCTCAGCAGCATCTGACCGCCGAAGGGCTCGACGTTCCCGGTTATCGTGCCGCATTGCTCAAGCGCTTCGGCAATTCCAGGATCGAGCACCGGTTGGCGCAGATCGCCACGGACGGGAGCAGTAAACTGCGTCTGCGCGCCGTCCCTGTGATGCGTGCCGAACGGCAGGCTGGCAGGAGCGGCGAGGCCAGTGCCCGCCTGATCTCGCAGTGGATTGATTACGTCCAGTCAGGGAATGCGTCCCGGGACAGCGCCGACACTGTCATCCGAGGTATTCTGGCCGGTGATATTTCCAGCAGGACACGTAGTCTCGTGAAGCTGCTGGACGAAGATCTGGCGGACGAGGCCGGGGCGGTCCAGCTTATTGAGTCCCTCCGGCCGAAGCTTGAGCGCGTTATCTGAATCTGCAAACTCCTAGAGGCTGGACATTCCTACCTCCACCACGGCACGACGGCGACCAAACCTTGGCGCGTGCCGCCAGAACTGAAGAACCTGTGAAAGGAACACCACGTGAAGATCATTGCCGCGGACGTCATCGTCACCAGTCCCAGCCGAAACTTCGTCACGCTTAAGATCACCACCGAGGACGGCGTCACGGGCCTGGGCGATGCGACGCTCAATGGCCGGGAGCTGGCGGTCGCGTCGTATCTGACTGAACATGTAGTTCCGCTGCTGACAGGGAAGGATCCGCACCGCATCGAGGACACCTGGCAGTTCCTGTACAGAAGCTCATACTGGCGCCGTGGCCCGGTCACCATGGCCGCCATCGCCGCCGTCGATATGGCGCTGTGGGATATCAAAGGAAAGGTTGCCGGGTTGCCGGTCTACCAGCTGCTGGGCGGTGCCTCCCGCACCGGGCTGCGCACTTACGGACACGCCTCGGGCCGGGACGTTCCCGAGCTGTTCGACTCAATCCGCGAACATCTGGAGGAAGGCTATAAATCGGTCCGCATCCAGACCTCGGTTCCGGGTATCAAGTCACTTTACGGCGTCGCCGCCCAGGCGCAATCGTCCGGTGAACGTTACGACTACGAGCCGGCCGGGCGCGGCGCCCAGCCGACCGAGGAGGACTGGGACACCCGCGCCTACCTGCGGCACGTTCCCACCGTCTTCGAGGCGGTGCGCAATGAGTTCGGTCCGGAGCTGCCGCTGCTGCATGATGGGCACCACAGGATGACGCCGATCCAGGCGGCCAAACTGGGCAAGTCGCTGGAACCCTACGATTTGTTTTGGCTCGAGGACGTCACCCCGGCTGAGAACCAGGAGGCCTTCCGCCGGATCCGGCAGCATACCACCACGCCGCTGGCCGTGGGCGAAATCTTCAACACCGTCTTCGACTTCCAGACCCTGATCACCGAGCAGCTGATCGACTATGTCAGGGCGGCTTCCACCCACTTCGGCGGAATCTCACCGCTGAAGAAGGTCATGGACTTCGCCGCGCAGTACCAGATCAAGTCCGGCTTCCACGGACCCACCGACGTGTCTCCGGTCGGTCTCGCCGCCCAGACCCACGTCGGTCTGGCGATCCACAATTTCGGTATACAGGAGTACATGGAGCACAGCGACGCGACCAACACGGTCTTTGAACAGTCGATCACCTTCAATGATGGGTACCTGCATCCGGGTGAGAAGCCGGGCCTCGGCGTGGAACTCAACGAGGATGCCGCGGCGTCGTACCCGTACCAGCAGGCGTACCTGCCATACAACAGGCTCACTGACGGAACGGTCCACGACTGGTGATGGCGGAAACTGATCAGGGTGCCGCAGTCATGCGCCGGCGGGATGTTGATCATGCCGCGGAAACAGGCCGGGACACCCTGCAGGATCCCGGGACGTCCGAGGGTGCGCGTTTGAGCGTGATTGTGATGGGCGTGTCCGGGTCGGGGAAAACCACCATCGGTGAGCAGCTGGCCGCGGAACTCGGACTGGGATTTATCGACGGCGATGCGCTGCACCCGGCCGCCAACGTGGAGAAAATGGCGGCAGGCACTCCGCTGAACGACGGCGACCGCCAGCCGTGGCTTGCCCGGATCGGGCAGACGCTCGCGGACGCGCCGGGGGCCGGAATGGTGATTGCCTGTTCGGCCTTGAAGCAGTCCTACCGGCAGACGATTCTCGAGGCGTCAGCCGGGACTTTTTTCGTGCATCTGGACGGCTCGGAAGAGACGCTAACGGCCAGGATGAACCAGCGCAGCGGTCATTTCATGCCCCCGGGGCTGCTCGAATCTCAGCTGGCAACGTTGGAACCGCTGGCCGCGGGCGAGCCGGGAGTGCGGCTAAGCATCGATGATCCCGTGACGGAGATCGTTGCACAGGCTGCCGGCGTCGTCCGGTCGAGAGGAACAACGGCGGTCCGGTCTTGATCCTGATGAAGGGAACAACGGCGGTCGCTTCCTGATCCAGGCGGGCTTGCCTCTGTCCATTCGACCGGTTCAGCGGCATACTCTTAGGCATGGTTGGAACATTTCATGCACTGGTAATTGATTGCGAAGACATCGAAACCACGGCGAAGTTCCACGAAAGCCTGGTTGGCATGCAGCGAGTGGACACCGAGGACGACTGGATCACCATCGGCGACGCTCCGGACCGTCCTGCCGTGGCCTTCCAGAAGGTGGAGAAGCTCACTCCTCCGGACTGGCCGGGCTCAGAGCATCCCCAGCAAATGCACGTGGATGTGAAGGTTGAGGACCTGGACGACGGCGAGAAGAAGGTTTTGGAGCTCGGTGCCCGCAAGCAGGGCTACGAGCAGGAGAGCTTCCGGGTGTATCTCGATCCGGCGGGCCATCCGTTCTGCCTCGTGACCGGGTAAGTCACCGGGCTGCGTCAGCCGCGGCCGGTGAACTCGGCGTAGATCACGAGGTTCTTCTCGAACAAGCCGCTCGACTCGGTGAAGCCATCGCAGGTAATCAGCCGGAGCTCAGGTTCCTCGGTCGGGAAGTAGACCGCCTTGGTGGGGAATTCGTCCTTCTCGTAGAGCTCGCTCTTGTAGACCTCGAAGTTGGCAACAGTGCCATCTTCGCGGGTGACGGAAATCTTGTCGCCCTTTTCGAGACCCTCCAGGTTGTAGAACACGCCGCTTTCGTCAGCGAGTGAGTTCACGTGGCCGAGGAGGACAGAGGGTCCCACCTCGCCGGGAGTCGGCGAGCCGTTGAACCAGCTGGCCGGCGCGCCCTCGTGCTCGGGCGGAACCTCAAGTGACTGGTCATCCCGCAGCCCGGTTTCGATAATCTTCGCTTCCCGGTCCAGCGCCGGAATTGAGAAGCTCACAGGCTGCGAGGCCGCCATGCCCCGGTCGGGCACGCCAGGGGTGGCTTCCGCATCGGCGGGTCCTGGAGAAGACTTTGCCGGCGGGGTTGGCGCGGCCGTGGCTGCAGGGGAGGCCTCCACCGGGGACTTTTGGTCGTTTCCGGTGGGTGCATCGGGGGAGCCGCCGCATCCGGCCAGGAGGAACAGCAGGGCAGCGGTCCCCGCCGAACGGCGGAAGCGTTGGCCTGTATTACTGGAAATCATGGTAGGAAATTGTCCTTCCGGCAGATCATCTCAAGTGAACCACACAGTGCGGAGAGTGGAGAAGTCGGGCAAGCCCGGGATGGGCGGGCACACCAGTACTTCGCTGTGCCGGCCATTCCGGATGGGTCCGCCTGGTAAAAAGATGGCCGCCGCACCCGCCCGGAAGCGGAAACGGCGGCCATCTTGACCATGGATCACGTCGTTAGATCATGACCCGTACGGCGGGACTTAGCGTCCGGCGACAACGTGGCGGCGGACGGCGTAGGCACCACCGGCTGCAGCCAGCAGGCCACCTCCGAGGGCGATCATGCCCATCTCGTTTCCACCGTTGCCCCCATTGGAAGCTGCAGCGGTGACACCGGTGTCAGCACCGCCTGCCGGTGCCATCTCAAGTGCACCACATGCCGCCGGGGCGGTGGCTGCCAGCGGCAGGCTCGGTGCGAGTTCGCTCATTTTCTCCGTGGCTGCGGCCGGCTGGGTGGCCGGGTCCAGGCCATGGACGACGACGACGCCGCTACCGTTGGCGAGGGCATCCTGGGTGTCTTCGTTCAGCTCGAACGTGCGCTCGTAGGTGTAGCCGCTGCCGGAGGGCGCGACGCTGACGTCGGTGGCTGCCTCAGCACCGGTGGGGCCTGAAAGCGACAGGGTGGTTCCAACCTTGCCGTAGGCCGGCACACCTTCGACGGTGCTCAGGACGCCGTCACCATTGGCGTCATCTTCCATCGTGGGGCAGATTCCCTGTTCACCGATGTGGATGTGCTGCACATGCGGGTACGGAGCGTCCTTGAAGGTCTCGGCGAGGCCGGATGTTTCAACGGTGACAGTTGCTTCAGAGCCGTTGACGTCGATCCAGGCAGAGCCGGAGGCGCCGCTGTTGTTCAGTTCCATCAGCGGGGCGGAGTACGAGCCCTCGGCATGGTCGGCCATTGCGGGGGCACCGGCCATAGCGGTCAGGCCCAGGGCGACGGCGGGTGCCAGCAGGAATGCTTTCTTCTTCATGTGAGTTTCCTCCTCATGCAGGTTGTGCTGCCCAACTCTTAGGCACGCATACTGGCGGTTCGGGGTGCCCGCTGTCACGGATGGGTCGGATTGAAGATTTTTTCCTCAAGCGCTCGATCCGTTCGCCTTAAGTGGAAGCGGCGGGCGCGGGTGCCGGTGGTTTGAGACAATGAGGTCATGCATCCTTTAGGCACCGACAACAACGTGGACCCGTCGAAGCGCAAGGGCGTGCTCTTTGGGCGGAGCAGCGGTATCGGTATGGCCGTGATGGCGTTTGTTTTCCTGGTCACGCTCGTCTTCGCCGCCAATGAGAACGACGTGATCGGCTGGATTATCGCCATAGTCGCTTTTGGCTGGTTGTTGCTGGCGACCTTCATCGTGATCAGTATCCGCCGGGCGGCGAAGTTCGGTGCTGCCCAGGTGCGCGAGGCGCAGGACAACATCCGCAGCGCAACCGGCCGCGCGCCGTCGTCGTCATCCTCAAGCCGCGGTGGCACCCGCCTGGTCGATGAGGCTCCGGCCAACCGGGGAAATTCGATGCGGGACCAGAAGCTCGCTCACAGTTTCAAGATTGTCCAGGTGCAGAAGCGGGTTGTGGAGGAGAACCTGGGCAAGGATCCCGACGCCGTCGCACGCGCCCTGGAAACGATCGAGATCACCGCCCATAACGGGATGGGAATGCTGAAAGGCGACGACGGCGAGCCGATCAGCGGCAAGGTTGTCGACTGAATGCGGTACCTTCCTCAACGGCTTCGAGCAAAGGTTGAAGGATGTACTCCTCCTTGGCTGGCGGTAAGGTTAGACGGGTGAAATCGGCATCGACTATGAAATCTGAGCCAGTACGCCTGCGCGTTGCATCGGTGAATGTGAACGGCATCCGCGCTGCCTACAAGCGCGGCATGGCGGAGTGGCTGCACGAGCGCGGTGTGGACGTCCTCTGCTTGCAGGAGGTGCGGGCGCCGGATGCGGTCGTGCATGAGTTGCTCGGTGATTCCTGGCACATCGCCCATGCCGAAGCCGCCGACAAGGGACGTGCCGGCGTGGCGATCGCCTCCCGGATGGAGCCAACGGCCACCCGTTCCGGCATCGGTGACGATTACTTCGCTACGGCCGGACGCTGGATTGAATCGGACTTTGAATTGACGACGCCGGCAGGCAACCGGACATTGACGGTCGCCAGTGCCTACGTCCACTCGGGCGAGGCCGACACACCCAAGCAACTGGACAAGTACCGCTTCCTGGACGCGATGTCGACACGGCTTCCGGATCTGAAGGAAACCCGTGACCATGCACTGGTGGTGGGAGACCTGAACGTCGGTCATACCGAACTCGACATCAAGAATTGGAAGGGCAACGTCAAGAAGTCCGGCTTCCTGCCCGAAGAGCGGAAGTATTTCGACCGGTTCTTCGGCGACATGGGCTGGGCCGACGTCGCGCGCCGGATGGCCGGTGAAGTTGATGGGCCGTACACCTGGTGGTCCTGGCGCGGCAAGGCCTTCGACAATGACACTGGCTGGCGCATTGATTACCAGCTCGCGACTCCTGAACTGACTGACGCAGCTGTTACCGCCGTCGTCGACCGCGCGGCTGCCTATGATCAGCGTTTCTCTGATCACGCCCCGCTGGTAGTCGATTACCAGCTGTAATCACACTTATTACCCGACCCAGCGCGGCACCTCGTGTGCCGGGCATCGATCATTGAAAGTATGGATTCATGGTTCACCCCGATCCAGTTCCGGAACGTTCCCGGATTCTGTCCGGCATGCAGCCCTCGGCTGACTCCCTCCACTTGGGAAATTATGTCGGCGCATTGCTGAACTGGGTCCGGATGCAGGAGGAGTACGACGCGTACTTCTTCATTCCCGACCTGCATGCGATCACCGTACCGCAGGATCCTGCAAATCTGGCCAAGCGCACCCGCGTGACGGCGGCGCAGTACATCGCCGGCGGCGTCGATATCGACAAATGCACCCTGTTCGTGCAGTCGCACGTGCCCGAGCACGCCCAACTGGCCTGGGTGCTCAACTGCATCACCGGCTTCGGCGAGGCCTCGCGGATGACCCAGTTCAAGGACAAATTCCAGAAGCAGGGGGCGGAGCACGCGAGCGTCGGGCTTTTCACCTATCCCGTGCTGCAAGCGGCCGATATTTTGCTCTACCAGCCGCACGGTGTTCCGGTCGGCGAGGACCAGCGCCAGCACGTGGAGCTCAGCCGCGACCTTGCGCAGCGGTTCAACAGCCGGTTCGGTGAGACCTTCATCGTGCCCCAGCCGTTCATCCAGAAGGAATCGGCGCGGATCTACGACCTGCAGAACCCGACAGCGAAGATGTCCAAGTCGGCAGCATCGCCGGGCGGCCTGATCAATCTGCTGGACGAGCCGAAGGTTACCGCGAAGAAGATCAAGTCCGCAGTGACCGACGACGGCACGGAGATCCGCTTCGACCGGGACAACAAGCCCGGCGTGTCGAACCTGCTGTCAATCTACTCCTCGCTGACCGGCAGGACGGTGGCTCAGCTGGAGGAAGAGTACGCTGGCAAAATGTACGGGCACCTCAAGACGGATCTGGCCGAAGTGGTAACGGACTTCATCACGCCGGTCCGGGCACGCGCCACCGAACTGTTGGCCGACCCGGCGGAACTGGACCGGTTGTTGGCCGTAGGTGCCTCCAGAGCACGGAAAATGGCGGGCCAGACGCTGGCCCAGGTCTATGAGCGCGTTGGATTCCTGCCGCAACCCGCCGGGGACCAGTACTAATCCCATGTCGGGGATGGACGGATCAATGAACACCCGGGCCGGTTCGGTGAAGGCCCGGGCCGGTTCCAACGTCGACGTGGTTCCGCCGGCGGGAAGCAACCTCGTCGGAATTGTCATCGCCATTCCGGAACCTATCGCCGGTGAGCTGCGAAAGTGGCGGGCTTCCTTCGGCGACCCGTTGGCCGACGTCGTACCCGCCCACATCACTCTGGTTACCACGACCTACTACACCGACTGGGATGCCACGGTCGAGCACGTCAGGAAGGTGGCACGGCAACAATCGCCGTTCCGGATCCATATTAAGGGCACTGGCTCCTTCCGCCCGGTGTCCCCGGTGGTGTACTTGAACGTGGCTGAGGGATTCGACGATTGCGTCCGCCTGCACGAACAGCTTCAGTCGGGACCGCTGGGCCGGGATCTGCCCTTCGCCTTCCACCCCCACGTCACCGTCGCCCATGACGTCAGCGACGAGAACATGGACGACGCCGAGCAGCTGCTTGAATCATACGAAGCAAGCTTCGAAATCGGTACGATGGGACTCTACGAGCACGACAACAATGGCGTGTGGAGACTACGGGAAGAGTTGAACTTTGGCAGCGAGAGCGCGAATCAGGAGTCGAGTTCCTCACGGCGCCGCTGACCATGAGACACCGCCTGAGCCAACTGAGCGGGTAAAGCTTAAAATAATTGCGTTGCATAAGCGCCGCGAAATCGCCAAGGTCAAGCGTGAAGGAAAAGGCTTTGCAGGTGTGGCCTTGGCCACGCTGATGTGGCTGATTGCGAAGCTGAACACCGTTAAGCCAATGCGTGCCTTCCAGATCTATACGCGCAGGCACGGTCCATTGATGGCCGCGGGAATCTCTTACAACATGTTTTTTGCGGTCGCCGCAATGCTGGTGGCGGGGTTTTCCATCATGGGCTTGGTCGTGGTGGGCAATCGTGAATTGCAGGAACTGGTTGTCAGAGGGGTTGACAGGCAGGTGCCCAATCTAATCAATACTGGCGACGGCGGACTGGCGACGCCCGAGGAGCTGTTCGATACCGGCGGGGCGCTGAGCCTGACACTGATCATCTCGACCGCGACGATGCTGTTCACGGCACTGCGTTGGATCGGCAGCCTTCGTGAGGGCATGCGTGGCGTTTTCGGTCTGCTCCCGTTGCAGGGAAATCCGGTGCTGATAAAGCTGAAGGACCTGGGAACGCTTGGAATTCTAGCGGTGGCGATGGTGGTGACTTTTGCCGTCGGCGTGGTGGCCAACACCTTGTTGGATACGTTGCTGGATCTGCTGAACCTGGGAGTCTTCGCTGGCATCCTGACCCGGATAGCCGGACTGCTTGTGATGTTGTTGCTGGATATGGTTGTTGCTGTGATCATGTTCCGGCTGGCTTCAGGCGTCCGGATGCCTCGGATGCCCATGCTTCAGGCTGCACTGTTGGCAGGTGTCGGCAGTACCCTGCTACGGACGTTCAGCACCCAGTTGTTGGGCTCGGCCGGAAACAATCCCTTGTTGGCGTCGTTCGCCGTTATTCTAGGCCTGTTTGTATGGTTCTTTCTGCTCAGCCAGGTGTACCTCTATGCAACTGCCTGGGGTGTTATCGGCACCGCCGATGCGGTAGCGGCACGGAAGGACGATGCGCAGGATGTTCGGCTGCCGTCGCTGCGCCAGCGGGCACGGGCGGCCGCAAAGCGGAACTAGGTGCAGTCCGGTGTGGCTTACTCGACGTCGTCGAGCTCGAGGTACTGGTCAGACCAGGCTGAGATAATATTGGCGGCTCTTTTGGCATCGCCGCGGCCGAGCAGCAGGTGGTCGCTGCCTTCCAGGGATACGAAAGACTTGGGATGCCGTGCGGCTTCGAATATCTGCCCGGCGTTTTCTATGCCCACGGTGTTGTCGGTGGGGGAGTGCATCACCAGCAGCGGCCGGCGGAGTCCCTTGATGCAGCCGGTGAGATCCTGGTTGCGCAGGTCCTCGAGCATCTCCTTGCGGACATTGAGTTCCCGCCCGCCGACCTTGACCTCGGCGCTGCCTTCCTCCTGGATTTCGTCCATAACAGGTTCGAAGGCATGCTCCAGATGTGCGGGGTCGTAGGGGGCGGCAATGGTGACAACCGCGTCCACGTCCTTGAGTTTCTTCGCCGCAGCCAGGACGGCGGCACCGCCAAGCGAATGTCCGACGACCAGCGACAAGGTTCTGCCCTCGGATTTCATGAAGTCCGCGGCGCGCTCGATGTTGGCGAGATTGGTGCTGAAGGTTGCATCGGAGAAGTCGCCCTCCGAATCGCCAAGCCCGGTGAAGTCGAACCGGAGTGTGCCAATACCAGCATTTGCCAAGGCCTTCGAGATGCGTGAAGCAGCCGGACTGTCCTTGCCGAGCGTGAACCCATGGACCACCAGCGCGTAGGACCGTACATCACCGTCGGGCAGATCGAGTTTGCCGGACAGTCTGACGTCATTAACGCCTGTGAATGAGACGTTTTCGGTTCTGGACACTTGCACGGCTCCTCACTTCGAATCGATCCCGCAATAGGTGCTGCTTCCACAGCCCGTACGGGCTAGTCCGGCTGCAGACTAGACCTTTCGGGACAGGATAGCCTGCTTGACCTCTGCGATGGCTTTGGTCACCTGAATCCCGCGGGGGCAGGCATCGGTGCAGTTGAAGGTGGTGCGGCAGCGCCAGACACCTTCCTTATCGTTGAGGATTTCCAGGCGCATGTCGCCGGCATCGTCGCGGGAATCGAAAATGAACCGGTGTGCATTCACTATTGCTGCAGGCCCGAAGTACTGGCCATCGGTCCAGAAGACCGGGCAGGAGGACGTGCATGCGGCGCAGAGAATGCACTTGGTGGTGTCGTCGAACCGCTCCCGCTCCTCGGACGACTGCAGCCGTTCCTTGGTGGGGGTGTGGCTGTTGTTCATCAGGAAGGGCATGATCTCGCGGTAGGACTGGAAGAACGGTTCCATGTCCACAATCAGGTCCTTCTCGACCGGCAGGCCCTTGATCGGCTCGACGGTGATCGGCTTGGAGGTATCCAGGTCCTTCAGCAGCACTTTGCAGGCCAGGCGGTTGCGCCCATTGATGCGCATCGCGTCGGAACCACAGACACCGTGGGCGCAGGAGCGGCGGAACGACACCGATCCGTCGTGCTCCCATTTGGCCTTGTGGAGCGCATCGAGGACACGGTCCGTGCCATACATGGTCAGCTGGAAGTCATCCCAGCGCGCCTCGTCGGAGAATTCCGGGTTGTACCTGCGGACGCGGAGCGTGACTTCGAACGATGGGATCTCTCCGCTGCCGGCAACACTTTCGGGCAGCTCGACTTTGGAAGCTGGCTCTGCTGTTTCGTCTTTGGTCGGGGTGGACATCAGTACTTACGCTCCATCGGCTTGTAACGGGTAAAGACCACCGGTTTCGTAGCCAGGCGGATTCCGGGGACGTCTGCCTCTGTTGCGGACGGGTCAAGGAAGGCCATGGAATGCTCCATGAAGTTCTCATCGTCGCGCTCGGGATAGTCCTCGCGGTAGTGACCCCCGCGGGACTCTTTGCGGTGCAGGGCTGCTGCGGTCGTCACACGGGCCAGATCCAGCAGAATGCCCAGTTCAACAGCTTCCAGCAGGTCCAGATTGAAGCGCTTGCCCTTGTCCTGCACGGTGATGCGTGTGTACCGCTCCTTCAGGGAATCGATAACGGCTACTGCTTCCTTGAGGGTGTCCGCGGTACGGAACACCTGCACATTGGCATCCATGGTGTCCTGCAGTTCCTTGCGGATTGCAGCAACCCGCTCGCCACCCTCTGAACCGCGGACGGTGTCCAGCAGCTTGACGGTGTAGGATTCCGGATCCTCCGGCAGGTCAACGTAGTCGGCCGTCAACGCGTATTCCGCGGCGGCAATACCCGCCCGCTTGCCGAAGACATTGATATCCAGCAGCGAGTTGGTGCCCAACCGGTTGGAACCATGCACCGACACGCAGGCGACCTCGCCGGCGGCGTAGAGACCGGGGATGGTCGTCTCGTTGTCCTGCAAGACCTCGGCGGTGATGTTGGTGGGGATTCCACCCATGTTGTAGTGCGCGGTGGGGAAGACCGGAACAGGCTCCGTGTACGGCTCGACACCCAGGTAGGTGCGGGCGAACTCGGTGATGTCCGGCAGCTTCGCGTCGATGTGGGCAGGCTCGAGGTGGGTCAGGTCGAGCAGCACATAGTCCTTGTTCGGACCGGCGCCGCGGCCTTCGCGCACCTCATTGGCCATGGACCGGGCGACGATATCGCGCGGTGCGAGGTCCTTAATCGTGGGGGCGTAGCGTTCCATGAAGCGTTCGCCGTCGGCATTGCGGAGGATTCCGCCCTCACCACGCGCCGCTTCCGAGAGCAGGATCCCCAGACCGGCCAGGCCCGTCGGGTGGAACTGGAAGAATTCCATGTCCTCGAGGGGAATGCCGCGGCGGTAGGCGATGCCCATGCCGTCACCGGTCAGGGTGTGCGCGTTGGACGTTGTCTTGAAGACCTTGCCCGAGCCGCCGGTGGCGAAAATGACGGACTTCGCCTGGAAGACGTGCAGCTCGCCACTGGCCAGATCGTAGGCGACCACGCCGGCGACCTTCCGGTTGAGCTTGCCGTCCACTTCGTCGTCGACCATCAGCAGGTCCAACACGTAGAACTCGTTGTAGAACTCGACGTTGTGCTTGACACAGTTTTGGTACAACGTCTGCAGGATCATGTGTCCGGTGCGGTCCGCCGCGTAGCAGGAGCGGCGTACCGGCGCCTTTCCGTGGTCACGGGTGTGGCCGCCGAACCGGCGCTGGTCAATGCGGCCCTCGGGCGTGCGGTTGAACGGCAGGCCCATCTTTTCCAGGTCCAGCACAGCGTCGATGGCTTCCTTGGCCATGACCTCGGCGGCGTCCTGGTCCACCAGGTAGTCCCCGCCCTTGACCGTGTCGAAGGTGTGCCATTCCCAGTTGTCTTCTTCGACGTTGGCCAGTGCGGCACACATTCCGCCTTGCGCGGCGCCGGTGTGCGAGCGGGTGGGGTAAAGCTTCGTCAGTACAGCCGTCCGTGCGCGCTGACCGGATTCGATGGCCGCGCGCATACCGGCACCACCGGCGCCGACAATAACGACGTCGTACTTATGAACCTGCATGCCTGGTGCTCTTTCTGTTGAATTCAGATGCTAAGTGAGAGGGACTCCGCGTGGCTAGGAAGCGCTGCAGAATGACGGCAGCAACTCCGCCGCGGCCCCGGGCGGGCAGGGATTGAAGGTGAAGATCACGAGCGTTCCCAGAACGAGGATGACGAGCGTAGCCGTGTAAAGGATCATCTTGAGCCAGAACCGCGTCCCGTCCTTATCCGCGTAGTCATTGATGATGGTGCGCACGCCGTTGGTTCCATGCAGCATTGCAAGCCACAGCATGGCAAGGTCCCATACCTGCCAGAACGGATCGGCCCACTTACCGGCCACGAAGCCGAAGTCCACTGCCTGGATACCGTCGCCAACCATCAGGTTCACGTAGAGGTGGACGAAGATCAAAACGAGCAGCACGATGCCGGACAGCCGCATGAACAGCCAGCCGATCATCTCGAAATTCGAGCCACTGCCACCGGTCCGGTTGTACTTAATTCCGGTCTTGGTGTTGTCGTAGCTGCGCGGAGGTTGGATTGTCTGCGCCATTTAGTGCCCCCCGAAGACGTTGGGTAGATGCCGGATAAGGAAGACGGTCAGCGTCACGGCCCACAGTGCAAGGACGATCCACAGCATCTGCCGGTGGAACTTGGGTCCCTTCTTCCAGAAGTCGATCAGAATGATCCGGATCCCGTTGAAGGCGTGGAAGATGATGGCGGCGACCAGGCCAGCTTCGCCAAGACCCATCAGTGGGTTCTTATAGGCGCCAATCACAGCGTTGTACGCCTCGGGGGAGACCCGCACCAGCGACGTATCAAGCACATGCACCAATAAGAAGAAAAAGATAACGACGCCGGTTATCCGGTGTCCGACCCAGGACCACTGACCTTCACGGCCGCGGTAGAGGGTTCCAGCTGGTGTCTTCGACACTGAATTAACCTCCCTGCATCGCAACGGCGCCAGCGTGTTTTCCACGCGGGGAAGCGCATTTGCGAGAGCACTAATAAGCTCGACTCTAACTTAGGCCCGCAGCGGCTGGAAGTTCAATTTAGGTACTCCTTTATTGAGTGTTGCCTTGGTCACCGTATCCAGCGCCGGGCGCCGAATGGTGTTGCCGCCGACCGTGCCCGGGACCCTCGCGCTACGCTGGGACTGATGAGTACTGACGAAACACGAGCAACGGCCCCCGGCCGCGCGCAAGACGACATTATGGACCGGTTCTATGGCGTCATTCCGGCGGGAGGAACGGGAACCCGCTTGTGGCCGCTGTCCCGCGCGGCCACCCCCAAGTTCCTGCACGACCTGACCGGTTCCGGGAGCACGCTGCTGCGCTCCACCTACGACCGGCTGGAACCTCTGACCGGGAAGCGGATCCTGTTGGTCACCGGCGCAGCCCACCGCGACGCCGTCTGCAGCCAATTGCCCGAGGTGGACGAAGCGGATCTGCTGCTGGAGAGCGAACAGAAGGATTCGGCGGCCGCCATCGGCCTCGCCGCCGCCATTCTTTACCGCAGGAACCCGGACATCATCATGGGTTCCTTCGCCGCCGACCACGTGATCAGCCCGGATTCGGTGTTCCAGGACGCTGTGCGCGAAGCCGTCTATACGGCCGCAGCCGGCAAAATCGTCACGATCGGCATCCACCCCACCTATCCGTCCACTGGTTTCGGATATATCAGGTCCAACAGCAAACTAGGCATCGAGGGCGCGCCCAGCGCACGCGCCGTCGTCGAATTCGTGGAGAAGCCGACTGAGGGTGTTGCCCGGCAGTATTTGTCGTCCGGCGAGTATCACTGGAACGCCGGCATGTTCGTCGCCCCGGCGTCGCTGATGCTCCAGCACCTCTCCGTTTCCGAGCCGGAACTTTACTCGGGTCTGTCCGAGATCGCCGACGCCTGGGACACGCCCCGGCGGAACGAGGTGATGGACCGGCTTTGGCCAACGCTGCCAAAGATCGCCATTGACTACGCCGTCGCGGAACCGGCAGCCGCTGCCGGGGACGTCGCGATGGTGCCCGGTACGTTCAAGTGGGACGACGTCGGCGACTTCGCTGCGCTGGGCCGGCTCAACAGTGCGGCTGAAATTTCCGACCTGACGGTGATGGGCAAGGGCGCAAGAGTCTTCTCCGAGGCGTCCTCCGGCGTCGTTTTCTCCGATACGAAGCGGGTTATTGCGCTGATCGGAATCGAGGATCTCGTCGTCGTCGATACGAAGGATGCACTGCTGGTGACGACGACGGCACACGCCCAGGAAGTTAAACAAGCCGTGGAGCGGCTCAAGGCAAGCGGCGACCACGATGTTTTGTAACCGGAGATTCGTAATGGACCGCTCAAGATCCACAAAAACCGGCCCGGGCTAGATAGGGTTTTGGTGTGCACACAGATCCAGTCGAAAGCGATCCCTTCAAGCTGGTCGGACCTTTGCTGCTGCCAAAGGTGGACGAGCTGATCGCATTCCGCCGGGATCTACATGCCAATCCCGAACTCTCCCGCAAGGAATACCGGACCACCGACAAGATTGTCGACCGGCTGACTGAGGCCGGTTTGTCACCCAAGAGGTTTGAAAACACTGGTCTGTACGTTGATATCGGCCATGGTCCAATTGCGACGGCGCTGCGCGGCGACATAGATGCCCTCCCCATTGTGGAGGAGACCGATCTGGAGTACTCCTCCAACAATCCCGGGGTGACGCACGCCTGCGGCCACGACATTCACACCACGGTGATGGTCGGCGTCGCCCTGATCCTGGGCGAGATCGATGCACAGACTCCACTGGCCGGCACTGTTCGGATTATCTTCCAGCCTGCCGAGGAGACCATGCCCGGCGGAGCGCTCGATGTGATCGAGCAGGGCGGGATGGAGTCGGTTCCGCGGATCCTGGCCCTGCACTGCGATCCGCGGGTGGAGGTGGGCCATGTCGGAACGCGGATTGGCGCCATCACGTCGGCGTCCGACACAATCCGGATTGAACTGTCCGGCCGCGGCGGGCACACCTCCCGGCCGCATGCGACCGAGGATCTGGTCTTTGCGCTTGCGGAAATTGCGGTCAATGTTCCGGCGGTGCTGAACCGGCGGATAGACGTCCGCAGCGCCGTATCCGTCGTCTGGGGACAGATCCGGGCCGGCTCGGCGCCGAATGCCATTCCATCCAGCGGCTTCATGGCCGGAACCATGCGCATTCTGGACCGGGACGACTGGCACGCGGCCGGCGACCTGCTGGACCAGGTGGTGCGGCAGACGGCCGCGCCGTTCGGAGTGGACGTGCATCTGGAACACCTGCGCGGCGTGCCTCCGGTCGTGAACTCGGAAACCGAAACAGCACTTCTGGAAGCGGCCGCCCGTGCCGAACTCGGCGAGGACTCCGTCGTCCTGACACCGCAATCCATGGGCGGCGAAGACTTTGCCTGGTTCCTGCAGGATGTGCCCGGCTCCATGATGCGGCTCGGCACCCGCGCGCCGGGCGGCGGCATCTTCGATCTGCACCGTGGTGACTACGTGGCGGACGAGCGGGCCATCGGCGTCGGAGTCCGGGTGATGGCTTCAGCGGCACTTCGGGCCGTCCGGCTCCGGCGTCAGGAAGTGGCCCGGATGGGTGTAAACCCGGGCAGCTGATCCGTCCGGGTAACAACTTTCCAACGATGCCGCGTTCAGCGTGTGTTTTGGCGCCCGTTGGTGATTTGGGGCACTAAGGTAGTCTCGTACCGTGCGCCCCGGCGCACCCCCACGAGCATCAGTGAAAACAGAGCAGGAAACGCAGCGGTCATCGGCGATCATTGCGGAGCGGACACTCATTGAAACTTCAGTCGTGGGGAAAATATCCTCTGGAGGAACAGTGAAGAAAATTTTCAGTGCTGCCAAGCGGGGCACCTCTCTCGGGGCGGCCATTCTCGGCGTCTCCGCACTTGTGCTCACCGGCTGCGGGGAAGCTCCGCCGTCGTCGGAAAACAATGGTAACGGCGGGGGAGAGACGAGCGCGGCCAACAGCGACTATTTGGGCTGCATCGTTTCGGACTCTGGCGGATTCGACGACCGCTCCTTTAACCAGTCCAGCTACGAAGGGCTGACGGCTGCGAAGGAGAAACTCGGCATCGAAATCCAGCAGGCGGAGTCCCAGGCGCCTACGGACTTTGAACCGAACCTCAATTCCATGGTGCAGTCCGGCTGTAACCTGACGGTCACCGTCGGCTTCCTGCTCGGGGACGCCACCAAGGCTGTAGCAGCAGACAACCCGGAGCAGAACTTCGCGATCGTCGACTACAACGACCCGGAGTTCACTGACAACGTCAAGCCACTGATTTATGACACTGCCCAGGCCGCCTTCCTGGCCGGCTATCTTTCCGCGGGCATGACCGAAACCGGCACCGTCGCCACTTACGGGGGCGTGAAAATTCCGACCGTGACGATCTTCATGGACGGGTTCGATGCCGGTATTGATTACTACAACGAGCAGAACGACGCCGATGTGAACCTGCTGGGCTGGGACCGTGAGTCCCAGGAAGGCACTTTCATCGGTGACTTCGAGAACCAGAGTGCGGGCAAGACCAACACCTCCAACTTCATCAACGAGGGAGCGGACATCATCCTTCCCGTTGCGGGGCCGGTGGGGCTGGGCACAGTCGACGCGGTGAAGGAAGCGAATAACTCCGGTAAGGACGCCAGTATCGTGTGGGTCGACTCCGACGGATACGAAGCCGTTCCCGAGGCACAGGACTTGTTCCTTACGTCGGTGATGAAGGGAATCTCGAAGTCGGTGGAAGACGTCATCACCGCTGATGTGAACGGCAAGTTCTCGAGCGAGCCCTATGTTGGCACTTTGGAAAACGGTGGCGTGAGCATCGCCCCGTACCACTCCTTCGAGGATGAGGTGCCGGAGGATCTGAAGTCCCAGATTGAGGACCTCAAGGCCGGCATCATCGCCGGCGAAATCGATGTCCAGTCGGACGCCAGTCCCGAGCAGTAGGACAAGCAACGCAAGGCGCGCCGGCACATTCGGGCCGGCGCGCCTTGTCTGTACTCCGCCGGCGGCGCGATGCCGGCGCGACTCATTCATAGAAAAACAGATTGGTTGGGGTTTTGAAACTCGAACTCGAGGGAATTACCAAACGGTTTGGTTCCCTGGTGGCCAACGACCACATCGACCTGGTGGTCGAGCCCGGACAGATTCATTCGTTGCTGGGCGAAAATGGTGCAGGCAAGTCGACCCTGATGAACGTGCTGTACGGCCTGTATCACCCCACTGAAGGCCGGATTCTGGTCGACGACAAGCAAAAGACCTTCAAGGGTCCCGGCGATGCGATGGCGGCGGGTATCGGCATGGTGCATCAGCACTTCATGTTGATCCCGGTTTTTACTGTGGCAGAAAACGTCGCGCTCGGTAACGAGGCAACGCGTGCCGGGGGAATGCTCGACCTGGAGGAAACCCGGCGCCGCATCAGGGAGATTTCCGACCGGTACGGCTTCCATGTCGACCCCGATGCCTTGGTCGAAGACCTGCCGGTCGGCGTGCAGCAGCGGGTGGAGATCATCAAAGCATTGGTCCGTGATGCTGAGGTACTGATCCTCGATGAGCCCACGGCGGTCCTGACGCCGCAGGAAACCGACGAACTGATCGATATCATGGCCCAGTTGAAAGCCAACGGGACTTCCATTGTCTTCATTTCGCACAAACTGCGTGAGGTCAAGGCCGTCTCCGACGTCATCACCGTGATCCGCCGTGGAAAGGTGGTCGGAACCGCCGATCCGTCGGCATCGACCACCGAACTGGCATCGCTGATGGTGGGACGGTCCGTGAGCCTCAACCTGGAAAAGAAAGACGCCACACCAGGAGAGAAAACCTTCCAGGTGAAAGACTTGAAGGTTACCGCTGCAAATGGCTACCGCGTCGTTAACGGTGTCAGCTTCGACATCGCCAAGGGAGAGGTTCTCGCCGTCGCAGGTGTGCAGGGCAACGGCCAAACGGAACTCACTGAAGCGGTGCTCGGACTGCAGGACCATGTCTCCGGCTCCATCAAACTGGAGGGCAAGGAACTCGTAGGCCGGACCGTCAAACAGGTGCTGGCTGCCGGCGTCGGGTTTGTTCCCGAGGACCGCACCGTGGACGGATTGGTCGGGCCCTTCACCATTGCCGAAAACATGGTTTTGGACATGTATGACCGGGCGCCCTACGCCAAGGGGCTGGGCATGAAGCCGAAGGTCATCGCCGATCATGCACGTGAAAAAGTGGAGGAATTCGACGTTCGGACCTCCGGAATCGAATCTGCGGTAGGGACGCTGTCCGGCGGAAATCAGCAGAAGGTGGTGCTGGCGCGCGAATTGTCCCGGCCGCTGAAGTTGTTTATCGCATCACAGCCAACCCGCGGTCTCGACGTCGGCTCCATTGAGTTTGTGCACAAACGCATTATCACCGAGCGTGACAACGGCACGCCGGTCATGATCGTGTCCACCGAGCTGGACGAGGTCGCCGAACTGGCGGACCGGATTGCGGTGATGTACCAAGGCAAGTTGATGGGCATCGTCCCGGGTGGCACCTCGAGGGATGTACTGGGCCTAATGATGGCCGGCATGACGGAGGAGGACGCCAAAGCGCAGCCACACTCCGAGCATCCGATGGAAACGGGCGGTCCCGCCCACATCGAGGAACGTAACAAGGCCCCGCAGGAGGGCCAAACCGAGGAGCGGGGAGGAGGCAAATGAGCCGTTCCGACGATGACAGCCGGCGCGACGACGACGGACGCGACCAGGATTTCGGCCAGGACGACAACAAGTCCAGGGCGGAAGTGGGATCTGCCGGAGGCCGTGAGCCATTGCCGCCCGTTCCTGCCGAGGCGCAAAGCGGTGAGATTGAAACACCGGAAAACCGCGGCCGTTCGGTGCTCAAGCAGATCTTCCAAGGTGGCTCCCTGGTATCCATCCTGGCCATTGTGCTCTCCTTGTTCCTGGGCGGCATCCTGATCGCTGCCACCAACGAGCGGGTAGCGGAAGCGGCAACGTACTTCTTCGCCCAGCCGACCGATACGCTGGCAGCCGCCTGGGAGGCGGCGTCCAGCGCCTACGTGGCACTGTTCCAAGGGGCCATCTTCAACCCACGCGCCAGCGATTTCCAAGGCATGATCTTCCCCTTCACTGAGACGTTGGCGGTTTCCACGCCACTGATCCTCGCAGGTTTAGGCGTCGCGTTGGCTTTCCGCGCCGGACTGTTCAATATCGGCGCACAGGGCCAGATCATCATCGGAGCCACTATGGCGGCCTGGGTGGGATTCAGCTTGGATCTGCCGTGGGGCATCCACCTGCTCCTGGTAATGCTGGCGGGCATCGTTGGCGGCGGGATCTGGGCAGGCATCGCGGGCCTGCTGAAGGCCCGCACGGGCGCCCACGAGGTCATCCTGACCATCATGCTGAATTACATCGCCGTCTACCTGCTGGCATATCTGCTGACCACCGAATCATTCCAACGCCCCGATTCCTCCCAACCGATCTCGCCCCGGCTGGATCCAACAGCGATGTATCCGCGTTTGTTCGGTGACGGGTTCCGGCTGCACTGGGGCTTCGTCGTCGCTATCGGTGCCACGCTGCTGGTCTGGTGGCTGTTGCACCGCTCCACCATCGGGTTCGAGTTCCGTGCCGTCGGCGCCAACCCGCACGCCTCCAAGACCGCCGGGATCAGCGTCGCCAAGGGGTACACATTGGTGATGATTATCGCCGGTGCGCTGTCGGGCCTGGCAGGGGTTGCCCAGGTCTCGGGTACCGAAGGCGTATTGACCGACGGTGTGGCTGCCAGCTTCGGATTCGACGCCATTACGGTGGCGCTGCTGGGCAGATCCACTCCATGGGGAACCTTTTTCGCAGGCCTGCTGTTTGGAGCCTTCCGCGCGGGCGGCGTCACCATGCAGACCCTGACCGGTACCCCGATCGATATCGTGCTCGTGGTGCAGTCGCTGATTGTGCTCTTCATCGCCGCGCCTCCGTTGGTTAGGGCGATCTTCAGGATCCACGAAGATCGAGACGGCGGGAAGGGCAAGCAGAAACCCAAGCCCTCCCGCCGGACAGTCAAGGCAGGAGGTGCCGCATGAGCGCCCCAGTATTATCGCCTCAGGGACAGGCGCCCCAGCTCGATACGGTGCGGAGTTGGAAGACGCCCATCATTTACGCGATTTTCGCCGTCGTTGCGCTGGCAGGCTTCGCCTTCAACGCCCCCGGCGGAACAGCGACCTTCGGGATCTCAGCAGGTAGAGACGCTATTCAGCTTGCGCCCGTGGTGGTACCCACCGTGCCGGGTGGCTGGGCGAGTGCACTGATTCTGACTGGCATCGCTGTATTTTCCTTCCTGCAAACCAAGGCCGGCCGCAAAGATCCGCGATGGTTTCCGATCATCTATGCAGCGGTATTCATCACCGGATTCCTGGTTTGGGTTGTCGGCAGCGCTGAACGCACCGACGTCTCCTTGGTCGGGCTGCTCGCCGGATCCGTCACGTTGGCCGTTCCGCTGATCTTCGGCTCGCTCTCCGGTGTGCTCAGCGAACGGGTGGGAGTCATCAATATCGCCATCGAAGGGCAATTGCTGGCCGGTGCCTTCGCCGCTGCCGTGGCAGCTTCCATTTCCGGAAACGTCTACGCAGGCATGTTGGCGGCCGCCGTCGCGGGTGTTCTGGTGTCCGTGGTGCTGGCAGTCTTCAGCATCAAGTATCTGGTGAATCAGATCATCGTTGGTGTGGTGCTCAACGTACTGGTCTCAGGGCTTACCGGGTTCCTGTTCTCGACCGTGCTCAGCCGTGACTCGCAGACCTGGAACTCACCGCCGTCGTTGCCGGTCATCCAGGTTCCAGTCTTGGAACATATCCCGATTCTCGGCGGTATCTTGTTCCGGCAGACCATCGTGGGTTACCTGATGTACGCCGCCGTGATCATCGTCTACATCGGCCTCTTCCACACCAAGTGGGGGCTGCGCGTCCGGTCAGTAGGGGAGCACCCGAAGGCGGCCGACACCCTGGGTATCAAGGTTAATTTCACCCGCGCACGCAACGTCATGCTCGGTGGCGCCGTGGCCGGTCTTGGCGGGTCCTTCTATACCCTCGTTTCCGTCAGCCAGTTCACCACGGACATGACTGCCGGACAGGGATACATCGCCCTTGCGGCGATGATCTTCGGCCGGTGGAATCCGGTATGGGCATTCTTCGCCGCGCTCCTCTTCGGCTTCGCGACCAACCTCCGGTTTGTGCTGTCCATTCTCGGCACGCCGGTGCCCGGGGAGTTTTTGGCCATGTTGCCGTACGTGGTGACGATCGTCGCCGTCGCCGGGCTGGTCGGACGGTCGAGACCGCCGGCGGCCAATGGCACGCCGTACATCAAGGGTTGATATGAAAGTTCATAACGACGGCGCGGCTCCGGCCGGGAACGACGGCACGGGTGCTGATGTGGACTGGGAGGCGCTCACCGCAGCCGCGCAGGACGCGATGCAGCACGCCTACGTCCCATACTCGAAGTACCCTGTAGGGGCCGCCGCATTGGCCGACGACGGACGGTTGATCACCGGAGCCAATGTGGAAAACGCCTCCTACGGCCTCACCTTGTGTGCGGAATGTTCACTGGTCTCGGCCCTGCACATGTCCGGCGGCGGAAAGATTGCAGCCTTCACCTGTGTCGATGGAAACGGTAATATCCTGATGCCATGCGGACGATGCCGCCAACTGCTCTACGAACACCGCGCACCAGGAATGAGTCTGCTCACCGTCAGCGGGATCCGCACCATGGACGAGGTCCTGCCGGATGCCTTCGGACCACAGGACCTCGACGAAGGAAGGTCATCATGAGCGGTAACTTCGACGCCGTCGACATCATCCGGACCAAACGCGACAAGGGTACGCTCAGTGACGAGCAGATCGACTGGACCATCGACGCGTACACCCGCGGCATCATTGCCGACGAGCAAATGTCGGCCCTGAATATGGCGATCCTGCTCAACGGGATGTCACGTACGGAGATCTCCCGCTGGACCGCTGCGATGATTGCCTCGGGCGAACGGATGGACTTCTCCGCCCTGGGCAAGGCCACCGCCGACAAGCACTCCACCGGCGGGGTCGGCGACAAGATCACGCTGCCGCTCGCACCACTGGTCGCGGTCTTCGGCGTCGCGGTTCCACAACTCTCGGGCCGCGGGCTCGGCCACACCGGCGGAACCCTGGACAAGCTGGAATCCATTCCAGGCTGGCAAGCGGCGCTGTCGAACGAGCAGATGATGAGCCAACTGTCCGACGTCGGCGCTGTCATCTGCGCTGCCGGCTCAGGGTTGGCACCGGCGGACAAGAAACTCTACGCCCTCCGCGACGTCACCGGGACGGTGGAATCCATACCGCTGATCGCCTCGTCCATCATGAGCAAGAAGATCGCCGAAGGAACCGGCTCGCTGGTCCTCGATGTCAAGGTCGGTTCCGGGGCGTTCATGAAGGACGAGGAGTCCGCCCGTGAGCTCGCCGAAACCATGGTCGCGCTGGGCAAGGACGCCGGCGTCAACACCGTGGCGCTGCTGACCAATATGGAAACGCCGTTGGGCCTGACGGCGGGAAATGCCATCGAGGTGGCCGAATCCGTCGAGGTGCTTGCCGGCGGCGGTCCGGAAGACGTCGTCGAACTGACCGTGAAACTGGCGGAGGAGATGCTGGCCTGCGCCGGAATCCACGACGCCGATCCGGCCGCGGCGCTCAAAGACGGCCGGGCGATGGACGTGTGGAAGCGGATGATTTCTGCCCAGGGCGGAGACCCCGACGCGTCGCTGCCGGTGGCGAAAGAGTCGGAAACGATTTACGCTCCCGCCGATGGCGTGTTGGTCGGACTCGATGCGCTCAGTGTCGGCGTCGCGGCCTGGCGGCTCGGAGCCGGGCGTGCCCGCAAGGAGGACGTAGTCCAGGCCGGTGCCGGTGTCCGGATGCACGCCAAGCCGGGGGCGATGGTCCGGGCAGGAGAGCCGCTGATGACTCTCTTGACCGACACTCCGGAAAAGTTCGACCGCGCCCATGACGCGCTGAGCGAGGCCGTGGTCATCGCCTCCGAAGGCGCACGCCCCGCCCAGCGGCTCATCATCGACCGCATCTCCTGACCCCGACACTTCCCAGAGCCCGACCCGTCGGGCAAAATCCTCGCGTGGCCGATGCCTGCTTTCGACCCACCTGCTTGCTTCAATTTGGGACATTTCGACATGCGCGCGTATGTCGAAATGTCCCATTTGGAAGCAGATCCGGTTGGGTCAGGCATCGGGGCTTCCTCATCCTCAGGTATGAGAAATCCGCTGCCGGGGAGTACTCCCTGGACTGATGTGCCGGACCACCCACGGGAATTACGTTGTGAATGCGGGACCAATCAGGGGTACACCCCATAGTGGGCGGCGCCGGAGCACGGGATCGTTGAGGTAGCAGACAACGAATCAGGGGACCGGCATGGAAACGCTCCAAGACTTCACGGCATGGATCGACGCCATCAACGCATTTATCCTTGACGCCGCCGGATCCCCCTGGGTGTACTTGCTGCTGCTGGGCGTGTGCATTATCGACGGCTTCTTCCCACCGGTCCCAAGCGAGACAATCGTCGTCGCCCTCGCCGCGGTTGCGATGAGTTCCGACGTGCCGAACCTGTGGCTGATTATCCTGCTCGCCGCGGCCGGGGCGGTGATAGGGGACAACACCGCGTACGCCATCGGCCGCAGTATCGGCACGACCCGGTTCCGCTGGATGCACCGGCCGCGGGTGGCCGATTCGTTTGTGTGGGCTGGAGCGAAGCTGGACAAGCGCGGGGCGATGCTGATCATGATTGCCCGCTACATCCCGGTCGGCCGGATCGCCGTCAACATGACGGCCGGCGCCACCGGGTTCCGCCGCGTCCGGTTCTTTTGGTTTTCCGTCATCGCGGGCTGCTCCTGGTCGCTCTACTCGGTCGGGATCGGTGTCCTGGCCGGTCATTGGGTGCAGGACAACGCGCTCCTCGGCGTCGGTCTCGCCGTCGGTATCGCGCTGACGATCGGACTCATTGTGGACCAGGTCAGTCGGCTCCTCGCCGCCCGGCATTCCGCCCGTGCCGAAATCTCAAAGCCGTGCCCGGAGCCCAGCCGCCTCTGACCGGCGTCCTGTCCGGTCCACACCCCCAGGCGTCCCACCACCCGTTCGTACTACAGTGGCTTCTGTGACTGAACCAGTATTGAACGCCGTGCCCGCATCCGATCTGACCTTTGACATCCGGTCCCTGCCGAAAGTGTCACTGCATGACCACCTCGATGGCGGACTGCGACCGAAGACCATCATCGAACTGGCCGCCGAGGCCGGACACGAACTGCCCTCGACCGACGCAGTTGCGCTCGGCGAGTGGTTCCGCGATTCCGCCGATTCGGGCTCGCTGCCGCGCTACCTCGAGACGTTCGACCACACCATAGCCGTGATGCAGACCCGGGAAGGACTTGCCCGGGTGGCGCGGGAATTCGTGGAGGATCTGGCCGATGACGGCGTCATCTACGGAGAGGTGCGCTGGGCACCTGAGCAGCATCTCCAGCAGGGCCTGAGCCTGGACGAGGTTGTCGAGGCAGTCCAGGAAGGGCTCGAAGCCGGCGTGGACGCAGTGGAAACATCCGGGCGGCACATCCAGGTCGGCCAGCTGATCACCGCCATGCGGCATGCCGACCGCAGCATGGAAATCGCCGAACTGGCTGTCCGCCACCGGGATTCCGGCGCGGTCGGATTCGACATCGCCGGCGCGGAGGACGGATTCCCGCCGTCGCGCTTCGCGGAGGCCTTCACCTACCTGGCCGAAAACCAGTTCCCGGTCACCACGCACGCCGGAGAAGCCGCCGGTTTGGACAGCATCCAGGACGCGCTGGTCAACGCCCGCGCCATCCGGTTGGGCCACGGAGTTCGCATTGCCGAAGACATCGACGTCGAATTCACCACCGACGAAGACAACGAGAGCGACGTCGGCCTGGTCACCCTGGGACGCCTTGCCTCATGGATCCGCGACCGCAGTATCCCGCTCGAGGTCTGCCCGTCCTCGAACCTGCAGACCGGAGCCGTCGCTGAATTCGGTGACAGCATTGCCGAGCACCCGGTCGATCTGCTGTACCAAACCGGTTTCAATGTCACCATCAACCCCGACAACCGATTGATGAGCGGAGCGACCCTCAGCGATGAGTTTGAGCTGTTGGTGGAAACCTTCGACTACGATCTGGACGACTTGCAGCGGCTGACGCTTAACGCCGTTGAGGCCGCATTCCTGCCGTTGGAGGAGCGCGAAGCCCTTGCCGACTACATCATCGAAGGCTTCCAGAGCCACCAGTGACTGGTCCAGAGCCAGCTTTCGCGCGTCTCCTCGAGGTCATCGCCGACCTGCGGCGGCACTGTCCCTGGATGGGGGAGCTGACGCACGAATCGCTCGTCGAGTACCTGGTCGAGGAGACGTACGAGTTGGTCGACGCGATCGAGGGCGGGCACCCGGCGGAGGAACTAAAGGGCGAACTCGGTGATGTCCTGCTGCAGGTTGTGCTGCATGCCCGGCTCGCGGAGGAGTCCGGCCTCTTCCGGATGCAGGACGTCGTGGAAGCGCTGACCGCCAAAATGGTGCGGCGCAACCCCCACGTCTTCCAGCCCGATGGAACGTTGCAGGAGAGTTTTCCGGCCACTGTGGACGAGATCATCGAGCGCTGGCACGCGGTCAAGAAGCAGGAGAAACCGGAAAGGACTTCACCGTTCGACGGCGTCCCGCACCACCTTCCGGCGCTCGCATTCGCCGCCAAGACGCTCAAGCGTGCAGAGCAAGCGGGTAGTGAGTCGCGGGATCATGCCGAACAGGCAGGCGTCGTGTCACCGGGACGAGTGAGTCAGGTGGTTTCTGCGTCGCCGGGCCCTAGCGCGGCGCTGGCCCAAGCGAGTCCTGAGCCGAAGCCGGTCCAGATTCCCTCGACTGAAGCCGAGCTCGGAAACTTCCTGCTCGACGTCGTCGGCCAGTCTATCGGCAACGGTCTCGACGCCGAACGCGCCCTTCGTGCCGCCGTATTGCGCTTTCAGGTTGCCCGTATAGCTCCGAAATGACCGGCCACGACGTTCCGCGTTCCGGATGCATATTTCTGCGCAAACCGCGCTGTATCCAGAGGAGAGTCGTACTCCAACCCAGACTGGTGAACAATATGTGTGCGGTACAGCGCCGACGTGAATCTGGTGGGCAATATGTGTGCGAAAAAGTACTGGGTCGAACACATAGTGCCGAGTAGGTGCGTAAGCGGGAAACGCCTCATAGATTCGTCAGCCGTAAAGCGCCAACCATGGCCATCCTTGGGACGGCGCAGTGCTAGCTGTCTCATTCAGCGCAACGCCCGGCGTCTGCCCACCGGACAACGGCAGCGCCGGGCGTAACGCATGCCACGGCGGCCGAAACTGAACTAGGCTGGGGGACAGAACCCGGTTCGACGCCGTTCCACCAACGTTTTCTTACGACAGGAGCTACGCCATGGCCGTTATTGACGCCATCCACGCACGTGAAATTCTCGACTCCCGCGGCAATCCCACCGTTGAAGTTGAGGTCCTCCTCGACGACGACACGTTCGGCCGCGCCGCTGTTCCTTCCGGCGCCTCCACCGGCCAGTTCGAGGCCGTCGAACGCCGCGATGGCGACAAGAACAGGTACATGGGCAAGGGCGTCACGCAGGCCGTTGAGGCAGTGATGGACCAGATCGGCCCGGCTCTGCAGGGCTATGACGCCACGGATCAGCGCACTGTCGACCAGATCATGATCGACCTGGACGGTACCGAGAATAAGTCCAACCTCGGTGCGAACGCGATGCTGGGCGTCTCCCTCGCCGTCGCCCGTGCCGCCGCCGAGTCTTCCGCGCTGCCGCTGTACCGCTACCTCGGCGGGCCGAACGCGCACATGCTTCCGGTGCCGCTGATGAACATCCTCAACGGCGGCTCGCATGCGGATTCCGACGTCGACATTCAGGAATTCATGGTCGTGCCACTGGGCGCTCCGAGCTACTCGGAGGGCCTGCGCTGGGGTGTGGAGACTTACCACAGCCTCAAATCCGTCCTGAAGGAGAAGGGCCTGGCCACCGGGCTGGGCGACGAGGGCGGCTTCGCCCCGAATCTGTCCTCCAACCGTGAGGCGCTGGACCTGATCACGACGGCGATCGAGCGCGCTGGCTTCACCCCGGGAAAGGACATCGCCTTCGCCCTGGACGTTGCCGCAAGCGAATTCTTCTCCGACGGCGCCTACCAGTTCGAGGGCAAGGCCCGCACCCGCGAGGAAATGGCCTCCTACTACGAGGAACTGGTCCGCGACTACCCGCTGGTGTCCATCGAGGACCCGCTGGACGAGGACGACTGGGAAGGCTGGGCCGCACTGACGGCGACCCTCGGCGACAAGACCCAGCTCGTGGGCGACGACCTCTTTGTCACCAATCCGGAGCGCCTGCAGCGCGGAATCGACTCCAAGACGGCAAACTCACTGCTGGTCAAGGTCAACCAGATCGGCACGCTCAGCGAAACACTGGATGCCATTTCGATGGCCCAGCGTGCCGGCTATACGACCATCACCTCGCACCGTTCCGGCGAAACCGAAGACACCACCATCGCCGACATCTGCGTGGCCACCAACGCGGGCCAGATCAAGACCGGCGCCCCGGCGCGGTCGGAGCGGGTGGCTAAATACAACCACCTGTTGCGGATTGAAGAAGAGCTGATGGACGCCGCCCGGTATGCCGGATTGTCCGCCTTCCCGCGTTTCACGGCGTAGATGAGGCTCCTGCTCGCTATCGTGGAGTGTAGCCAGCAGGAGTTTTACCCGAGCCCCATCAAGGAGGGCCATGTCCACGCGTCGCCCTAATGTTCCGCGCGCTGGGAGACCAGCCCGGAACGACGGCGGCTCCGGCGCGGTCACCAGCACCGGCGGCTCCGGTGCTGGTCCGGACTCCAGCGGCGGATCCGGCGTAGGCGCCGACGTGCTGCGGCCGGACTTTGGCCGCAAGGATGAAAGCGAACCCGGCTTCTCCGCCACTGGCGAACCCGGCTTCTCCGCCACTGGCGAACCCGGCTTCTCCGCCACTGGCGAACCCGGCTTCTCCGCCACTGTGGATCCTTCGAAGCCACGTGCCGGGGCGGAGCCGGAGGCGCGGGCAAAGCCCTCGTCCAAGTCCGGCACAGCCGGGGCGCAAAGACCTGCCGACGGCGGGTCGGGCCACCGGGTTTCGAGCCACGGCCCATCCAAATCCAAAGTTTCCCGGCTGTCCGCGGCGGCGCGCCGGGCGCACGAACGTGAGAGCGCCAAATACTCCGTCCGCCAGCCGGTCATTGGCTGGGCGAAGGATGAGTCGACCGCGGATGGCGGAGCCAGGACGAAGGGCGGTTCTGCAAATGGTGCCGCTTCCGGAGCAGGTAACGCCGCTCCGGTTCCCGCAAAGTCGTTTTCGGGCAGGTTGCTGGCCCTCGGCGTCGTCCTGGTCACGATTACAGTACTGCTGGCCCCTACGGTGAAAACCTATCTGGAGCAGCGTGCCGAAATTAACGCCCTGCAGGATGAAATCGCCGTACAGCAGGACGAGCGGGCGGAACTGAAGCATCAGCTGGCCCGTTGGGAAGATCCGGCCTACATCAAACAGCAGGCCCGCAACAGGTTGTTTTTGGTAATGCCGGGCGAGACGCGATACTTGGTAATGGGCGCCGACGGCGCGCAGGACGCGTCCAACGTGCCCGCATCTCCCGAGGGGGATGAGGACGTTCCCTGGGTCGATGCACTTTTCGAATCCATCAAACGCTCCGGTACAGACTAAACCGACACGAAGGACCGCGGTGACTGATTCTTCCCGCACGGTACAGCGCGGGGATCCCGACACCCTCAGCCGCCAACTGGGCAGGCCGGTGCGCGATGTCGTCGAAATCGGCGCCCGCTGCATCTGCGGTAATCCGCTGGTGGCAACCACCGCCCCGCGGTTGAGCAAGGGAATCCCCTTTCCGACGACGTTCTACCTCACCCACCCCGTCATCACCGCAGCCGTGTCGCGGCTCGAGGCGTCCGGCCTGATGACCGAAATGAGCGAGCGGCTCCTGCAGGACGAGGAGCTCGCCGCGGCCTACCAAGCGGCGCATGAGCACTACCTGGCTGTCCGGGACGAAATCGGGGCCCGGACCGGCGTCGGCCCCGTACCCGAAATTGCCGGAGTTTCCGCCGGCGGAATGCCAGTGCGGGTCAAGTGCCTGCACGTCCTGGTCGGACATTCGCTCGCCGCCGGCCCGGGGGTCAACCCGCTCGGCGATGAGGCACTCGAACAGATCCGGCCATGGTGGACGGCGGACCGTTGCTATTGCGACGGCGCGTGGGACGTCGCCGGACCGGTTCCCGCCAAGGACCTGAGCCGCCACGTCAAAACCCAGGAGCAGAAGCCCGCAACCGCGGAAATGCCGAATTCGAATCAGGAAGGACGCTGATGCGCGTCGGTGCCATTGATTGCGGAACGAACTCGATCCGCTTGCTGATCGCCGACGTCGAGGCCGGCACCGCGGGCGGGACCGGCCTCGGCGGCGGCAGCGTGGGCAACGTCGGCGGCGCCGGCGGGCTGACCGACGTCGTCCGGTTAATGCGCGTGGTCCGTCTCGGCCAGGGCGTCGATGCCACCGGCCGCCTGGCGGAGGAAGCACTGGAGCGCACCTTCGCGGCGGTGGAGGAGTACGCCGGCCTGATGCGGGAACATGGCGTCGAGCGGATCCGGTTCGTGGCCACGTCCGCAACCAGGGACGCGGAAAACCGGCAGGTGTTCGTCAATGGCATCCGGCACCGTCTCGGTGTCGATCCCGAGGTCATTACCGGCGACGAGGAAGCGTCCTTGTCCTTCGCCGGTGCGGTCAGCGTTCTCGATCCCGACAGCCCGGAACCGGTCCTCGTCATCGACCTCGGCGGCGGCAGCACAGAATTCGTGCTGGGGGATTCAAACGGTGTCACGGCCGCCAGGAGTGTGGACGTGGGGTGCGTACGGCTGACCGAGAGGCATCTGCACTCCGATCCGCCGACCAGCGCCGAAATAGCGGCCGCAACCGCCGACGTCGACGCCGCCATTGATTCGGTCCTCACCAGCGTGCCGCTCGATTCGGTGGCCACCGTCGTCGGCGTCGCGGGCTCGGTCACCACCATCACGGCGCACGCGCTGAAACTCGACAGCTATCAGCGTGATGCCATCCACGCCACCGAACTGCCGGCGTCGGAAATCGCAGCGGCCGCCGGAGACCTGCTCCAGCTGCCCCGTGCCCGGCGCGCGGAACTGCCGTACATGCACCCCGGGCGGGTCGACGTCATCGGCTCCGGCGCCTTGATCTGGCGCCGGGTGATCGAGCGGCTCGGCGGACTGACCGGGGGACGCGTGGGTTCCGCCGTGACCAGTGAGCACGATATTCTGGATGGCATCGCCCTGAGCATCCGCTCCAACGTCACTGGTGTATGACTTCTTCCCGCCCGCCGAACGGAGTGCCATGAACCATCTGGAACAGCGCCGCAGCATGCCTGCCCTGGCGCTTGTCCTGACCATGCTGGCTTCACTGTTCACCGGCCTTGCCGTGGCTCCGGCCGCCATCGCGGAAGACGGTATCCGCGAGCGGCAGTACTGGCTGGACGAATACGGGATCCGCGACGCCTGGAACGAATCCAAGGGCGCCGGCGTCACAGTGGCCATCATCGACAGCGGGATCGACGGCGAGCATCCTGACCTCGAAGGCGCCATCGCCGGCGGAACCGACGTCTCCGGTTCGGGCAGTCCGGACGGCCTGGAAGGGCTGGGCGATTCTCCCGAGCACGGTACTCTGGTCGCGACGCTGCTGGCCGGGCGCGGGCATGCCCCGGAGCCCCCGCCTGCACCTAATCTGGATCCGGATGATTCGGGGGACAACAAGGGGAACGACGGCGGCAGCAGCCCCAGTGCCGCCCCCACCTACGATGGTCCTGGCAACGGGCCTGACGGCCTCATCGGCGTGGCCCCCGAAGCCCAGATCCTTAGTATCTCGACCTGGCTCGGCGTGGAAAAACCGAATCCATCCGGTGTCAGCGTTGACCAGCAGATCCCTGCGGCAGTGCGGTGGGCGGTGGACCATGGCGCCGACGTCATCAACATGTCCTTGGGCAGCACCTCCACCTCCTGGCCGCGAAGTTGGGACAACGCCTTCCTGTATGCCGAGCAGCACGACGTCCTGATTGTTGCCGCCGCCGGAAACCGCGGCGCCGGCATGGAGCAGGTCGGCGCACCCGCGACCATCCCGGGGGTACTCTCAGTGGCGGGCGTGAACCGCGAGGGCAAGGCCAGTTGGGATTCCTCCTCGCAGGGCATCACGCTCGGCGTTGCCGCGCCGTCCGAGGACCTGGTCGGTGGCTTGCCGGGTGGGGGCTACGCCATGTGGTCCGGAACCTCCGGAGCGGCACCCATCGTCGCCGGTGTCGC
The DNA here is from genome assembly GCF_054511255.1 of Arthrobacter monumenti. Lineage (NCBI taxonomy): Bacteria > Bacillati > Actinomycetota > Actinomycetes > Micrococcales > Micrococcaceae > Arthrobacter > Arthrobacter monumenti. The sequence goes on along the minus strand of NZ_JBTNCY010000002.1, from coordinate 359,095 downwards.
CGCCTTGATCAGGTCCAAATGGCCGACTATGAGCGCCAACCAGGTCATCCAGCGGATCATCACCACTGCCGACGACGCGGGCGTACCGGGTAAGGATCCCATCTATGGTTACGGATTACTCGACGCCGAAGCGGCGCTGACTGCCAATGTCGCCCCGGTTGCGAGTAATCCGCTGGGCGTAACCCTGGCGGAGTGGATCCGCACCCACCGGCCCACCAATGCGGAGCCGGCAACCCAGGCTAATCCGGCGGCTCCCGCGCCATCGGAGGAGCCGGAGATACCGGTTCCCGATGCGCCCGTTGCCGCCGAACCTGCCGGCCTGAACGAAGACCTGCCGCGCGCGGTAATCCTTGGCTTCGCAGGCCTGATCGCGCTGGTCATCGTCGCTGGAACGGCCCACGTGGTGTACGTCCGCCAGCGGGACTCCTCCAGTTCGTGAAGATTTTCACAAAGTCTTGTAGCATGAAGATATGTCTTCCAAACCACAACTTCAGGATCGTCCGCGCGTGCTCATCGTCGGTGGCGGATACGTAGGTTTCTACGCCGCCATGCGGCTGCAGAGCAAGATCAAAAATGCCGGTGGCATCGTCACCGTCGTCGATCCGCTGCCCTACATGACCTATCAGCCGTTCCTGCCCGAGGTGGCCGGCGGAAATATCGAGGCCCGCCACTCAGTGGTCTCGCACCGCAGGCACTTGAAGGACACCGAGCTCATCGATGGCGAAGTGGCGAGCATCGATCACAAGAACCGCAAAGCCACGGTCAAGCTCGAAGACGGCGAAACATTCGAAGTTCCGTATCAGGACATCATCATGTCCGCCGGTGCACAGACCAAGACCTTCCCGATTCCGGGCCTGGCCGAGAACGGTATCGGGCTCAAGACGATCGAGGAAGCCGTCGCCCTGCGCAACCAGGTGCTGGAGAAGATCGAAAGCGGCTCGATGGAGAGCGACGACGCCGTCCGCCGGCGCGCGCTGACGTTCGTCGTCGTCGGCGGCGGGTTCGCCGGTATCGAGGCGATCGCGGAGCTGGAAGACCTCGCCCGCGCTGCGGTGCGGCGGAACTCCCGCTTGACCATGAAGGACGTCCGGTTTGTCCTCGTGGAAGCCATGGGCAGGATCATGCCGGAAGTCACCGAGGAACAGGCCGTGGGCGTGGTCGAGCACCTGCGCAGCCGCGGCATTGAGGTGCTGCTTAACACCTCGCTCTCCAGCGCCGTTGACGGCAAGCTCGAACTGATCAGCATGCCGGACAAGAACCCGGTGGATCAGTTCGAAACCGACACCCTGGTGTGGACCGCCGGTGTCCAGGCCAACCCGCTCGCCAAGAAGAGCGATTTCCCCGTCGACGAACGTGGACGGATCAAAGCCGGTACCGATTTGCGCATCACCGGCGATGACGGTCCGCTCGAAAACGCGTGGACGGCCGGCGATGTGTCAGCTGTTCCCGATCTCTCCGGCGGCGGAGTCGGCGGTTACTGCGTGCCCAATGCCCAGCACGCGGTGCGCCAGGCGAAGCGGTTGGCTTCCAATCTGCTCGCTTCCCGGGAAGGTGGGGAACTCGTCGACTACAAGCACTCCACCATCGGCGTCGTTGCAGGCTTCGGACTCGGCAAGGGTGTGGCGAATATCTACGGACGCGCCCTCTTCGGTCTGCCTGCCTGGATGATGCACCGCGGGTATCACGGTCTGGCCATTCCCACGTTCGAGCGGAAAGCACGGGTTATTTCCGGCTGGTTCTGGAACATGCTGCTCAGCCGGGACACCACCCAGCTTGAGGATCTTGACCGTCCCCGCGCCGCCTTCCGCGCTGCGGCCAATCCGCCGAAGAAGGATGACAGCAAGAACGACGGCGGGTCGAAGGACGATGCCAAGAAGCCCGGCGAAAAGACCGAGGTTGGCGCCAAGAAGTAGCGAGGCCAAAGTTGCAGTCCAGCGGAGGAATCCGTTGTGAACTCGCGAAAGGCCGGGCCGACCATCTCTATGGGCAGCCCGGCCTTTTCCATCGACGCCGCACGCTACGCTGGAGGACGAGCCACGTGTTGATCAGGAAGGAAACCGCCGCCGACCGAGCGGCAATCCTCAATCTCGTCGCTGCAGCCTTTGAGCGGCAGGACCGGCCGGACGACAAACCGGTCGAGGTCGAATTGCAGCGGCAACTGATGCAATCCGCAGCGTACATACCTGAACTGTCACTGGTGGCCGAGGACGGCGGCCGGATTATTGGAGCTGTCATCACCACCAGAGCGTGGGTGGAAGATCAGCCGGTTCTTGGGCTGGGGCCGATCAGCGTATCTCCGGACCATCAGGGGCGCGGTGTCGGTACGGAACTCATCAACGCCACCATCGCGGCCGCGGAAAAGCTGGGGGAGAGCACCATCGTCCTGCTGGGCAGCACTGAGTACTATCCGCGCTTCGGATTTGTCCCTGCCTCGAAGTGGGGGATCGCAGCTCCGCGGCCGGTATGGGGAGACCATTTTCAGGCCCTGCCACTCCGGAGCCACAGTAGCCGGATCAGGGGAAAGTTCCGCTACGCCGCACCGTTCGACGACGTTTAGCAGAGCCGGCGTCGGTTCCGTTACTATCTGCGCGCCCCGATCTAGTACGCTTAGCTGGACGATTTCCGCCCGCGGCCACGCCCCAGTAGCCCAATCGGCAGAGGCAGCAGACTTAAAATCTGTTCAGTCTGGGTTCGAGTCCCAGTTGGGGCACCAGCGGAAATCCATAGCTGTATTCCGGGAGTATTTTGGCCCGTCCGTACGTTGAACATTACAGCGTATTCCGCCGTCGTACCGGGCATTGCAGGGGTAAATTGCACCGGTGGCTGATACGATTTAGCTAATCGCAACGCCCCCTAGATGGAGGACTTCACATGGCATTCGGTGGAAACCCGGTTTTCAATAACAACAAGAGTTTCCGCAGCCAGCCTGCTGGCCGGGCGAGCACAGGTTCGGCCACCATGGCCAACCAGACTCAGCTCTCCAGCGAGCAGCTTCAGGAACTGTACAACCAGCCGTCGGCCGGACCGGTCAAAACCGGCCGGATGACGATCGACGACGTCATCATGAAGACCATCGGCTGTCTGGCCGTCCTGGTCGTCGGCGCCCTCATCGGTGCGGCCTTCCCCATCCTGCTGTGGGTCGGCCTGATCGGTGGTCTCGTGCTGGGACTGGTCAACGCCTTCAAGAAGGAGCCGTCACCGGTGCTCATCCTGGCGTACGCGGCGGTCGAAGGCCTCTTCGTCGGCGCCCTGTCCGGCATCCTTGAAGGCCTGTACCCGGGAATCGTCTTCCAGGCGGTGATGGGTACGCTGATCGTCTTCGGCGTGACCTTCGCGCTGTTCAAGAGCGGCAAGGTCCGGGCGTCTCCCAAGGCCATGAAGTTCTTCATGATCGCGATCTCCGCTTACGCACTGTTCTCGCTGGTCAACCTTGGCATGATGATGTTCGGTGCCACCGAATCGGCATGGGGACTGCGGACCGACTTCGAGATCTTCGGCATCCCGCTGGGTGTCTTCATCGGCATTCTGGCCATCGGCCTGGCGGCCTTCTCGCTGATCATCGACTTCACTGCCATCGAGCAGGGTGTCAGGAACGGTGTTCCGGCGAAGTATTCCTGGACCGCAGCCTTCGGCCTAACCGTGACCCTCGTGTGGCTGTACGTCGAGATCCTGCGCCTGCTGGCTATCCTCCGCGGCAGCGACTAATTCAACGCGGCGTTTATGATCCGGCCAAGGCAGCCGGTATCTGAGTCCAAATAGCTGTGGCCCCCGGAACATACGGGGGCCACAGCTATTTAAGCTGCCTGCGGCGTTATCAAACTGAGACCGCTACGCATTGACACGCTCCGCTGGATGGTGAGTAAACTAACACGGGCGGATGTGAACGCTCACATTTTTGCTTTAATTCACGAGAGGAACAGCAGTGAAGAAGAACAATTTTATGGTGGGCATGGCCGCCGCCAGCGTCCTCACGCTCAGCCTGACGGCTTGCGCCGGCAGCCGTGCGGGTGCGGGTGGAGACGACTCGGGCTCGAACGAAGGCGCCCTCGTTGGTGTGGCAATGCCGACACAGCAGTCGGAGCGATGGATTGCCGACGGAGCCAACGTTGAGGCAGAGCTGAAAGAGCTGGGCTACAAAGTGGACCTGCAGTACGCCAACGACGACATTCCCACTCAGGTGTCGCAGATCGAGAACATGATCAACAGCGGCGTCGAGGCCCTGATTGTCGCCTCGATCGACGGGACAACCCTGACCAGCGTCCTGGAGACCGCCGAGGCACAGGACATTCCCGTCATTGCCTACGACCGGCTCATCAACGGTTCCGACACTGTCGACTACTACACCACCTTCGACAATTACCAGGTCGGTGTACAGCAGGGAACATCGCTGCTGATCGGCCTCGGAATCCTGGACGAGAACGGTGAGGAAACCGGCGAAAAGGGCCCGTTCAACGTTGAGCTCTTCGCCGGCAGCCCGGACGATAACAACGCCACCTTCTTCTGGAACGGCGCCATGGATACGCTGCAGCCGTACCTGGACAGTGGTGTCCTGAATGTGCCGAGCGGCCAGACCGACTTCGAGCAGGCAGCCATCCTGCGCTGGCTGCCCGATACGGCCCAGGACCGCATGGAAGACCTGCTCACCGTCGGCGGCGGCAAGAAGCTCGACGGCGTTCTCTCCCCATACGACGGCCTCTCCATCGGAATCATCTCCGCTCTGACGTCGGCAGGCTACTCAGGCGACAAGCTGCCCGTGGTAACCGGCCAGGACGCCGAGGTGGGTTCCGTGAAGTCCATCATCAATGGCGAGCAATACTCCACGATCTTCAAGGATGTCCGCAAGCTCGGCGAACGCGCCACCATCATGGTGGATGACCTGCTCAAGGGCGAAGAGCCGGAGGTGAACGACACCGAGACATACGACAACGGCGAAAAGATCGTTCCGTCGTACCTGCTCGAATCCGAGATCGTGACCGTGGACAACTACGAAAAGGTTCTGGTCGACAGCGGCTACTACGAGCCCAAAGAACTGAAGTAGGCATTTCCAGGCGTTGTCGGGGCACGGTTTGCCCCGGCAACGCCGCTCCGGCGCTCCTGCCGCAACTGACAACAAAGAATTGGAATGTCCATGGCCAAACACATACTCGGGATGCGGGACATCACGAAGACTTTTCCCGGCGTGAAGGCGCTGGCGAACGTGAATCTGGACGTCGAATATGGGCACGTCCACGCTATCTGTGGTGAAAACGGCGCCGGCAAATCCACGCTGATGAAGGTCCTTTCCGGCGTCTACCCGCACGGTACCTACGACGGAGACATCATCTTCGAGGGTCAGCCCGTCGAGTTCAAAGACATCCGCGACAGCGAAAAAAGCGGAATCGTCATCATCCACCAGGAACTGGCATTGAGCCCGTACCTCTCGGTTGCCGAGAATATCTTCCTCGGCAACGAACGATCGCACCGGGGGTTCATCGACTGGGATGCCACAAATCTCGAGGCATCGAAGCTGCTGGCGAGGGTCGGCCTGAAAATGAGCCCGCTGACCAGAGCCGGCGATATCGGCGTCGGACGGCAGCAGCTGGTCGAGATCGCCAAGGCGCTGTCGAAGGATGTCCGGCTGCTGATCCTGGACGAGCCGACGGCCGCGCTCAATGATGAAGACTCCGAACACCTGCTTGGCCTGGTCCGCGAGCTGCGGGATGAGGGAATTACCTGCATCATCATCAGCCACAAACTCAACGAAATCCGTGCCATTGCCGACGTCGTCACCATCATCCGCGACGGGCGCACCATCGAATCGTTGCGGCTGGACGAGGGAGAGGTCAGCGAAGACCGGATCATTAAGGGCATGGTGGGGCGGGACCTTGAACACCGCTACCCGCACCGGGTTCCGGCCATCGGCGAAGAAGTCCTCCGCGTCGAAGACTGGACCGTCCACCACCCAGATGAACACTCAAGGGTCGTTATCGACGGGGTGAACCTCAGCGTCCGCGCGGGTGAAATTGTGGGTATTGCCGGGCTGATGGGAGCCGGCCGGACCGAACTCGCAATGAGTATCTTCGGCCACAGCTACGGCACGAATATCACCGGCACGGTCTATAAAAAGGGCGTGCCGATCAGCACCCGCACAGTCAGTGAAGCCATAGACCACGGCATTGCCTATGCGACCGAAGACCGGAAAAAGTACGGGCTGAACCTGATCGAAGACGTCAAACGCAATATCTCCGCTGCCGCTTTGGGGAAGCTCGCCAAAAAGGGTTGGGTGGACGGCGATAAGGAAGTCATCGTAGCGGAAAAGTACCGGCGGTCGATGAACATCAAGGCGCCTTCCGTCACGTCGGTTACCGGCAAACTTTCCGGGGGCAACCAGCAGAAGGTCGTCCTCTCGAAATGGATGTTTTCGGACCCCGACGTGCTGATCCTCGACGAGCCCACCCGCGGCATCGACGTCGGAGCCAAATACGAGATTTACACCATCATCAACAAGCTCGCGGCCGAGGGGAAAGCCGTCATCGTTATCTCCTCGGAACTGCCGGAAATTCTCGGCATTTGCGACCGCATCTACACCCTGGCCGAGGGTGTCATCACCGGTGAAGTTTCGATTGCCGAGGCGAATCCGGAAATTCTCATGCAACATATGACCAAGGACAAGGACTAGCTCGAATGGTTACGACCCTCAAGGATGCCACCAGTTTCCTGACCAGCAGACTGCGGCAAATCGGCATCTTCGTCGCACTGCTGGTTATCGTCGGCTTCTTCCAGATCCTGACCGCCGGAGCACTGCTGCAGCCCGAGAACGTTTCGAACATTGTCGTTCAGAACAGCTACATTCTGCTGCTGGCCATCGGCATGGTGATGGTCATTATCGCGGGCCATATCGACCTGTCGGTCGGTTCAGTGGCTGCGTTTGTCGGCGCGATGTCCGGCGTCATGATCCAGGACTGGGGATTCCCCTGGTGGCTGGCACTGGTAGCCTCACTCGTCGTCGGCGCACTGGTCGGTGCATGGCAGGGATTCTGGATTGCCTATGTCGGCATTCCGGCCTTCATCGTGACGCTCGCGGGCATGCTGATCTTCCGCGGCCTGACGCAGATCGTCCTCGAGAACCAGCGCATCACAGGCTTTCCCGAGGAGTACCGCCAGCTCGGCGGCGGCTTCCTGTTCCCCGGGCTCTTTCCGCCGGAGACGAATATCTTCGACTGGACCACCGTCGGCCTTGGCCTGCTCGCCGTCGTACTGCTGACCGCCCAGCAGCTCCGGTCCCGCAAATCCCGCAGCAGGCTCGGCCTGGACGAGGAACCCAAGGCATGGTTCACCACCAAGCTGGCCTTCGGCATCATCATGATCCTCGGAGTCACCTACCTGTTGGGCAGCTCCCGCGGTGGAACGCCGATCGTCCTGGTGGTGCTGGGCGCGCTGATCGTTATCTACAGCTCGGTGATGAACCGGAGCGTCTTCGGCCGGCACATTTACGCCCGCGGTGGGAACCTACACGCTGCGGAGCTTTCCGGAGTCAAGACGAAGAAGATCGACTTCTACCTGTTCGTCAACATGGGTGCGCTCTCGGCATTGGCCGGTCTGGTCTTCACCGGCCGGCTCAACTCTGCCGGACCGGGTGCGGGAAACCTGTTTGAACTGGACGCCATCGCCGCAGCGTTCATCGGTGGCGCGGCCGTCACAGGCGGTATCGGCACCGTCGTGGGTGCCATCACGGGCGGCCTGATCATGGGTGTGCTGAACAACGGCATGTCCCTGATGGGTGTCGGAACGGACTACCAGCAGTTCATCAAGGGCATGGTCCTGCTGCTGGCGGTGGCCTTCGACGTCTTCAACAAGCGCCGCGTGGCCGGAGCCTCCAAGCCCAGACGTGACCGCGGCCCGGGCCGGGGCGGATCAGCTAAGCCGCTCCAGGACCAAGGCCATGCCTTGGCCGCCGCCGACACACAGGGTGACAAGTCCGAGAGTGCCGCCGGTGGCGGAGAGCCCGTTCAGCAGGGTGGTCGTCAGACGTAGCCCGGTCATTCCAAAGGGGTGGCCCAGCGCGATAGAGCCGCCATGGACGTTGAGTTTGGCAGGATCAATGCCGAGTTCGCGTGCGCTGGCCACCACCTGCACGGCGAAGGCCTCGTTCAGTTCGACCAGGTCGATGTCATCGATGGTCAGATTCGCCTGGGACAGGACTCTGCGGGTCGCCTCGATCGGTCCCAGCCCCATGATTTCGGGGGAGAGCGCACTGGCCGACGTCGCAACGATCCTGGCCAGCGGGGTGAGACCGAGTTCCCGGGCCCGCACGTCACTCATCACGACCATGGCCGCGGCGCCGTCGTTGAGCGGGCAGGCGTTACCCGCCGTGATGGTGCCGTCCTCGCGGAAGACCGGCTTCAGCTGGCTGACCGCGTCCAGCGTCACGCCGGCCCGCGGAGAATCGTCCCGTTCGAAGACACTTCCATCGCTCAGGGTGTACGGCGTGATTTCGCGGGCGTAGAAGCCGTTCTTTATCGCAGCCTCTGTCCGGTTCTGGCTGAGCACGGCCCACTCGTCCTGCTCCCGCCGGCTGATCCCCAGTGATGTCGCTACATTCTCGGCTGTCTGGCCCATCGAGACATAGACGTCCGGCAGCTTTCCCTCGTCCCGCGGATCGGTCCACGCGGAATTGGTGACCGCCTGTTCCTTGGTCCGCTGGCCGGCTTGGGCGAATTTTGGGTTGTGGTTCGAACCGGCCGTCTCGCCCGCCCCGGCCCAGTTCTGGTATCGGGAGACAGATTCGACGCCGGCGGACACGAAGGCGCTGCCCTCACCTGCTTTGATCGCATGGAAGGCCATCCGCAGCGTCTGCACGCTTGAGGCGCAGAAGCGGTTGACGGTGGAGGCTGGAACATCGTCCATTCCGGCCAGCACACCGGCCACGCGGGCCATGTTGGATCCGGCCTCACCACTCGGTTCTGCGCAGCCCAGGTAGATGTCCTCGATTTGGTTTCGGTCCAGTTCGGGAACCTTGTCCAGCGCAGCGCTGATCATGGCCGCGGCGAGGTCATCCGGCCGTTCGCCGATCAGCGATCCCTTGAACGCCCTGCCAATCCCGCTGCGTGCCACCGAAACGATCACTGCTTCTGCCATCACGGACTCCTTTGCCAATGCGGATGTGCGGCCGGTGGCCTGGCCTCACCAGGCTGCCGCCGCCGTCGTCGTAATTGACGTTACTCTTTTGGACGTGCCCGTGAGGAACTGCCCGCGGGCATCCGTTACTCCTCCGGCAACCGGCTGAGGAACTGTGCCGGATCCGGGCGCTTCTTGGGCTTGGTGGTTCTGCTGCCGTCGCTTCGTTCCGGAACCCCGCCGACATAGAGCCACCCGAGGAGCCGGTCCCGCTTTTCCAGCCCGTAGAGACGGCGGACCGCCTTGGTTTCCGTGCCCACGCCCGAACGCCACATCGCACCCCAGCCGGCGGCGAAAAGGGCGAGCTCCAGCAGGTGCGCGGCGCCCGAAGCCACCGCCTCCTGCTCCCATTTGGGCAACTTCCGGCTGCGCCGCTCGGCGATAATCGCGATCAGCAGCGGTGCCCGCGTGGCCTTCTTGCGGAAATGCTCGACCGCTTTGTCCTCCGGTTCGTGGCTCCGCTTCAAGTCACCCCGGGCCAGCGCATCGCCGACGCGCAGCCGGTCGTCACCACGGTGCGCGACCAGGCGCCACGGCCGCAGTCCCTTATGGTCGGCAACGGGAACGACGGCGGTCAGCAGCTCCCGCAGTTCGTTGTCGCTGGGCGCCGTCTCATCAACCGTGGACACGGAACGGCGCTCGGACATGGTGCGCAGGAATTCGTTGTTCATGCCTCCATTTTCGCCCGGCAATGGCACCGTGGCGAACCGGGCGTTGAATGCGTCGGCACCGCCCAACGATCGGGCCGGGATTCAGCAGGCCCGGTGGGCCCCATCTGCGGGCTGGACCTCGAAAATATCCGGCGTCGTCCACCCCGCCCGTTCAAATCCGGCCAGCACGGCCGCCCGCACGGCTTCGACCTGGTCCACGGGGGTGAGCGCAATGGCTGAACCGCCAAAGCCGCCGCCGGTCATCCGCGCACCGATGGCGCCATTATTGCGTGCCGTTTCGACAGAGAGATCGAGCTCCGGGCAGGAAATTTCAAAGTCGTCCCGCATGGAAACATGGCTCTGGTCCAATAGTTCCCCGATCGCGGTTGGTCCCTGTGTCCGCAACACTTCCACGGTTTGCTGGACCCGTTCGTTTTCGGTAACCACATGCCGGACACGGCGGAAGGTCTCTTCATCCAGCTGGCCGGCGGCGCCGTCGAGCTCCGGCGCGGTGACATCCCGCAGCGAATCAACTCCCAATTCGGCAGCACCGCGTTCACAGGAGGCACGCCGGGCCGCGTAGCCGCCGGTGGCATGGGAGTGCGAGACCTTCGTATCGATAATCTGCAGCACGAGCTCCGAGCCGGCCAGGTCGAGCGGCACCAGTTCGGATCCATACGAGCGGCAGTCGATAAAGACGGCCGAACCTTCCTGCCCCAGCAGCGACGCTGATTGGTCCATAATTCCTGTTGGCGCGCCGACAACCTCGTTTTCGGCCCGCTGGCCAATCAACGCAAGCCTCGTCCGGGACAGCCCCGCATCGGCCAAATCGTTAATGGCGACGGCGACGGCGCACTCAATTGCCGCCGACGACGACAGTCCGGCACCGACTGGGACGCTGGAGTCGATGAGCATGTCGAAGCCGCCAAGGTTCACTCCGGCTTCTCGCATCGACCAGACCACGCCCAGTGGATACGCCGACCAGCCGCTGACGGTGCCCGGTCCGACGTCGTCGATATCCATGGTGGCTGGTGAGCTGCCGGCGAAGGTGGACGCGACCTGGATCTTGCGGTCAGTGCGGGCGCGCACGGCCACCCGGGTCCGCCGGTCGATGGCGAACGGCAGGACGAAGCCGCCGTTGTAGTCAGTGTGCTCTCCGATCAGGTTCACCCTGCCCGGGGCGGACCAGATGCCTTCCGGTTCAGTTCCGAACTGTCGGCCGAACTCTTCGGCGAGCCGGTCGAGGGAGTTGTTGGTGTTCATTACTTCACTTCCCGCAGCCGCCGGGCAACATCCTCCGGCGTCGTGTCATTAATAAAGGCGCCCATGGCAGCCTCCGAACCGGCCAGGAACTTCAGCTTGTCCTCCGCGCGGCGCGGCGAGGTCAGCTGCAGGTGCAGGTAACTGGCCGGACGGAGCCGCTTGTCGAGCGGTGCCTGGTGCCAGGCGGATATATACGGAGTGGGCGTCTGGTACATCGCGTCGAACCGGCCCAGCAGGTCCAGATACAGCGTGGCCAGTTCCTCGCGTTCGGCTCCGCTGAGCGCAGCCAGATCCGGGACCTGCCGGTGCGGCACCAAGTGGACTTCCAACGGCCAGCGTGCCGCGAACGGGACGTAGGCGCTGAAGTGTTCGCCTTCGCGGATCATCCGCGAGCCGTCTTCGCGCTCGGCCGCGAGAATGGAACCGGTTAGCGTCCTGGTGCCGTCGGCGTCGTCGTAATATTTCCGGGCAGCCTCAGCCATCGCAACCGACTTGGCGGGGATGTAGGGGTAAGCGTAAATCTGGCCGTGCGGGTGGTGCAGCGTCACTCCGATGTCAGCTCCGCGGTTCTCGAACGGAAACACCTGCTTCACGCCATCGAGCGCCGACAACGCCTCCGTGCGCTGGGCCCAGGCGTCAATCACTGTCAGTGCCCGCTCTGCTCCGAGACCGGCGAACGAACCGGTGTGCTGCGGCGTAAACGCCACGACCTCGCAGCGTCCGAATGAGGAGCCGTGGGTGCCCCAAACCGGCTGCTCCGGGACAGGCCCGGTGGCCGGACCGAACGAGGGGAAGCGGTTTTCGAAGACTGCGACATCGTAGTCCGCGGCCGGGATCTCCGACGGGTTCGCGTCGGTTGTCGGACACAGCGGGCACTGGTCCGCAGGTGGCAGATACGTGCGTGTCTGCCGGTGCGCAGCGATGGCGACCCAGTCATCATTCAGGGCGTCGTAGCGCATCTGTCCGGTGCTGCCACGCGGATCCAGCGGGCGCCGATCGCGGGCCAGCTCCGCGTCACGGTGCCGTTCGGCGGACGCCTCGGTTTCGTCGAAATAGATCAGCTCGCGGCCATCGGCCAGCTGCGTTGGTGTCACCAGGGTCATGCGGTTTCCGTTCCATTCGTCATCTCAGGCCTCGGGTTTGGTTCTCATTGCGGCGCTTCGTTCGGTATTTGGCGCCGTTGCCACGTCATCAGTGGTCAGGATCCGGGCCACGGCTTTCCGGTATCCATCGCCCGCCGCGCCCGCCGGAAGCCGGTCCGTGACGAGGGTATCGACGTCGTCCAGCGGAAGGATGCCCGCCAGCGCGATAATGCCGAACTTCGTATGGTCGGCCAGCACCACCAGCTCACTCGTCGATGCCGCGAACGCACGATTGGTCTCGGCTTCATGCATGTTCGGTGTCGACAGCCCGCGTTCGGGTTCGATTCCGTGCACGCCCATGAAGCACATATCGAAGTGCAGAGTCCGGATGGCGTTTGTGGCGACGGGTCCCACCAGGGCCTCCGACGGCGTCCGCTCGCCACCCGTAATGATGACGGTGGCGGTACCCGGTCCGGACCCGTACATCCCCGCCGCCGGCCCGGACCCGTACATCCCCGCCGCCGGTCCGGAACCACCAGCGGCCCCCGAATACAGCGAATCGGCGACCTTCAGCGAATTCGTCACGACGGTCAGTCCCTCGACCGCACCCAGCTGCCCGGCCAATTGGTACGTGGTACTGCCGCCGGTGAGGGCAATGGTCATGCCGGGGGAGAGGAGCCCGACGGCGGCACGGGCGATCGCTGCCTTGGCCTCCTGCTCCCGGTCCAGATTCCGTTCAAACCCGGGTTCGACGGCGGTGAAGGCCTGGATCCGGCTGGCGCCTCCGTGGATCTTGCGGAGCAGCCCCCTGCCGTCGAGCGTCTCAATATCCCTGCGGACCGTCATCTCGGAGACGCCAAGCGCTCCGGCCAGCTCAGTCACCCGGACCGCCTCGCGCGACTCGAGTTCGAGGACAATGCGGTGATGCCGTTCAGGGGCCAGCATTGTCGTCCTCTCCAAGCAAAAGCAACAGAAATCAACCAAATCCTAACATAACCGAAAAACCATACGCCGGTTGTGGGCGGAATTTCCTTAGCGTAAGAGATTGAACTGTGGCTGGCGATCTCCGGTACCGTGGTTCCATGGCGGAGCATGCAGAGCGGGACGGGCGGACGTACGCCACCGGCCGGCAATACGGAATTTCCCGTGGTGATGCCCGCGCGGTGATTGCTGAACTTGCCGGCGGAATCCGCTCGTTCCAACGCGGCGGAATCGACCTGACCGAGACCTATTCCGATGACCGGATTCCACCAGCGGGCTCGGGAATCATGCTCGCGCCGTGGCCTAACCGGATCCAGGACGGACGATGGACGCTCGACGGCGGCGGGCAGCAACTCGACATCACAGAAGTGGCAAGGAACAACGCCATTCACGGATTGCTCCGCAACGCGGGCTACCAGATGCTCGACCGCACGGACTCAAGCGTCCGCCTGGCAGCGACGATTTTCCCGCAGCACGGCTACCCGTTCAAAGTCGAACACCGGGTGCAGTATGAAATCGACGAGGATCTCTCGCTCACCGTCACACAGGAGTTGTACAACTCCTCGCAGGCGAGCGCACCCTTCGCCCTTGGTGCCCATCCGTATTTTAAGATCGGCGATGTCCCCACGAAGGACCTCAACTTGACGGTCAACGCCGCAACCCGGTTGCTGACCAACGAGCAGCAAATCCCGCAAGGCACAGAGCCGGCGTCGGGCGTTTTCGATTTGAGGGCCGGCCGGCGCGTTGGCGACCTCGACCTGGACACGGCCTATACCGACCTCGACTTCACCGACGGCAAGGTGCACCACACTCTTTCCGCCGCCGACGGACGCAGCGTCAGCCTGTGGGCCGGTGGTGCCTTCCAATACACCCAAGTGTTCGTCACGGATCAGTTTCCCGGCGTCGAAAAGGCCGTGGCGATGGAGCCGATGACCGCGCCGGCGAACGCATTCAACTCCGGTGAGGGCCTCCGCTGGCTCGAGCCGGGGGAAAGTTTCAGCGCCAGTTGGGGTATCAGCGCCGAACTCGGCTAACCAAACCCGAAGACGAACACCGTCAAATTGACACTCAAGAACAAGGAAATGAGGCTACAAACAGTGACTCCAGCAGGCGGGTTGCCCGTAACTCTGGCCGACGTCGAAGCGGCCCGCACCCTGCTTAAGGGCGTCATTGAGCTGACCCCGATCGAGAATTCGCGTGCCCTCGGCAGGCAGTCCGGCTCAGAGGTGTACTTCAAGTGCGAGAATCTGCAGCGGGCCGGATCCTTCAAGGTCCGCGGCGCCTATGTCCGGATGGCCAAACTCAGCGCGGAAGAGCGGGCCCGCGGTGTCGTCGCTGCCTCTGCCGGAAACCATGCCCAGGGCGTCGCTGTTGCGGCCAGCAAGCTGGGCATCAAGGCCAGGATCTTCATGCCCGTCGGTGTGGCCCTGCCCAAACTTGCCGCCACCCGCGGCCACGGGGCAGAGGTGATCCTGCACGGACACACCGTCGACGAGGCGCTCGCGGAGGCCCAGCGTTACGCCGACGACACCGGCGCCGTCGTCGTGCACCCCTTCGACAATGTCGACGTCATTGCCGGGCAGGGGACCATCGGTCTGGAAATCCTCGAACAGGTCCCGCACGTGGACACCATCCTGATGGGTGTTGGTGGCGGAGGGCTGATGGCTGGCGTTGCGGTCGCCGTTAAACAGCGCGCGAAGGAGCTGGGCAAGGACATCCGGATCATTGGAGTCCAGGCGGAAAACGCGGCAGCCTACCCGCCGTCGCTCGCCGCCGATGCGCTTGTGCCGCTGCAGCGGGTTTCCACGATGGCGGACGGTATTGCCGTGGGCCGGCCGGGCCAGCTGCCCTTTTCCATCATTAAGGAACTTGTCGACGACGTCGTGACCGTCAGCGAGGATGCCCTCGCCCGGGCCCTGATTTTCCTGCTGGAACGGGCGAAAATGGTGGTTGAACCTGCCGGGGCTGTCGGCGTTGCGGCGCTGATGGAAGGGAAGATTGAGAATCCGGGGACCACCGTGGCGGTGCTCTCCGGAGGCAACATTGATCCGATGCTGATGCTGAAAGTCATTCAGCGCGGACTATCCGCCGCGGGCCGGTTCATGACCATCCGGATGATGCTCGATGACCGGCCGGGTTCGCTGGCGACAATTTCACGCATTATTGCCGAGTCGGATGCCAACGTCACCGGTGTGGACCACACCAGGCTGGGCGGCTCGATCAGCATGGGCGACGTTTCCATCACGGTGGATATCGAGGCGAAGGGCCACGAGCATTGCGAGTTCGTGCTTGAACGCCTGCGGGCGGAGGGCCTGCACCCGATCGTGGTGCACTAGCACGCACCAAGGCTACTTCCGGCGCCAAAGCCAGTACCGCCGTCGTCCACCACCTAAACCAAAGGTGATGAACGACAGCAGCACGGTGAGGAAAATGAAGGTTGGCACAATCCCCGGACGGGTATTCATCCAGGGATTGCTGAAACCGATGATGATGAGCACGATCGTGACCACGCCGCACACAATGGATGCGATAAACAGCGTCTTCACGAGCCGCGACATCGGGCGGAACTCCTTCACGGGAGTGAGTGCTAGCCGGCGAAGGGCTTGGCGGAGACGATCTCCACCTCAATGTCCTTGCCGCTCGGAGCCTTGTATGATCCCTTTTCCCCGGCCCGCATGCCGTGGATCGCTGCGCCGAGCGGGGACTTTTCGCTGAATACCTGCAGGTCGGTCTCGCCGGCAATCTCGCGGCTGCCCAGGACAAAAGTCTCTTCGTCGCCGGCCACCTTGGCCACCACGAGCATCCCGGGTTCAACGACGCCGTCGTCGGCAGGGGACGCGCCGACGTGTGAGTTGCGGAGGAGGTCAGTCAGATGGCGGATGCGGG
The DNA here is from genome assembly GCF_054511255.1 of Arthrobacter monumenti. Lineage (NCBI taxonomy): Bacteria > Bacillati > Actinomycetota > Actinomycetes > Micrococcales > Micrococcaceae > Arthrobacter > Arthrobacter monumenti. The sequence continues at coordinate 343,077 of NZ_JBTNCY010000002.1, read as the reverse complement.
CCTCGATCTTGCCCTGCTCTTCCTTGGCGGCATGATAGCCACCATTCTCCTTCAAATCGCCCTCGGACCGCGCTTCTTCGATCTTCTTGACGACCTCAATCCGGCCGGGGCCGGACAGGTGTTCCAGCTCGGCTGTCAGCCGGTCGTGGGCTTCCTGGGTGAGCCAGGCTACGGATGATGCGTCAGTGGTAGACACGACTTCTCCTTCGATACTGCTCGGACTGAACTGATCAGTCCAGCGCGGTGACTGCTGAGAGGTGCCCTGTTTTCTCAAGGCCCTTCATGCAAACACCCGCCGGCTGTCCTCGCTGCACATTCTGAGCAGCGCCGGAAGCGGCGGGCGAACGTTATTAGAACCATTTTAGTGAGTTTGGGTGAGAAACCCAACAGCAGGAGCCAAAACCATACCGGTGCGTCGGTTTATTACCAGTGTTATTCGACGATCCAGCAGGAATTGACTCCGCCGGACACACCGAGGGATTCGGTCCGCACCGAGACGCGTTCCGCCGTCGTGCGGCCATCATTAACGCCCTCGGTTTCCGGCGTCGGGCCGATGGTTGCAACCTTCCAACCCACAATTGCGAAGCTGGAGTTGAGCACCTGCACCGCGCACTGCGCCGTCGCCTCCGGATCCTTGGTGACACGGAACTCCACAAAGGCCTGGGTCGAGTCCGTCACCTGGAATCCGACGTCCTTCGATGTGACCGCGGGCGTGGACGAAAGTACGGTGAAAATCCCCATCAGGATGACGCCGGCCAACAACCCGGCGCTGATAATGATTATCCGCGTACGGCGGGACAGGCGCCGCTTGGGTGAGCCATAGCGATTGGCTAGGCTTGAGGGTGAGGATTGCTCGGAGGAAGTCTGTGTGGCGCTCACGGGTGGTTTCTTCGCGGTGGTGGGTTTGGTTCCACTTTACCGCGTCTTATCGCCATGGATTTTCAGGAGGATTTTCCTTGTCCCAATCGACAGAGTCTCTGTCTGCCCCATCCGGTTCCGGCCCCGACACGGGCCTGCGCCTGCTGGCCATCCACGCGCATCCCGACGACGAGTCGAGCAAGGGTGCGGCGGTGATGGCAAGCTACGCGGCCGCCGGAGTGGAAGTAATAGTCGCCACCTGCACGGGAGGCGAACGCGGCTCTGTCCTTAATGCGGAAGTCGCCGATGACCCGCATGCGCTGCGTGATCTGGCTGGACTTCGCCAGATCGAAATGGCCAACGCCGCCGCCGCCCTCGGGGTGGAGCAGCGCTGGATTGGGTTCGCTGACTCCGGACTGCCCGAAGGCGACCCGTTGCCGGAACTGCCGTTCGGTTGCTTCGCCCTGCAGCCGCTTGAGCGGGCCACGGCACCGCTGGTCCGGCTTGTCCGCCAGTTCCGGCCGCACGTCATCCTCAGCTATGACGAGAACGGCGGGTATCCGCACCCGGACCACATCATGGCGCACAAAGTCGCCGTCGAAGCGTTCAGGGCGTCAGGAAACCCGGAAGCGTATGAAGGAACCGGCGAACCATGGGAGCCGCTGAAGCTCTACTACGACCGGGCCTTCAACCCTGAACGGTTCCGCGCCCTGCACTTCGCCCTCGAGGAAGCCGGCCTCCAGTCGCCGTATGCGGAACGGATCGCAGCGTGGGCCGAGGCCGACGCCGAAGGCCACCAGGCGATGCCCGCCGGGCACAAGACGACGACCCAGATCGACTGCGGCGATTTCTTCGAGCACCGTGAACGAGCCTTGCTGTCGCACCGGACCCAAGTGGCGCCGGACGGGTTCTTCTTCGCCGTTTCGGCTGACATGCAGCGCCGGGTCTGGCCGTGGGAGGATTATTCCCTGATCGAGTCGCGGGTGCAGACGGAACTGCCGGAATCGGACTTCTTTACGGGCATACGATAGAGACAGCCGTTACCGGCCGCTCGACCAACAGAAAGACTTTAAGTGCGTAATTTGATGGTGTTCCTGGCGACGACTGAACCCTCTCCAGGGGGAGATCTGCGCGAGGGACTCGATCCTGAAGCCGTCACTCCCGGCACGCTCGGCTTCCTGGCCACACTGTTCGTCGTCGTCATCACATTCTTCTTGATCCGCGACATGACCAAACGCGTCCGCCGGGTCCGCTACCGCGAGCAGGTACAGGAAGAGGCCGCGCGCGCAGAAGCAGCAGCAGCGGAGGATAACGACGGCGGCACTGCAGCGGGCGGTCCGGCTGCGGACGATTCCGATGCGGACGATTCCGCTGCCGATGGGCGCCATGAACATGACGGCCCCGAATCCAACCGGAGGAACTGATCCTTCATGAACAGGCTGGCCGGTGAATCTTCGGCGTATCTGCGGCAGCACGCGGATAACCCGGTCCACTGGTGGCCTTTTGGCGACGACGCCTTCCACGAGGCAGAGCAGCGCGACGTCCCGGTCTTCCTCTCGGTAGGCTATGCCGCCTGCCACTGGTGCCACGTGATGGCAGGCGAATCCTTCGAGAACGAGGAGGTCGCCGCCTACCTCAACGAAAACTTCGTCAGCATCAAGGTTGACCGGGAAGAGCGGCCCGACGTTGACGCCATCTACATGAGCGCCACGCAGGCCGTAACCGGCGAGGGCGGCTGGCCGATGAGCGTCTTCCTGACCACCGACGGCCGGGCCTTTTACGCCGGAACCTATTTCCCGCCGTCGCCCATGCCGGGACGGGCCTCTTTCCGCCAGGTGTTGGAGGCGGTGCACGAAGCGTGGACGCAGCGGCGGGAGCAGGTCGAATCCAGCGCGAAGCAACTCGCGGCACAGCTTTCCAAGAGCCTGACCGTCAACCGGGACCTGATCGGGTCGCTCGCCGTGGAACCGCAGCCGGAGACTGCCCACAATGATGACGCGGTTGAGCGCCGGGCTGCGACGTTCGAGGATGCGCTCAATGTCCTGTCCGGCCAGGAGGACGTCGAGTTCGGCGGCTTTGGCAATGCCCCCAAATTCCCGCCGTCGCCGGTTCTCGACTGGCTGATCCGGCACGCCGACTCCAGGCGCGGCGCATCCCGCTCCGCTGGCGACAGTGGGGCGGAGCGTCACGACGACGAAGCGGTGCCCGACGACGGCGCTGCAGGAGAGGATGCCCCGGCGCGGTCGGCCGCCATGGCGTCACGGACGCTCGAATCCATGGCGACGTCGGCACTATTCGACCAGCTCGAGGGCGGCTTTGCGCGCTATGCGGTGGACCGGAAGTGGATGGTGCCGCACTTCGAGAAAATGCTTTACGACAATGTCCAGTTGCTGCGCCTTTATGCCCGGTGGAGCAGGCTGGACGGAGGCGGTGAGTTCGCCGGACGGATCGCGGTTGAAACGGCCGAATGGATGCTCGCCGACCTGGCCCTTGACCCTTCCGGCGCCTTCGCGTCCTCACTCGACGCCGACACGGTGGTCGGCGGCGTCCATGAAGAAGGGGGAACCTACCTGTGGACCCGGGCGGAATTGGAATCCGTGCTGGGGGCGGACGGCTTGGTGGTGGCGGACATGATGGGCATTACCCCTCGTGGGACCGTCTCAGCCGAGGGCTCGGCCCTGCATCCGGGACAGCGGCTCAGCGCTGAGGAGGAGCAGTTGTGGGAGCGGGTACGGCCGCGTCTGCGTGAAGTACGACGACGTCGTCCCCAGCCGGCGCGGGACGAAAAGGTGGTTGCCGGGTGGAATGGGATGGCCGTTGCCGCCCTCGCCGAGGCCGGCATGATCCTTGGCCGGCAGGACTTTGTCGCAGCAGCTGAACGCACCGGGCGCTATCTCGCAGAGGTTCATCTGGACGACGGCGTGCTCAAGCGTGTCTCGCATGACGGCAAGGCACAGGGGATCGGCGGACTGCTGGAGGACTACGCCTTCTGCGCCGAAGGCTTCTTCACCCTCTACGCTGCCACCGGGAACACCGACTGGTACGAGCTGGCCGGGCGGCTGACCTTGACGGCCGAAGAGCGCTTCGTCGTCGATGGGCAATTGCGCGACAGCGGAGGTGAATCGTCCCAGTTGTGGAACGCACAAGGCCGCAGCGCCGCCGTCGACCCCCTCGACAGCCCCACTCCGTCAGGTGCCGCCGTCTTCGCCCAGGTGCTGATCACGTACGCCGCGTACAGCGGATCACACCGCCACAGGGCATTGGGCGAAGGCATCCTTGGTTATGTCGGACCACTGGCCGGACGGGCACCCCGTGCAGTCGGCGGAGGACTGGCCGCCCTTGAGGCCGTCGACGCCGGACCCCTTCAGGTTGCCGTGACCGGGGCGGAAGGACCGGAAAAGGAAGCGATGGTCCGTACCGTTTGGGAATCTTGCTCGCCTGGACTTGTCCTCGCCGTCTCAGGGGCAGACTCAGGTTCAGGGGCGGGCATAGACCCAGGCGCTGTCGTGCCTCTCTTGAAGGGACGTCCATCGGGTCCTTCCGGCGCCGCGCGGGCATACGTCTGCCGGGATATGGTGTGCGATCTGCCCGCGGATTCCGTGGAAGCGCTGCTCGAACAGCTTGGCCGGAAAACCTAGGACCCCACGCTGAGTACCGCCATCATAATCGCCACAAAATGGGCAGCGAAGGCAGCGACGGTGAAGGCGTGGAAGAGCTCGTGGAAGCCGAATTGCTCCGGACTCGGATTGGGCCGCTTCAACGCGTAGAACACCGCTCCGGTGATGTACAGCACGCCGCCAACGCAGATCAGGATGGCAACAGGCGGGTTGGCTGCGAAGAAGTCCGGTATGTAGAACAGGGCGCCGAGGCCGAGTGCGATGTAGACCGGAACATACAGCCACCGCGGCGCTTCCAGCCAGAAGAGGCGGAACAAGACGCCAAGAACTGCTCCACTCCAGATCAGCCACAACAACAGGATCGCAGAATCCCGGGGCAGTAAGGCCCAGGCCAGCGGCGTGTAGGACCCCGCGATGACCAGCATGATGTTGGTGTGGTCCAACCGCTTGAGGATGGTGCGGATTTTTGGCGACCAGTTACCTCGATGGTAGACGGCACTGACGCCGAAGAGAAGGATGCCTGTCACGGCGTAAATCGCCGATGTGACCTTTCCTCCAGGCGTCGGCGCCACAACCACCAGAACGATTCCGGCAGCTATCGCCAGAGGGGTAGCTCCGGTATGCAGCCAACCGCGCCACTTTGGTTTGATATTCAGAACATCGGCAACTTTTTCGACGGACTCTTCAATCGGACCATCGGAGGATTTGCCGGAACCGCATTCGTCAGCGGACTTGCTGGTGCGGGAGCCGTAAGTGGACTTGCTGGTATGGGAGCCGTCAGGCGATTTGCTGGGGCCGGAATCGTCAGGGGACTTGCGGGAACCGGATCCGTTTGGCGCGTTGCGGCTCATGGCAGAATTCTAACCGACGACGGCGTAGGTTACCGCGGAGTAGCCAACGCTCCGGCGGGATGACCAAGCCAACCGCACCGGCGTCGGCCATGATAGGCGCGAACTACCGGGCGCCGGACCCGGGGCGGTACGGTAGGAAACAGTGTCGAAAATGTCCCGCCGGCCTGAACCGGCAGAGAGCCAGGTGAAGCAAAGGTGAAACTGCCTGGACTGCTGTATGACGTCTACGAGAGGCGGCTGAGCAAGTCGTTGCCACCGGACAGGATCCCCGGACACATCGGTGTCATGGTGGACGGGAACCGCCGCTGGGCAAAAATCTCCGGGGCACCAACCCGCGATGGGCACCAGGCCGGCGCCGAGAAAATCCACGAATTCCTTGGTTGGTGCAATGAGCTCGGAGTCAAGGTCGTAACCCTCTACATGCTCTCCACCGACAACATGAACCGCTCCGCAGAGGAACTCGACCAGCTGATGGGTATCATCGCCAACACGCTGGACCGGATCGGTGACGACAGCAACGTGCGCGTGCATCCCATGGGCGCCCCCGAACTGCTGCCGGAGTATCTGGCCGAGCGGCTCAGCTCCCTCGCCGCACGTACCGCCGATGCCACGGGCCTGCACGTGAACGTGGCAGTGGGCTACGGCGGACGAAGGGAAATTGTCGACGCCGTACGCGAGTTGCTGCACGACGCCGAGGAAAAAGGCCGCTCGATGACCGAGCTGGCCGACGAACTGACCGTGGAGCACATCTCCGAGCACCTCTACACCAGAGGCCAGCCAGACCCCGAGCTGGTCATCCGCACCTCGGGGGAACAGCGGCTGTCGGGCTTCCTGATGTGGCAGAGCGCCTACAGTGAGTTCTACTTCTGCGAAGCGCTCTGGCCGGATTTCCGCCGGGTGGACTTCCTCCGCGCATTACGGGATTACGCCCGCCGGCAGCGCCGGTTCGGGTGCTGAGACCCGCTGTTCATGAGCTGTCCGGTCGCCTAGTTCATTCCGCAGCCAGGCACCGGTGCCGAGCCATCCGCCGTCGGGCGTGTTGATACGCCGTTCACCCACAATTGAATTCGACACACCCGCCAGTTCATTCCGCAGGCCGTCGGCCAGGCGTATTCTCGGTGCTATCAGTCAGCAACACCGCAGACTGTCGGGAGGCCACCGTATGCAGCGCAAACCAGCGCCAGTAACGTCAGGGGCCGTGCCCGGCCCCGCGGCCGCACCGTGTCAATCGCCCCTATCGATTCCGGGCGCGCACGCCCGGGACTGGAGTCGACGTGGAATCTGAAAAAGCACAGTCCAGGATCAAGCAGTCCAACACAGGGACCGGCCGGCAGACAAAGGATGATAGTAAATCCGACGTCGCGGCCGGTCTTTCTGTTTCTGCTGTCGCTGACAAAACCTACGTGCTGGATACTTCTGTACTGTTGTCCGATCCGCGGGCGATCATGCGCTTCGCCGAGCATGAAGTCGTTCTCCCGGTGGTGGTTATCACCGAGCTTGAAGGCAAGCGCCATGACCCCGAACTCGGCTACTTCGCCCGCAAGGCCCTTCGGCTCCTGGACGAGCTCAGGATCGAACACGGAGAACTCAACCGGGCGATCCCACTTGGGGAAGAGGGCGGATCGCTGCGTGTCGAGTTGAACCACATCTCCGCCGAAGTGCTGCCGGCCGGGTTCCGGTTGGGTGACAATGACACGAGGATTCTTGCCGTGGCGAAGAACCTCTCAGATGAGGGCCATAACGTCACGGTGGTCTCCAAGGACCTGCCCATGCGCGTGAAGGCCTCGGCGATAGGGCTGACGGCCAATGAGTATCTGCATGAGCAGTCGAAGGAATCCGGGTGGACCGGCATGGCTGAACTGGATGTGGTCGACGACGACGTCAACAACCTCTATCAACATGAACCCGTTTTTATCCCGGCCGCCGCAGAAATGCCCGTGAACACCGGGCTCGTACTGCTTTCCAGCAAGGGATCCGCGCTCGGAAGGGTCGGCGCGGACAAGCAGGTACGGCTGGTCAAGGGCGACAGGGATGTCTTCGGACTGCACGGACGCTCTGCCGAGCAGCGCCTCGCCATCGACATGTTGATGGATCACGAGGTCGGCATCGTCTCCCTCGGCGGCAGGGCCGGCACCGGCAAATCCGCCCTCGCGCTGTGTGCCGGGCTTGAAGCGGTCCTTGAGCGGCGCGAGCATCGGAAGGTTGTAGTTTTCCGGCCGTTGTATGCCGTCGGCGGCCAGGAACTGGGCTACCTCCCCGGTTCCGAATCGGAAAAGATGAACCCGTGGGCTCAGGCAGTTTTCGATACCCTCGGCGCGCTGGTCTCTCAAGAGGTCGTGGAGGAAGTCATGGACCGCGGCATGCTTGAGGTGCTGCCGCTGACCCACATCCGTGGACGCTCCCTGCACGACTCGTTCGTGATCGTCGACGAAGCTCAATCACTGGAGAAGAATGTTCTGCTGACGGTACTCTCCCGGATCGGCCAGAATTCCAAAGTGGTGTTGACGCACGACGTCGCGCAGCGTGACAACCTACGGGTCGGCAGGCACGACGGGGTGGCCGCCGTCGTCGAAACTCTGAAGGGACATCCATTGTTCGGGCACATTACGCTCACCCGTTCTGAGCGCTCGCCGATAGCGGCGCTGGTAACCGAATTGCTGGAAGGAGCGGAAATCTAGCGATTCGCCTCCAACGGCCCGTCCGGCTATGGCACCAAGTGACGAAGTGGCGGCCCGTCGTGCCGTTGCCGAAGCTTGCCAAGTGGCCGGACGGGCCCTGATAGCGGACCGACGGTTAGAGCCCGAGAAACCGCGCGACGTCGTCGTGCCCGTGAACAATCAATGACCAACTGGGGCGGACGTAGTCTTCCCTGTCGAGGCGGACCCGCCGTTGCTCACGCAGCTCGCCATCACGGACGGCAACCCTCGTCACTCCATTGTCCCGATAGCCGAGCTTGCGCGAAACACCCAGCGAGGCATGGTTAAACGGCGCTGCATCCGACTCCGCAACCTCTGCGCCCAGGTAATCGAATGCGTAGGCCATCACAGCCTGGCGCATTTCTGTGCCGATTCCATGGCCCTGCCTGGACATGGTCAGCCAAGACCCGCTTCGGACCGTCTTCAGAACGGGGAAGTCCGTGGTCATGAGTTCCTGCACGCCGGCGAAATCCCCATCGATCCACACGCCGAAATTGATGATCCACTTATTCGGCGAGACGGCAGCGCGGGTCTGCCAGAAGTACTTGAGGGTCTCCTGAGTGAGCTCCTCGCCCTTGGCATCTGTCCACGGGTAGGAGAAAGGCATGATCGCGGGGTCGTGTATACCGGCGTGGGCAGCAGCAATCAGGTGGGGCAGGTCCGCATCCGATACTGGACGCAGTTCCAGCCGTGGGGTGGTCAGCTTGAGGCCGAAAAGAGGCCACAGCGCAGGTAAAGTGCTCACCGGCCATTCCTACCACGTCTGCCGGGCGGGCAGGTGGCGGCGCAGCACGATACGCCGGGCGGGCAGGCTTCGGCGCAACATGGCGTTCATGTTCCCCACATCAAGTAGTCTCGAATAATGGTTTGGCGGCTCTCTGATCTCTGGCAGAACAGCATCGCCGCATTCATCCTGGTGCTGCTCGCCGTCGGGTATTTTGTGGTTATCGCCGTTCGTCTCACCCGGATCGATCTCCGTGAGCACCGGCTGCCCAATAAGATCATTTTCCCTGCCTACCCTGTGGCCGCGGTACTACTAGGTGTGGCCAGCGCGCTGATGGGCGACTGGTGGGGGCTGCTCCGGATGGTTCTTGCCGCTGCCGCATTGTGGGTTTTCTACTTCGCCCTGCGCTGGGTCTATCCGCCTGGAATGGGCTACGGGGACGTGAAGCTGGCAGGAGTGTTGGGCATTTACCTGGGCTACCTCAGTTGGGGACACGCGCTCCTTGGCAGCGCTGCGGCGTTTGTTCTGGCGGGAATTACCGGAACCGTCCTTCTCCTGACGCGCAGGGGAAATCTCAAGACGAGGATTCCCTTTGGGCCATTTATGATCCTGGGAACGGCCCTCGTGATGGCGTTCGTGCCGGTTCCGGAGTTCACAGCCACGCCCACCATCCAATAATTCGCTGACGCACTGACGGACGTGGCGACGGTCCCGACTCCCGACATGGTGGCTAACGTTTTCGTCTTCTAGCTACAGTGATGCAATGCCTACTCCCGAGTTTGTCCTCGAAATGCGAAAGAAGATCGGACACGATCTCCTATGGCTGCCCGGCGTTATTGGGGTGATATTCAACGACGCCGGCCAGGTGTTGTTGGGACAACGATCAGACAATGGCGTGTGGACATTGATTACAGGCATGCTGGAGCCTGGCGAACAACCGGCCCCAGGTCTTGCCAGGGAAGTGCTTGAAGAGACGGGAGTGATCGTCGAGGTCGAAGCGTTGATTGACGCTCGGGCCGACAGACCTGTCGAATTCGTCAACGGCGACCAAGTGCAGTTTCTCTCTCTTACCTTTCGATGTCGGGCGGTCTCCGGTGAGGCAAAGGTTGGCGATGACGAGTCGCTAGATGTCGGCTGGTTCCACCTCGACGATCTTCCGGAATTACCGGATTACCATTTGTCCCGTCTCCAAACAGCCCACAGTTGGAAGGACCCGGGTTCTGAAACGCAGTTCGTGCGTTAGGGCCACTGAGACCTGCGAACAATCAATGAGACCCGTGGCCTTGCCCACCGCTCAGGTCCCGCTTTCTAACGCCGCTGGAGCAGTCGGTGCTGGTTTCAGAATGGTGGCGGGGTTTGGTCGTGGTCCCAGGTTTCGGTGGTGTTTGCGGTTTTGTTGTTGTTTTTGGGGTCCCAGGGGTCGAAGTGGTGGCCGTTGCCGGTGGCGTAGCGTTGGGCGTCTTTGCGGCTGGTGAGGACGGGTCCTTCGGGTTTGGATGTGTAGGTTCGTCCTGCTGGTGATGTGACGGTGATGGTGCCGTCTTTGTCTTGGGTGTCTTTCCAGCCGCAGGCGGTTTTACGGAGATGGTGCATGGGGCAGTAGCCTTTCAGCGATTCGTAGTCTGTTTTTCCGCCTTCGGCCCAGGGCGTGGTGTGGTCGAGTTCGGTGAAGCGTGCGGATCGGTTGCAGCCCGGTGCGCGGCAACATCGGTCGCGGATATTGATCATTTTTTTCAGGTCGGCGGGTACTTTGTAGGTGGTTCTGCCGAAGGAGATCATCGCCCCGGTTTCGGGGTGCGTGAGGATCCGTTTGAATGAGGGAGCGTTCGCGCATAGTTTTCGGGCGGTTTCGTCGTCCATGGGTCCGAAGCCTTCAAGCTCAGCCGGCTCTTCGGGTTTGATCTGCTCGTAGTTGGGCAGGTGTGGTTCTGCCACGGCCTGACCGGAGGGAGCAGTGCCGGTTGAGCCGGGGGACGGATTCCCACCCCTGCCACGATCGTTGTTGTTGTCATCGTTCAGGCCCGCAATTGGTCCATCTGGGATCGGCCCGGCGCCGAGGAGGAGGTCGGTGAAGACGTCGGCACTCAGTTGGGCGCTGGTTCGTTCCTCGTCCGGGGAGCGGAGGGATCGGGCGGCGGCGGTGATGCGGTTGAACGCTGCGGTGGCGGCTTCGGCGGGCAGGTAGGCGCCGAGCCAGGCCATGCCGTCTTCGGCGGGCTGGAACCAGGCCCTGCGGTCGCAGGCGGCTTTCTTTTTCCGCCGGGCGCCGGATTCGGGATGCATCCGTTCGCGCAGGCGCTTGGCCTTGCCGGCCAGCTTCGGCCGGGGCAGGCCGGGAGCTTCGGTAAGCACTTCCTTCTCGAATTCGGGTTGGGCGTCTTCGGGGAGGGTTTGTGCCTGATCGATGATGACCATGGCCTGATCCCGGTTCAGCGCCCCGGTTTCGAGGCGGTCGAGCGTGGCGGGGAAAGAGCCGACCAGTTCAGTGCTTTCGAAGATGAGTTTCTGCGCTGTCTTCGTTGCTAGGGTCAACGCCCCGCTGACTTCGCCCTCGACGTTCATCCGGGCCAGGCGTTCGGCGTTCCGTGACGGGCCGGCGGGATCGGGCTGGGGGACCGTGCCGGCGGAGGTTTCGCAGAGCCGGGTGACGAGGCGGGCTTTGAGTCCTTCGGCCCACGCGATGAGCTGCCCGGCCGAGACCAGGGCCATGGTGGCTTCATCGAACGACAAGGCCCCGGGGACCACGTCGCCGAGGGGTCCGGCCAGTTCGGGCAGCTCGAAGGCACCGGTGGGAGCGCCGTCGCTGTTCCCGCCGTTTGGTGCTTCCTCGTTTGCCATACCTTCAGTACACCAGCCGCCACTGACATTATTCGAAACCCTGTACGCTATCGAATAACGAAACAGTAACGAAACCGGAGACTGACAAAGAGAGGAAGACCCGGTACCTAAACTGTCGGACCGGTGCTTAGACCGTCCGCCCTGCGAAGGCCATGACCTTCTCGGTGGCGGTGGCACCGTCGGGAGCCTCAGTGGGAGGACCGAATCCATCAGCCACTCGCAGCTTCTCCTCGGGGGCAGCCTGAAGGAAATCGTCGAGCCACTTCACGGTTTCCTCGTCGAACTCGACCCGTTCACCATGTCCCGCTGCAGCGAGTCCCCAGCTGATATCCCAGGCGTGCAGGAACAAGTCCAACGTGGCCATGGTCACGGCCATGTCGCCGTCGTCGAACTTCGCCTCTTCCATCGCGGTGGTGACTTGGAGGTCCACCACCGCCCATTGGTCAGCCAGCGTCAGAGCATCGGCGGCGCCGGGGGCATTGCCCGCCGGAGCGCCGGTGACCGCGGGAAGCAACTCGTTGAGCAGTACATTCCGCTCATGCGCTACAACTCCCGAAAGGTCCCATTCGGCACAAGCGGAGGGAAGGTTGATATTGTTGCCGACCCTCTCCACCGTGTCGGCGAAAAGGTCCAGTCCCTTGAAGAATTCCTTACGCAGATCCACGCCTCGCCTACTTCTGCGGAGGACGGGTCATGGACAGGACGTCCAGCGCCGAATCGAGTTGCTCCTCGGTGACATCCCCGCGCTCGACGTAGCCGAGGTCGACGACGGCCTCGCGGACGGTCATCTTCTGCGTGACGGCGTGCTTGGCGATCTTGGCAGCGGCTTCGTAGCCGATGACCTTGTTCAGCGGAGTGACGATCGACGGCGATGCCTCGGCAAGGAAGCGGGCGCGCTCCTCGTTCGCGGTGATGCCGTCGATCATCTTGTCGGCCATGACCCGAGTAGAGTTCGAGAGCAGTCGGGTGGATTCCAGCACATTCCGGGCGATGACGGGAATGCCGACGTTCAGCTCAAACATCCCGTTGGTACCGGCCCAGGCAACGGTGGTGTCGTTCCCCATCACCTGCGCGCAGACCTGCAGGACCGCTTCGCAGATCACGGGATTGACCTTGCCGGGCATGATCGAGGAACCGGGCTGCAGATCGGGAATGGCGATCTCGCCGAGGCCGGTGTTGGGTCCGGATCCCATCCAGCGGAGGTCGTTGCTGATTTTGGTTAGCGACACCGCAATGGTCCGCAGCATGCCGGAAACTTCGACCAAACCGTCGCGGTTGGCCTGCGCTTCGAAGTGGTCGCGGGCTTCGGTCAGCGGCAGTTTGGTGTCCTCGGCCAGCAGCTCGATGACGCGTTCAGGGAATCCGGCTGGAGTGTTAATGCCGGTGCCGACGGCGGTGCCGCCCAGTGGAACTTCGGCGACGCGGGGGAGGGAGGCCTGGATGCGTTCGACGGCGTAGCGGATCTGCGCAGCGTAGCCGCCGAATTCCTGGCCGAGCGTGACGGGCGTGGCGTCCATCAGGTGGGTACGGCCGGACTTCACGATGGAGGCGAACTCTTCAGCCTTGCGCTCCAGGGATGCCGCCAGATGGTCCAGTGCTGGAATCAGGTCGTTCGTGAGCGCGGAAGTAGCGGCGACGTGGACCGACGTCGGGAAGACATCATTGGAGGACTGCGATGCGTTGACGTGGTCGTTCGGGTGGACCCGCGCTTCGCTGCCGGCGTCCTCGAGTGCACGGTTGGCCAGAGTGGCCAGCACCTCGTTGGTGTTCATGTTCGACGACGTTCCGGAGCCGGTCTGGTAAATGTCGATGGGGAAGTGGGCGTCGTATTTTCCGCTGGCCACTTCGTCGGCTGCCGCCGCAATCGCGCGGGCGAGTTCGCCGTCGAGCACGTTCAATTCAGCGTTGGCTGTGGCCGCGGCCTTCTTGATCCTTGCCAGCGCCTCGATGTGAGCGCGCTCCAGGGTGGTGCCGGAGATGGGGAAATTCTCGACGGCGCGCTGGGTCTGGGCGCTGTAAAGGGCGTCGGCCGGGACACGGACTTCGCCCATGGTGTCGTGTTCGATGCGGTACTCAGTGCGATCAGCGGCCGTAGCGGCGTCAGTGGAAGTCATGGTGCCAGTTTATGGCGCCGGTGCCCTGCTTCGAAAAATGAGTCGGATCAGGAGGTGGAAATACCCTGGAGGGATTCGGCTCCGGAGACGATTTCCGCCCGTCCGTCTTCGAGGTGGTAGGTGACGCCGATGACTGCCACCGTGCCGTCGTCGACCGCCTTGGAGATCAGCCGGGACGAATCGACCAGGCGCGTGGTCGTCTGCTTCACATGCTCGGAGACCATTTGGTTGATCTCCGTTTCCTCGTTCCGGATCGAGGTCAGCACCGACGGCGTGATCCGCTCGACCAGGTCGCGCAGAAAGCCGGGCGGCATCTGGCCGGTCTGGACGGCGTCGCGGGTCGCGGTAACCGCGCCGCAGCTGTCGTGTCCAAGCACCACAATCAACGGCACACCGAGCTCGACGGTGCTGAATTCCAGCGAGCCGAGCACGGCGTCGTCAATCACTTGCCCCGCGGTACGCACGACGAAAACGTCACCGAGTCCGACGTCGAAAATGATCTCGGCGGCCAGGCGGGAGTCGGAACAACCGAAGATGACGGCGAACGGATGCTGCGTGTTCACAAGCGATTCACGTCGGAAGGCATCCTGATTGGGATGCGAGGTTGTGCCTTCGACAAAACGCTCATTACCTTCGCGGAGGCGCTGCCATGAACTTTGGGGAGTGGATTCAGTCGTCACGGTTTTTACTTTACTGCAGGCTCCGATTCGAGGAATCCGGTGACGGCCGAGGCCAGAACATCAAACTCCTTGTCGGAGGCCGTGCCGGAGACGACGATGGTCGAGTCCTTCAGCTCCAGCACGAGGCTGCGGTCCACCTCGGGTTGGTGCCGGATTTGCCAGCTGTGTCCGGCCACCTTGCGTTCGCCGACGGCGGGAGCTTGTTCTGTTTGCTGTGCCAGCCAGGTGGGGTTGGCTTCAGCGGTCTGGGCGATGGAGAGGAATTCTTCATCCGGGGTAACGTAACCGACTTCCCAGTGCGCGACGCCGTCGGCCCCGCCGCCAGTCCAGCGGGCATAGTTGGGATTCCAGCCCTCGGGCAATTTGGGGGCCAGGGGATCAAAACCTGCGACGCCGGCCGCCTGTTCAGCCGCTGCTGTGACGTTGATGTTGCGGTCGTAGGTGCTTTCCTTCGGGAAGGCGTTCAAGAGCCAGATGGGCAGGAATGCCAGGGCACAGACCAGGACGGACAGAATCATCCCGCCGATCGGCGCGTTCAGGCGTTTTGCCTGCTGATCGGTAATGACCGGTTTGGGTTGTTCCTGCGGTTCGCTCACACATCCATAGTCGCTTAAATCTCCGTTGAATCTCACCTTCTGCGGTGCCCGTGAGATCCAGCTCACCCGTCGCGGATGGAGGTGGCCGTCTATGATCGAATGAGAAAGTCCCTGCGCCACTCGAAGATGAGGTTCTCCACGTGTCTGATGTATCCCCAAACCAGTATTCAACTCTGTCCAAGTCTTTGGCCGTTGGAGACGACGAGCCGGACCGCAACCTGGCGCTCGAGCTGGTCCGGGTCACCGAGGCAGCCGCCATTGCCGGTGGCCACTGGGTCGGATTCGGGGACAAGAATACCGCCGATGGCGCTGCCGTGGATGCGATGCGCTCCCTGCTGTCGACGGTCCGGTTCAACGGCGTCGTCGTTATCGGTGAAGGCGAAAAAGACGAGGCGCCGATGCTGTTCAATGGCGAGCGCGTTGGTGACGGCACCGGCCCGGAGTGCGACGTCGCCGTCGACCCGATTGATGGCACCCGTTTGACGGCACTGGGAATGAACAACGCGCTGGCGGTTCTGGCGGTGGCGGAACGCGGCACGATGTTCGATCCTTCCGCTGTTTTCTACATGGAGAAGCTGATTACCGGTCCGGAGGCCGCCGACATGGTGGATCTGCGCCTGCCGGTCAAGCAGAATCTCCACCTGATCGCCAAGGCCAAGGGCGTGAAAGTCAATCAGCTCAACGTCTGCGTCCTGGACCGGGACCGGCATAAGCCGCTGATCGAGGAGATCCGCAGCGCCGGTGCCCGTACCAAAATCATTCTCGACGGCGATGTCGCCGGTGGCATCGCGGCTTGCCGGGCCGGAACGGGAGTCGATGCGTTGATGGGAATTGGCGGCACGCCGGAGGGAATTATTACGGCCTGCGCTGTCCGTGCGCTTGGCGGTGTGATCCAGGGCCGGTTGTGGCCCACCAACGATGAAGAAAAGCAGAAGGCGCTCGACGCCGGCCACGACTTGGACAAGGTGCTGACCACCAATGACCTGGTCAGCAGCGACAACTGCTACTTCGCGGCGACTGGCATTACCGACGGCGATCTGCTGCGGGGCGTGCGTTACGACAAGAGCAAGGTCCTGACACAGTCCATCGTGATGCGGTCCAAGTCCGGCACCACCCGGTTTGTCGATGGCGAACACCAGGCCCACAAGTGGGAGACTTACGCCCGGATGGGCTAAGGCGTAGGTGCCGGACGGGCCAGACCGGTAGCCCGGACGGGCCAGACCGGTAGCCCGGATGGGCTAAGACCGGGCGCGGCTGCGCTGCAGCGCGGCGATCCGGTTCCGGACCTTTCCAACCTGCTGGTAGGTCTTGCGCGCCAGGGTGTAAGCAGTGTAAACCGGCTTGTTTACCGGCAGGTCCCAGGTGCCCGGATACTCGACGGCAGCTCCGCCGAACGACTTCTTGAAGTAGCTGAATCCGGCCCATGGGTGGTCTGGGTCGTTGTCCGGCGCGATGCCCCACATGTCGAAGGTCGTCAGTCCCTTGGCCTTCGCGTCGAGGATCATTCGCACGACCATGGGTATGCCTGCACTGAGTTTGCGGTGCGTGCTGTCCAGGGCGGCATGGGCATACGTGCGGGTGTCCGCCGAATCGAACACCAGTGCCGCTCCAATCGGCGCGTCATCCAGATTCGCCACATACAGGGTGGCGTCTCCCGAGGGCATCAGCGCCTGTGCGGCCGTTCTCAGGTAGGTGTCTTCCTGAGGTTTGAATTTAGACCGCTCTGCCGTCTGGTGCAGGAACCGAAGCAGTATTTCGATGTCCGCTGGATCGTTCGAGGTGCTGAAGCTCACGCCTTTTTTGTGGATGTTCCGGTGCAGGTTCCGGTTGGTCGACTTCATAGCTGCCAGCAACTCGTCTTCCGGCGGGCGCAGGTCCACCAGCCAGGTACGGCCCGGTTGGATGTCACGGGGTGCGGGCAGGCAGCCTGCACGCCTGAGCGAGGCGGAAACAGACTCCACCGTGGCCCCACTCGATGCCGAGACGGGTTCAATACGGATGAACCGCGCACCTTGACCGGCCGCGAGCTCCTGCAAGGATTCGAGTGCGCAATTGAGCGCTTCCCGGTCCGTGGCTACGGGGCCGTAAGGAGAGTAGAGGTAAGGCCCGACGGCGTTCCGTTCCAGGATTGCCAGATAACTGAAATCCGGGCCTTCAGTTTGAAATACCTGACGTCCCAGGTCCTTTTGAAATTGGGCCCATGATGTCGATTGCAGGAAACTTTTCACCCCTAGACCCTACCAAGCTGGACGGGCGGGAAGATGCTCAGCGGGTGGAAACGGTGACGGCGAACGCCAGAGCGCCGGAGGGTCCTGCACTCTGGTCGTTGACAAGCTTCGCCATGACCGGCGCCTCATCGGCCGGTAGGAAGGCGCTGCTGCCAGGCTCGAGGCGCAGGTCGCCGTGAGGCGAATCCAGCACGATTGAGCCGTGCACCGCAAGCACAATCGCCGGCCCATTCTGGGCCACCGGAATATCGTCCGCGGCCATGGAGGCGCTGTCCGCCGGTATCTCGATCCGCTGCAGCTGGAATTCCTGGAACGGAGGACGGTAAACCTCCTGGCCGAGCCCGGTGCGTTCGGCAACCAGTTCCGGCACCCCGGCCGTGGCGAACTGGACGGTCTTCATCAACTCGTGGACATCGACGTGCTTGGGAGTGAGCCCTCCTCGGAGCACATTGTCCGAGGAGGCCATTACTTCGACCCCCAGACCACTGAGGTAGGCGTGGATATTGCCTGCCGGAAGGTAGACCGCTTCGCCGGGCTGCAGCGAAAGCCGGTTCAGCAGAAGCGAGATCAGTACTCCAGGGTCTCCCGGATACCGGCGGGCAAGTTCGACGGCGGTGCCCAGTTCCAGTGCGAACTTACCCGGTTTGTGGTCCTCGAGAGCCGCAAGCGCAGTTGCCACCAGTGCCTCGACGTCGTCGCCGCCGTTGATCAGCCGGCCGAAGGCCTGTTCCAGCCGCTCAGTTTCCGGCAGCGGTCCATCCAGCAGGTCGATCAGCGCGGTCAACAGCTCCGGCGCAGGCCGGCCGGCACCGGAAATGGCTGCGCGGACTTCGACAAGGAGTTGCGCACTTTCGGACGGATCGCGGAAGCCGCACAACGCCTCGAATTGGGTGAGGGCGAAGATCATTTCAGGCTTGTGGTTTGCATCCTTGTAGTTGCGGTTTCCGGCATCGCGGGGAATTCCGGCCGCCTCTTCGTCCTGGAAACCGCGGCGTGCCTGCTCCTGGGTCGGATGCACCTGCAGCGACAATGGAGCGTCGGCGGCAAGAACCTTGACCAGGAAAGGCAGGCTGTCACCGAAGGATTGCACGCAGTCGGGGCCGAGCGCGACTGACGGATTTCCTGCGATCAGGCGGTCCAACGGCTCAGAACTGCCGTCGGGGAGCACCACCCGCGACGGGGAGTCAGGGTGCGCGCCAAGCCAAAGTTCGGCCTCCGGCCCGCCTGAAGGTTCCCTGCCGAAGAGCTCTGCTATCGCCGTAGTTGAACCCCAGGCATAGGGGCGGAGCGTATTCTCCAGCTTGTACATTCACCAGCTCCTCGCTGTTGGGCACCGTCACTGCACTTTGTACATTACGCGGTGGGACCGACAGGATGCGGTGGCACCGAGAGGACGCGGCCGCCGCGACACAGGATGCGGTCGCCCCGACTGTAACGCAGGCACCGCCAACTGTCCCGCTTACGGGACGCTGCAGGTGCCGTTGGGCGAGAGGCCGCCGCCGCCACCGCCACCGGATGGTGCCGGAGAGGGAGCTGACTCAGCGGGGGCCTGTTCTGACGGCGCAGACTGTCCCTCCCCGGAGGATCCGGATGGAGCTTGCGCCTGTGAACCACCGTCTGGTTTCGGCTCTTCGGATTCCTTCCCGGACTTTTCAATCAGTGCCTGCACATCCTGCTGCAGTACTGCGAAGTCCGGGTAGGTCGGGAAGTTGATGCCGTAGTCCGGAGGACCCGCGGTGAGCGACAGCAGCTTCTTGCCCTTCGCCTTCAACGCGAGGTCAAGGAAGCTGTTCAGCTGCGAGGAGGAAATATTGGACTCGATTATCTGCGTTCCGGCCGCGGCAATTCCCTGGAACTTCGTCAGCAACGTGGCGGGATTGAGCTGGGAAATCATGGCCTGCTGCACACAACGCTGGCGGGCCATCCGGTCATAGTCGGTAGCGCCTTCGCGTGAGCGGGCGTACCACAGGGCGGTATAGCCGTCCATGTTCTGCACCCCGGGCTCGATGTAGCCCTTGATTTCGTTCGGCATGCCCGTCTCGAGATTTGTTCCGCCGCCAATCGGCACCCGGCCGCCGACGTCGATAGTGATCCCGCCCATGGCGTCGATCAACTTCTCGAAGCCGGCCATATCGACCAGCACGTACCCCTGGACCTCGAGGCCGAGGATGCCGCTCGCAGCGTCCATCATGGCCGCTGCCCCCGGGTCCTCCGCCTCGGGATAGAGGTCGGCGTAGTTCAGCGTCACCTCGGTGTAAAGACTGTTGATAATGCACGCGTCGCCACAGTTGTAACCGTCCGGATACACCTGGTTCATCGGCGAATCTGCCGGGAACGGAGCGTTCTGCAGGTTGCGGGGAATGCCGAAGACGATCGGTTGTCCCGTCTCGGCGTCCACGCTGATCACGGAAATGCTGTCCGGGCGCCGGCCCTCGCGGCTTTCACCGGCGTCGCCGCCCATCAGCAGGAAGTTGTAGCGTCCATCGACCGGTTCCATGTCCGGCCCTGCAACGAAAACGTCGCTGATCGCGTTGCGCCCGATATTGAGCATATAGGCGCTGTATCCGAGCGCCCCGCTGGTGAGCAGCATCAGTGCCGCCAGGGAAACAGCAACAACCGGACGCATTCCAGACGTGAGCAGTCCGGGCCGGATGATCCGCAGGGTATTGAGGAACATTAGTGCCCAGCCAATGGCCAGCAGCACCAGGACCGCAATAATGACCAGCGACCACACCTGATGCGTAAACAGACCGAACAGGAGCGCCCGGTTGACGAAATAGAGGACGACGGCGGTAATCACCGCGGCCCAGGCAGCGAAGGTAACGCGCAGGGCCCTGCGTCCCAACCGCCGGTTGCCGGCAACAATCTGCGCGCTGCCGGGCAGCACCAGAGTCATCAGCAAGAGGGTGAAGGCGCGTTTGGTCCGGAGCTCGGCGGGCGCGGTCTGGGGGTAGCGGACCGGGTCCGTCAGCATGGACTGCATCGGATTGGATTTCATCGAAATATTTACACCTGGGGGGTTTTGGTATTAAGCCGGGCGGAAAGCGATGCGCCCTTGTCTATGGCGGACTGGCGCAACTGGTCGGCAAAGTCGACCAGGTCGGATTGCAACCGAACCGCCAATTCGTCGGTTCCGGCAGCCAGCATCCGCACTGCCAGCAGGCCGGCATTGCGGGCACCGCCGATGGAAACGGTAGCGACCGGAACTCCGGCGGGCATCTGGACGATCGAGAGCAGAGAGTCCATTCCGTCCAGGGTCTTCAGCGGAACAGGCACTCCAATGACCGGCAGGGGAGTGACGGAGGCCAGCATCCCGGGCAGATGTGCCGCCCCGCCGGCGCCTGCGATGATCACCCGCAGTCCGCGCGCTTGGGCATTGCGGCCGTGGGCCATCATCTCCTCCGGCATGCGGTGGGCGGAGACGACGTCGACCTCGTAGGGAACGTCAAATTCATCCAGTGCCGCCGCAGCGGCTTCCATTACTGGCCAATCGGAGTCCGAACCCATAACGACCGAGACCAGGGGGTGTGGCGACGTCATAATGATTCCTTTGTTGCCTTCGGGCCGCTGCTGATAATCCCGGCCACCTTACTAGCACGTTTACGCAGCTCGTCGAGTTCCGATATCGAGCGGCCGACGACGTTAATGTGGCCGATCTTACGCCCCGGACGTACCGATTTGCCGTAGCTGTGCACCTTCGCACCCGGATCGGCCGCCATCGCATCGGGGTAGGCGCTGTACAGATCCTCGTTACTGCCGCCGAGGAAGTTTTTCATCACCACTGCCCCGCCAAGCAGATCGGTCGAACCGAGGGGCAGGTCCAGGACCGCGCGCAGGTGCTGCTCAAACTGGCTGGTGACCGAACCGTCGATGGTCCAGTGGCCGGAATTGTGCGGCCGCATGGCCAGTTCATTGATCAGGAATCCCTCGCCCTGATCCGGCGTCTCGAACATTTCCACGGCCATCACGCCGGTGACGTCCAGTTCCGCGGCGAGGCGGAGCGCGGCATTCTGCGCGGCCGCGGCAACAGTATCGGGCAGTCCGCGGGCTGGGGCCAGAACTTCATCGCATACGCCGTCGACCTGGATGGTTTGCACCACCGGCCAGGCTCGGGATTCCCCACCCGGAGTGCGGGCCACCAGCGCAGACAGTTCGCGGCTGAAGGGGACCTTCTGTTCGACCAGCAGCCCGCCGCCGTCGAACCAGTCCGCCGCTGTTTCCGCTGCCGCTGCATCCGCAAGTATGCGCACACCCTTGCCGTCATAGCCTCCGCGCGGTGTCTTTAGGACCACGGGCCAGCCGGTTCTGTCGCCAAACGCAACCAGATCCGAAACGTTGGCTGCCCTGGCCCACTCCGGATTGGGGAGGCCAAGACGTTCGACGGCGGCACGCATCACGAGTTTGTCCTGGGCATGCACCAGCGCAGCCGGGCCGGGATGCAGATTGACGCCGTCGGATTGCAGTGCCTTCAGGTGCGGCGCGGGAACGTGTTCATGGTCGAAAGTCAGGACGTCGACACCACGGGCAAACTCCCGCAGGGTCTCCAGATCGGTGTAGTCACCGACCGCCGCCTTCGGCACGGCGCTGACCGCCGAAACCGTCTCATTCTCCGCCAGAACCCGGAGCTCGAAGCCCATTGCCACGGCGGCAGGGGCCATCATCCGGGCCAACTGGCCACCGCCAATTACGCCAATTACAGGAAAAGTCACCCACACAGACTACCCGTACAACTTCTTCATCACGGTTTCACCATGTGCTCCGGCCCGTCGCCACAACATGTCTGATTAGACGGTAGCGTTGAGCTTAACGTGCTGGTTGAAGGCTTCATCCGGACGGTGAAAACCGGGCCGCAGTGGATTCAGCCGGGTCTCGCTGCACGCCAGGGCTGGGAGGATCATGTTGAACAAGGTGGCTGAGCGCCTGGGCGGACTCTTCTCTCTGCTGTGGCGCGAGATCATGAAGTTCGGCGCTGTTGGCGGCGTCGCATATGTCATTGACAGCACCTTGTTCCTCTTCCTCCGTGAAGGCGCACTCTCACACAAGACGCTGACGGCCGGCGTCATCGCCAGCGTCGTCGCCACCGTTTTTTCCTGGGTGGCCAACAGGTACTGGACATTCCGGCATCGGCGCCGCCCGGGTGTCCTGCGGGAACTGATGATGTTCGCCATAATGAACGCCATTGGGATCGGCATTGCCACTTTTTGCCTGTTCATTTCCCACTACGTACTGGGCTACCAAACCACCCACGCCGATTTCATCGCCAAGAATGTGATCGGTCTGGTACTGGGCACGATTTTCCGCTTCATCGCCTACCGCTACTGGGTGTTTTCAGTGGAACTCGCCGAGGACCCGGCATTCGCCGATCCTCCACGCGTCCCCCGTCTTCCCGGAGGCCGGCAATCGACGACGCCGGGCGACCAGCAATCGACCCCCGGCAAGGGTGCCGTCAAAGGCCAGGATCGTCATCGAACCGGCGCGTGATCCGCTCGCTGCTGACCAGCGAATCGGATACTTCAACCGAAGGATGGACCAGAACTACGGCGCCGTCGGTGGCCCAGGTGCCAAGTGCGAGGCGCAGGACTTCCGGCATCCCCAGCCCGGCGTGGATCAGGACCGTCTCTGCCGCAGGCTCCGGCGTTCGGCCCGGCTCCACCTCGGAACCCCTGCTCAAACCGGCATAGCCGGCCAATAACTGCTTGTGGGAAATTTGCCGGGAGCCGAACTCAAGGGCGGTGCCGTCGTCGGCCGGTCCTGACAAGCCGAGGTACTCATCGGCGTGGGACCGCACCTCAGAGGCGTAGTCGAGCGCATCCGCCGGCAGCTCTCCGTTCCATTTCATGTCCAGGGCGCCCAGGGCGACGGCCACGAGATACTGCGGTGGCTTAACGTCGTCGCCCCAGTGCTCCGGTTGGGTGGTGACAATGAGGTCTGAAGACGCGGCCTCACCGACGGAATCCAGCCGGATGGTGGCTCCGGTCTGCCAGCCGGCCAGTGCCCAGCAAAGCGAACGCCAATGTGGTGGCATATCCAGCAGGATGGTGGTGTCTTCTTCAGCGTCCAGGTCGTCGACCATCAGGTTGGCCGTCTTCGCCACCCAGTTGTCCAGCACCCGGCCGGAGAGTTCTACGCGTTCACCGCCGGGACCGTACCAAATCAACCTGGGGGAGGACGCGCGGTTCTGGCGCAGTCCGGTCAGCAGGGCTGCGACTGTCGGCGTACTTTTCATTGTTGCCTTCCTCACATTGTGGGTGTTGTTCCGCAACCTGGAGCGTCGACGCGCCGGGAAACCGAGCAGAAACGCGGGCGTGGCCTGCCAGCCATCCGGTTCAGTCATCGATAAGATTCCGCCGACCGCTTGACTCCTCTGTATTACACACGTGTAATTAGGTATCGGTCTAAATCTTGGCTATCCACTAAACGTACCCGCAGCCAGGATAATAATTCACCGGGAGGAGCATCATGGGGCACGCTGAACGAAGCCAGGATCGTTCCACCATCGCGGCGCAGGCATCTGCACGCTATGGCTCACGAGGCGTACCGGGCGACTGGTATGTCGATCCTGCGGACCCGGGCGCGGCGGAGAAGTTCCGCCAGGATGCGGAGCAGTCGCTGGATGCTGCGGCAACCGCGTTCCTTGCCGCCCATGAAGCCAGTGAGGACGACGATACCCAGGATCCGCTGGATCTGGCGCCGCGCAGCCTGCTCAGCAGTCCGCCGAAAAGCCCCGTCCGCGAGCCGCAGGAGCGCAACGACCAGGCGGTCTGGATTGGGCTGCCGGGCGTAGCGGATTTCGACGACGAGGGGGAGCTCGGCTGGCAGACCGACGCCCTCTGCGCACAGACCGACCCGGAGGCTTTCTTCCCCGAAAAGGGCGGCTCGACCCGGGATGCCAAAAAGGTGTGCGGTGCCTGCAACGTGCGCTCGCAGTGCCTGGAGTATGCGCTTGCCAATGACGAGCGCTTCGGCATTTGGGGCGGACTGTCCGAGCGTGAACGCCGCCGGTTGCGGAAACGGGCAGTCTGATTCTGCAGCAAGTCCGCGTCACCGCCGTCGTTGTCGCACACAATGGCGGACAGTACCTTTCCCGCACTCTCGATTCACTGGCTGGACAAACCAGGCCGGCTGACTTCGTCGTCGGAGTCAACGTTGGCTCCACCGATCATTCCGAAGCACTGCTGACCGAGCACCTCATCGGTCCGCACGCCGCCGTGGCATCCGGACACAAAACCGGCTTTGGCTCCGCCGTCGCACTGGGCCTGGCTGAGAAGGATGGCAGCAGGTCCCGCCGGAACGACCGGCTGGCCGCGAAGCTTCCGGCGGGGTCTGTCAACAACTCTGGCGGTTCGGTGGCCCTGGCCGATCCGCCCGATGAGCCCGTCGGAGGAGCCGAAGAGTGGCTGTGGCTGCTGCACGACGATTCGGCACCTGCCCCGGACGCATTGGCGGAACTATTGGCCGCCGTCGAACGGGCTCCCGCCGTAACCGTGGCCGGCTGCAAGCAACTCGAATGGGATCATCCCCGCCGTCTGATTGATGTTGGTCTGTCCACAAGCGGTTGGGCCGAGCGCTTGTCCCTCATCGACGTCGATGAGCTGGACCAGGGTCAGTACGACGGCCGGAGCGACGTTTTTGCGGTCAACTCGGCCGGGATGCTGGTGCGCCGCGATGTGTGGGATGCGCTCGGGGGCTTTGACCGCGCCCTCCCGGGTGCCGGTGACGATGTGGATTTCTGCTGGCGTAACAGGCTGGCCGGACACCGTGTGGTGGTCGTGCCCAGCGCCCGGATGCAGCACGTGGTGCGCCGCCCGCACGATATGGGCAGCCCCTCGATTGCGCGTCGCGCCGAGGTGTACCTGCGGCTGAAGCATGCACCGCTGTGGAAGGTGCCGTTCCTGGCCGCCGGAGCACTGCTGGGCAGTATCATCCGGTTCGTTTTGAGTGTGATTGCGAAAGATCCGGCCTACGGAGCCGGTCAGTTGGTGGCCACTCTGGCAGCGCTGCTGCGTCCCTTCACTTTGTTTAAGGGACGACGCCGGGCCGCCCGCACCCGCCGCGTCTCCCGTACTGTCATCCGGGGGCTGCAAACGCCGAGGCGGGAAGTCTGGTCGCACCGGCGCTCCCGGCTGGAGGCTTTCGACGCCCAGTACATCGTGGGCGACGGTGACGGCGGTGACGACGGCGATGGCCAAGGGTTGCAGTCGCCGACCGGTGGGTCGGACGATTTCGTCTCGCTGGCCGCGCCCGCCCGGCGATGGTCCGGGACAGGGGCCATCGCCGCGGCGTTGATCTTGACGGCCGTATCGTTCTTTGGCCTGCACTGGCTGTTTGGCGCGCAGGCGATCGCGGGCGGTTCGCTGCTTCCGCTGTCGCCAACCATGACGGCCATCTGGCAGAACGCTTCGTCCTGGTGGGTCGGACTCGGCGCCGGTTTTGCCGGCCATGGCGATCCTTTCGACTACATCCTGTGGCTGCTCGCGGCCGTCGGATTCGGCAACGGTTCTGCCGCGGTGCTGTGGCTGACCTTGCTGGCCCTGCCGCTGGCAGGGCTTGGTGCCTGGACTGCCGCCGGTGCACTGACGCAGCGGCCATTGGTGCGGTTTTGGGCGGCACTGGTCTGGGCCGGTGTCCCGGCACTTCAGATTGCGCTGGGAAGCGGCCGCCTGGGCGCCTTGCTGGCACACCTGCTGATTCCTTGGGTCGTGCTGGGGATGCTCCGGGCCGTGGGTGCCGCCGCGAAGCGCCCGCCGGGGGCGGCCAGCGGAATCAGCAGGCAATCCGATTCTGTGGGGACTCCCGGAACCAATGGCCGCCCATCCTGGACCGCCGCCG
This sequence comes from Arthrobacter monumenti, assembly GCF_054511255.1. NCBI lineage: Bacteria > Bacillati > Actinomycetota > Actinomycetes > Micrococcales > Micrococcaceae > Arthrobacter > Arthrobacter monumenti. The sequence continues at coordinate 317,046 of NZ_JBTNCY010000002.1, read as the reverse complement.
CCGCTGCCGGCCTGGTATTGGCGGCGCTGACGGCGTCGGCCCCCACCCTGCTGCCGCTGGCAATGCTGGTGGTGATTGCCCTCAGCATCGGGCTGCGCCGGCGGGCCAAGACCTTGTGGTGGTCGCTGCTGCCGAGTCTGGCGCTTTTTGCACCCTTCGCCGTCTCAGCGCTGTCCCACCCGCGGGCTCTGCTCGCAGACCCCGGTCAACCATTGCCGTTCGAGGACGCGCTGCTGTGGCAGAAGTTCCTTGGCTATCCCGTCAGGCTCGATCCGGAGGCGGGACTGCACGCGTTCCCGGAACTCTCCACCTTGCTGCCGGGACCATGGACCCTGATCGCGGCTCTCGTGATCGGTGCGCCGCTCGTGCTCCTGGCTGCCGTTTCACTCTTCACAACGGGCAATCGCAGCAACCTGGCGCGGGTTTTGTGGTTGGTCGCGCTGCTGGCGGCCGGCGGCGCGTTTATCTGCACCCGGATTGCTGTCAGTGGGCGATCTGAGGTCCTGATTCCGCCGTTCACCGGACCGCTCGTCTCGCTGCTGGTCTTCATGATGCTCGGAGCCGCCGTCCTCGGAGCCAACCGGATGCTGGAAGTCCGGCGGGCCGGGGACGGAAGAATCCGGAGGCTGCCACGTGTTATCGCCGCGGCCGCGGCAGGCGTGCTGCTGCTCGGCCCTGTTGCCAGTCTCGCACTGTGGGCGATACCCACGGCCGGTGTTTCGGTGGCTTCCGCGGAAACCCATATCCGTCCGGCTGCCCCGAGGACACTTCCGGCAACTGCAACGGATCGCGCCTATGGTCCTGAGCAGACCCGCACCCTGGTGCTGAACGTGGACGGAACCGGAAAAGTCAGTGCTGCCCTGATGCGCGGCGGTGGCACCACCATGGACGCACTCTCCACCCTTGTTCCCGCGCGCCCGGTCGTTGGCGGGCCAGGGGAGGAGACTGCCGCCGCTCCGGACCCGGCCGAACAGATGCTCCGCAAAGCCGCGGCGATCATTGCCGCCGGGGCCGGCGTGGATCCGCGTCCTGAACTGGAACAGCTGGGCGCCGGTTTCGTCGTGCTGCAGCAGTCCGATACGGCCGCAGAATTGTTGTCCAGCCATATCGACACGGTCCCCGGACTGACCTCAGTAGGCGAAACGGATTCGGGCTGGCTGTGGAGGGTCCGTCCGCTGGCCACCGCCGACGATGAGCAGAGGGCCGCCGAAGCTACTTCAAGAGTGCGGATCGTGGACGGCGAAGGCCGGACCGTCGCAGGGGTGCCCTCGGATGGCAATGAAGTTTCTGCAGAAATCTCCGACGGCGGTGCCGATCGCCTTGTGGTGCTGGCTGAGCGGAAGAACCCGCACTGGTCCGCCTGGCTGGACGGGGAGCGGCTCACCGCCACGGCGGATGATTGGGCGCAGGCCTTCGCCTTGCCTGCCGATGGCGGATCGCTTCAGATTAAGTACTCACATCCGTGGACAGCCTGGTGGGCAACAGGGCAGATCGTCGTGATCGGCCTTACCGTGCTGCTGGCCGTCCCGCTTCCGGCCAAGCGGCGGAACACAATACGACGGCGGGTCGGCTCGGAAGCTGACCGGCCGGAAGCCAGGACAGGTTGAGATGTTGAATAAAACCAGCTCCCGGCGGATGGGAGGCGTTGCGGTGTCGGTTGCCGTCATCTGTGCGGGCTCCGCCATGGTCGCCTCCGCCCTCATCGCCAATCCAGGCTCTGCAACGGAATCCCTTCCGGTGCCCAAGACCGCCGTCCCCGCCGGTGATTATGTGTCGGTATGTCCGGAGCCGGCGCACCTGCTCAAAGGGGCATTGGCCGGCACCGATACCCAATTCAGCCCGAAGTCCGAAACGGCCAAGAGTGCGGTGACCGCCGTCGTGCTCAATAATGCCACCGGTTCCATTCCAGGCAGCACAATTTCCGAGCTCGGAGGCGGGGACCGGCTGAGCACTATCGCGGAAGGAACGGATGCTTCAGCCGGACAGGACAAGGCGGGTGAGCCTTCCGAAGGCGAGGCGCGGGATAACCTCAGCGCCGCCGTCGTTCCTTCCGAAGGAGTCGATGAAGCGGCGGTACTCCGCGCCCGGCCGCTCGGCCAGCAGGAGGCGGCGGCCGGAGCAGTCCTGACCTATTCAGCCAAGGACGGAGATCTGCGTGGGCTCGCCGCGGCCAACTGCCAGCGCCCCGGCAACGATCTGTGGCTGCTCGGCGCCAACACGACCATCGGCCAGACTGCGCTGCTGAACATCTACAACCCCTCCAGCACCCCGGCCACGGTGGACCTCGAGCTGTTCGGCGCGGATGGTCCCATCGATGCCGCCGGCAGCCGCGGCATCCTGGTCCCGCCGGGTAAGAACGAATCGGTCGTGCTCGGCGGGCTCGCGCCGGACCGTGGTCAATTGGCGGTGCATGTCCACAGCAGCGGCGGGTCGGTCACGGCGAATATCCAGCAAAGCGCCCTGCGCGATCTCGTTCCCGGTGGTGTCGAGTACCTTTCGCCGGGTTCCGGACCATCGACGCGGCAGGTCGTGACGGGTGTGCGGATTCAGGGCGAAGAGACCGCTGCCGGAATCAGTGGCCAGGCAGGATATGCCTCAGCGAGCCCTGTCTTGCAGCTGGCGGTTCCGGGGACGACGGAGGCCGTCGTGGAGGTGCAGGTCTTCGGCCCGGACGGTGAGGAACCTCTGGCAGAGGGCAAAGTTCTGACCGTTCCCGGTGAAACCGTCCAGGAGATTCCGCTAAGCGGCCTTCCGAAGGGTACCTATACCGTTGTCGCCAGTTCTGATGTATCGGTCGCCGCAGCGGCAAGGCTGAGCAAGGGGATCAAACCCGGAGAACCGGTGGATATGGGTTTTAGCGGCAGCGTGGACCGGATGGGAAGCCGCCATGTCATTCCTGTCGCTTCCGGCGTTGAAGCAAAGCTGGTCTTCGGCGCCCCGTTCCGGGATGCCGAGGTGGAACTGATTCCGATCAGTGCGGACGGCGAACCGGGGGAGAGCCGGACGGTAGAGATAGCCGCCGGCACCACCGGGCAATTGCCGGTCGGTGGAGACGGCGCGGTGGCCTTCGTTGCCAGCGCTTCGGGTGGCGCCGTCTATGGAGCCCAGTTGCTTACCGACGACGGCAAAGCGGACATCGCCGTCGTGCCGGTTCCGGAAGCAGTGAACGGGAAACGCAGCCTGCCTGTCAGCGTCCGCTACTAACTCAGGATCCGGGGGGCTGCTCAGCCGCCGAAGTGTCCGTACATCGGATCGACCGCTTCGGGCGCGATACCCAGCAGTTCGGCGGCCTGCTCCACGACCGCATCGTGGACAAGTTCACTGACCTCGCCGTGGCCGCGGGCCGCTGTCTGTACGGGATGCCGGTAGATGACGATGGCGGCAGGGTCGTCGGAGGTTTCCGGCCGGAAGGTGCCAAGTGGGGCGCAACCGCCCAATGCGGCCAGTTCCTCAAGCTGCGGAGGGATGTCCTCCACCTGGAATTCAATGGAATCGATGACCGATCCCCACAACTGGTGCAGCCGCTCAGCGGATTCGAGAACGTACTGGTCGAACTGCTGGCTTCTGCTCAGCGAGGCGGGCGCACCGGGAGGAAGCAGCGGGGACCGTAGCCCGCGGCCGTGCCGGTTTCGCCGACGGAGCCGGAATGAGCTGTGGGCGTGTGGCTGCACCGCGCCGTCCCGGGTGCCGGGACCGGCAGCTTCAGGCGTTACCGCGTCCGCCGTCAACCGAACGGTGAAGTGCGATCCGTTCTCCATACACAAGACTTTAGACCTTCAACGGCGTCTCGGCGAGATGGCGCGAAATGCTGTAAATCCCCGCATGGCGAAAAGCCCTAAGGCCGCAAAGGATAGTAGGCTCAGGTGTCGTGGTAGCCATACGTCAATGTTCGCGATCAGCCTGCAGCAACAGGGCTATGTCCACTTTGACCTACGTCTATGCCGATTCCACCGCCGTCCTGGGACCGCTGGCCACCTACGCAGAGCCGCATTGTTACGATTTGTGTGCCGAGCATGCCGGCCGGCTGACGGTTCCGAGGGGCTGGGAAGTGGTCCGGCTGGCGCTCCCGCAAATGCCGGCCGAGCCCAACCCGGACGACCTGCTGGCCCTCGCCAATGCCGTCAGGGAAGCGGCGAACCCGCAGCCGGTGGAGGAGCCCGTTGCAACGCGCAGGTCCTCACGTGGGTCAATCGAGCCTCCCGCCGAGACCGGTGAAACCCGCCGGGGCCATCTGCGTATTCTGCGCGAATAAGCTCCGCCCGATAGGCTGGAATCACGGGGCTGCGTTCCGCCCCGGACGACTAAAGGTGCTCTCACGCGCCGGATAACCGGAGTATTTTCCCGATGCCAAACCTCGCTCCTGAGCTTTTGTCCATCCTGCGTTGCCCGGTCACTGGGTCCAAGCTCATCCAGGACGGGAACCAGCTGACCTCCGAGGCTCCGGGTCCGGATGGCAAGCCGTTGCGCTACAGCATCAATGAAGGAATCCCGGTGCTGCTGCCGGCCGACCTGCTCACGGCGGCGACGCAGGCGGGCTCGGACCAGCACGACGGACAAGCCACCACCGACTCAACGACGAAGTAGGAATACCCATGACTTTCGAATATAAAGTTGCCGATCTCTCCCTTCACGAGGCGGGGCGGCATCAGATCCGCCTGGCCGAGCATGAGATGCCCGGCCTGATGGCCTTGCGCGAGGAATACGGACAATCGAAGCCGCTGGCCGGCGCGAAGATCGCCGGCTCGCTGCACATGACCGTCCAGACCGCGGTGCTGATCGAGACCCTGCTGGCGCTCGGCGCAGAGGTCCGGTGGGCGTCCTGCAACATCTACTCCACCCAGGACGAGGCCGCGGCCGCCGTCGTCGTCGGCACCGGAACCGTCGATGAACCGGCGGGTGTGCCGGTGTTCGCGTGGAAGAACGAGTCGCTCGAAGACTACTGGTGGACCGCTTCGCGCATCCTCAGCTGGCCCGCAGGGGAGGATGGCAAGCCAACCGGTCCCAACATGATCCTCGACGACGGCGGCGACGCCACCCTGCTCGTGCACAAGGGTGTCGAGTTCGAGGCCGCCGGTTCGGTACCGAGTGCGCCTTCTCCCGACTCGGACGAATACAACCATGAGTTCGCCATCGTCCTGGACCTGCTGCGGAAAATCCAGGCGGAAGAGCCGAACAAGTGGACCGGACTTTCCGCCGGTGTCCTCGGCGTCACCGAAGAGACGACCACGGGCGTACACCGGCTGTACCAGCTGGCCGAGCAGGACGAATTGCTGTTCCCGGCTATCAACGTCAATGACTCGGTCACCAAGTCCAAGTTCGACAATAAGTACGGAATCCGCCACTCCCTGCCCGATGGCATCAACCGCGCCACCGACGTATTGATCGGCGGAAAGGTTGCCGTCATCTGTGGCTATGGCGACGTCGGCAAGGGTGCGGCGGAGGCATTGCGTGGCCAGGGCGCGCGGGTGATCGTGACCGAGATTGACCCCATTTGCGCGCTGCAGGCCGCCATGGATGGGTACCAAGTGACGACTCTGGATGCCGTCGTCGAGCGGGGCGATATCTTCATCACCACCACGGGTAACAAAGATGTCATCATGGCCGCTGATATGCAGCGGATGAAGCATCAGGCCATCGTGGGAAATATCGGCCACTTCGACAATGAGATCGACATTGCCGGCCTGTCGAAGGTCCCCGGTGTCAAGAAGGTGGAGATCAAGCCGCAGGTCCACGAATGGACTTTCGGTGCCGACGGAACCAAACCGCACAGCATCATCGTGCTGTCCGAGGGGCGTCTGTTGAATCTTGGCAATGCCACCGGACATCCCTCCTTCGTGATGAGCAACTCCTTCGCCAACCAGGTGATCGCGCAGATCGAACTGTTCGCGGCGGCTACAGGTTCGGGAGCCGGTGACGGGCTGGGACAGCAGGAGTACGAAAAGCAGGTTTACGTGCTCCCGAAGCTCCTTGACGAGAAGGTCGCGCGGCTGCATCTGGGTGCCCTGGGGGTTGAACTGACCGAGCTGACGAAGCCGCAGGCGGAGTACCTCGGCGTCGACGTGGCTGGGCCGTACAAGGCTGACCACTACCGGTACTAAAGGCCGCTGGACAGGTGGCGTTTGGTTCCGATGGGGCAAACGTTACCTGTCTGTAGTTCTCCTCGACGCGTAATTGCCCGGAATTCCGGGAACCGCCGCGTAGGCTTTAAACGGCGAGTAGTTCGCATTGAGGGGTGATGGGAGCCGGATGAGCGAGCAGAAGAGTAACCGCAAGGGCTGGAAAGTCGGGGCGCTGGTCACTGTCGCGCTGCTGTTGGTCGGTGGTGGCATCGGCGCAATCACGCTTCCCACATGGGCCGAGCAGAACGCCAATTCCAGTATCGAGGCGAAGATCGAGGCAGAGGCTGAAAGCCCGGCCCGGTCCACGCCGGGTATGGCCAGCCCTGTGGTCGAAGAAGTAAAGCTTCAGGCCACACCCGCCGATGGTGCGGTGGAGGTCAACCCCGCAACGGCCCCTGTCATCGAAGCTCAGAACGGCACTGTGGAATCGGTGAAGCTCGTTCCGGCGAGCGGCGGCGAATCGATTGAAGGCAAGCTCAGCGACGGCGGCCATGTCTGGACCGCTGCCGAACGTCTGGCGTTCAACACCCAGTACAACTTCAGTTACACAGTCGTCGATGGCGCGGGCCGGGAGACCACGAAAGCCAGGACCTTCACCACCATCGTCCCCGCAAATGAAGCAAACGCCTGGACCTACCCGTTGGATGGCATGACCGTTGGGGTCGGCCAGCCCCTGCAGATCAACTTCAGCGAACCTGTCCTGAATAAGGCCAAGGTCGAAAAGGCCATCTCCATTACGACGTCGGCAGGCCAAACCGGCGAATTCCACTGGTATAACGACGAGATGCTCCGGTACCGGCCCAAGGAATTCTGGGAAGCAAACAGCACCATCACCGTCGATTTCAAGCTCTTCGGCGTGGAATTCGGCAATGGGATGATCGGCAACCACGACTCCACCGTCACGGTGAACATCGCTGACAAGAAGGTCGCGGTCGTGGATAACAAGACCAAGGAGATGAAGGCCTACATCAACGGCGAGCTGGTGCGGACAATGCCCGCGACACTGGGGATGAAGGAATGGCCCTCCACCAGTGGAGTCCACGTGGTCATGGGCCAGCAACGGTACGCCGATTTCAACGCCGGAACCATCGGCCTGGAGCCCGGCGACGAGCACTACTACCCGCCCCTGACAGTCGAATACGCCAGCCGTATATCCCAGAGCGGTGAGTTCGTCCATGCCGCGCTTGAGGAAGCTCTGCCCTACCTTGGCAGCGTCAATGTTTCGCACGGGTGCATTGGGTTGACGGAGGCGAACGCGGGATGGTTCTTTAAGAACTTCGGGACAGGCGACGTCGTCAAGATCACCAACAGCAGCGGCGCGGAACTCGCCCCTCTGGACGGTTACGGCGACTGGAACATCAGCTGGGAAAACTGGACACAGGAGTAGCAGCCGCACGCTGCAGATTCGGACCGGCCCGGATCTTGGTTTCGGGGCCGGACTGTTCCGCCGGGTCGGTCCAGGGTTGCCTACCGTGAGTGGAACGGCAGCCGGTGCAGCCGCTCGCCAAGCCGTTCGCTCCGCTGACGTTGTGCGGTGAGCCGGGTGAAGTCCCGGCCGCGCCGCTCGCTCATCAGCGCGGACAGGAACTCCTGCGGTGCGGTTCCGGCAGGCGGCGCGGGAGAGACGTGCGCGGCAGCTTCGTTGGCCAGCGTTTCAGCAAGCTGCGCCCGTGAGGCCGGCGTCATTTTGGCTTCCTGGTGCAGAAATTGCGAGATCCTGCGTGCCAACGGATCGGGAAGCCTTCCGATGTCGGCCAAGGATGCCCACTGCTGCAGATGGGCCGGCGTCATGAACTGCAGGACGGGCGTGGGGGGCAACCGCTCGCGCATCGAGTAGGTGCCGGCCAGCATGTCGCCGAGCCGCTTCGACCGGTCATTGAGCATCGAAACGATGATCGCCACCGAGCCGAACAGCATATAGATCTCAAGTACTGCCAGCAGGGCGCGCAGCAGGGCGTGCCGGAAGCGTATCGATCCGCCGTCGTCGCGCACTATCCGCAGTCCCATTACGAGCTTTCCCAGCGATTTTCCACGGGTGAGCGTCTCGACCGCGATGGGCATGATGACGAGGATGAGCACCGCACCGGCCAGGATGAGCGCGCGGGAAGCCGAGGAGTTCAAAGATCCGGACACCGCCTCGCCGATTAAGTAGAAGCCGGCAAAAAATATGGCAATCTGAGCGGCGATATCGATCAGGACGCCGAGACCGCGTGCGGCAAAGGACGCCGGGCGGAGTTCGAGGACCACAGCCTCCCCGGTGACAATTGAACTCACTTCAAGCACCTTTCGGCTCGGGCACGGCGACCGGTCGGCCAGTCCGCCGGGAGGCAGGTAACGACTGCAACACCACTCTATAAGACCGGGCCACGGATGGGTGCTGACTGTTGGTGGGGTAATACAGCTAGGCTTGGAAGGTGGATATAGACGCCTTCACAGCGGTGCACCGCCCCGATTGGGAACGGCTGGATGTACTGGTGGCCAAGGGCCGGCTCACCGGCGCGGAATCAGACGAGTTACTGGTGCTGTACCAGCGCACCTCGACGCACTTGTCCATGGTCCGTTCGGTCGCTCCGGAAGGCGTGCTCTCGGCGTCGCTGTCCGCCAGGTTGGCCAGGGCGCGGACGACGTTCACAGGCGCACGCTCCAACTTCACCGAAGACCTGGCCAATTTCTTCGTGATCTCGCTGCCGGCGGCGTTTTACCGGCTGCGCTGGCTGACGCTCTGGGTCGGACTTGTCTTCATCGCCGTGGCTTGGCTCTACGGTGCCTGGGTTGCAACGACGCCGGAAGTGGTCCGTGCCATGGGCAGCGATGCTGAACTCGAGCAATACGTTGAAGAGGAGTTCGTCAACTACTACTCGACTGATCCGGCTGGTGCCTTTGCGGGCGCAGTATGGACCAACAACGCCTGGATTGCGGCGCAAATGGTCGCGTTTGGCATCACCGGCCTGTGGGTGCCGATGATCCTGTACCTTAATGCGCAGAGCACCGGAATGGCAGGCGGGCTGATGCATGCCTATGGAGAGCTCGACACCTTCTTCCTGTACATCCTGCCGCATGGCCTGATGGAACTCACTTCGATATTCATCGCCGGAGCCGCCGGTCTGCGCATTTTCTGGGCAGTTGTAGCTCCCGGCCCGCGGACACGGATTCAATCGGTGGCGCAGGAGGGACGGTCCCTGGTGACGGTCGCGCTGGGACTGGTGCTGGTCCTGCTGGTCTCCGGTTTGGTCGAAGGCTTCGTCACGCCCAGCCCGCTGCCCTCCTGGCTCAAAATCGGCATTGGTGCCACGGTTTTGGCGGCATACTGGATCTACACTCTGGTACTGGGCAAAAGAGCGTACGACGCCGGGGCCCGGGGAGATCTCAGCGCTCAGGATGCAGGGGAGACGGTCCGGGCGGCGTGACAGCCCGCTGGTCCGGGTGGGAGCTTCAGCCGAATCAGGTGCTTTCGGCTGTACGCTCGTCAGCAGCAGAAGAGATCGGAAACAGAAAGAGGCGGCAGTGATCAGCGAGAACAAGGCGGAGCATGACGTCCCGGGACGGGCCGGCACCGGTTCCGCTCCGGAGGAGGATTATTCCTCCCGTCCGAAGGAATCCGGACGCCGTGCTGCGGATACCGACGTTGACGATGCGCCGTCGGACGTCCACGGAGGTGCCGCTGGTCCAGCTGCGCCGTCGAACGCTGGGAGTCACACTGCTGCCGGGGACACGGCGTCGTTATCCACGAGTGAAGCGGCCGTCCGCCCGTCCAACAGTGAAGCCGAGCGTCGAGCCGCCGAACGCGACCAGGCGGCGAACGCGAAGCCGGTGCTCGCCCGGGTCCTCCAGGCGCTCGTGGCCGTATTCTTTCCCATCATTGTGATTGCCGCTGCCATCCGGGCCGTCACATCTCCACTGTTCCTGTGGTTCGAATACAACCGCCCAGGCTTCCCGGCAGACCGATTTGGATTCGACTCCGAAGAACGGATGACTTACGCCTCCTACACAATGGACTACCTGCTGAACTTTGCCGGACCGGAGTATCTTGGCGGTCTGGTGGGCCCTGGTGGGGATCCGCTTTTCGCCACTGGCGAAGTGGGCCACATGGCGGACGTCAAAATGGTCATTCAACTGACGTTCCTGGTGGCTCTCGTCCTGGTACTGGTGTCGGTCATTTCCATCATCTATCTGGCCCGGCGCTATCCCGGTGGGGTCCGGCGGGCCTTGTTCGCGGGGGCGGTGGCGACGCTGGTGCTGATCAGTGTCGTGGCCGTGCTGGCCGCCCTGGGGTGGCAGCGGTTCTTCGCGGCCTTCCATTCGGTGTTCTTCGCGGATGGAACCTGGACCTTCGCCGCGGACGATACCCTCATCCGGTTGTTCCCGGGACAGTTCTGGATTGACGCTGGCATTGCCGTTGCCGCGGTTATCCTGCTCATCTCGGTCGTGACGCTGCTGGCCACCTGGCCCACGAAACGGCGGCGCTCGGTGCGGTCCAGCTAAATCCGGCTGGATCCAGCCGGAACCGGCTGGAACCAGTTAGATCCAGCTTGGCATCCACATCCGCAACTGCCAGTGCTCGTAAGGGATCGTCTGTGCGGTCCAGATCGGCAGGAAGAACGCTGAAAGGGCCAGCGCCGTCACCACGAAGGCGCCCACCAGGATGAGGCCGCTCTGCCGGCGCCAGGCGGGTGCGGAGGATCTGCCGAGAACCAGGCCGAGGCAGTAGACCAGACCGAGGATCAGGAACGGTTCGAAGGCGATGGCGTAGAAAAAGAACGTTGTCCGGTCCGGATACATAAACCACGGCAGGTAGCCGGCAGCCACACCGGCCAGGATCGCGCCGGCGCGCCAGTCCCGCCGTCCGATCCAGTAAAAGAGCAGCACCAGCAGCGCCAGCGCGGCGGACCACCAGATTAACGGATTGCCGACGACGGAAATCGCCTGCGCGCACTCCTCCACCTGGCAGCCATCCTGGCCACGTGCCGGATCCTCGAAATAGAACGACGTCGGCCGTCCCAGCACCAGCCACGTCCAGGGATTCGCCTCGTAGGGATGCTCGGAGCTGAGACCTTGATGGAAGCTGTAGGCGCTGCGGTGGTACTCCGCCAATGACCGTAAGCTGTCCGGCAGCCAGCCCCAGGTGCTGGAGGGATTCTCGGCGGCCCAGTTGCGGTCGTAGGCATTGCGGGACATCAACCAGCCGGTCCAGGACCCAAGATAGGTCAGGGCGGCAACCGGAACCATGCAGACGAAGGCGAACAATCCGTCTTTCACCACACCGGCGGTAAACCAGCTCCGGACACCGGCAATCCGCCGCGCGTTCAAGTCCCAGAGCACGGTCATCAGGCCAAAGGCGGCGAGGAAGAACAACCCGGACCACTTCGTTCCCACCGCCAGGCCGAGGGCGATTCCCGCCGCCAGCCGCCACCAGCGAATGCCGAGCCAGGGCCCGGACGCCAACTGCGCCCGCGACGGGATGCCGCCGGAACCCGTGCGGGCAGCGAGCCTGCGGGCCAGCCGCCGTCGTCCGTCGTCGCGGTCCAGCAACAGGGCACCGAAAGCGACCACCACCCAGAACATCAGGAAGATGTCGAGCAGGGAGGTCCGGGAGTGAACCAAGTGATGCCCGTCGATGGCGACCAGCAGCCCTGCGATCCCGCCGAGCGTGGTGGAGTGGAACAACTTTTGGGCGATCAGCGCGATCAGCAGGATGGAGATTGTTCCCGCCAGTGCCGCGCTGAAGCGCCATCCGAACGAACTGTCCGGGCCAAAGATCCACATCCCGAACGCGATCATCCACTTGCCTACCGGTGGATGGACCACATAGGAGGCGCTGTCCTTAATGACGGACTGGTCCCCGGCGGCAAAGGCGGCATTCGCATCATCGGGCCAGTCACGCTCATAACCACTCAAGAGGTATGAATAGGCGTCCTTGACGTAATAGGTCTCGTCGAAGATGAGGGACTCCGGCTGGCCAAGCCGGACGAAGCGCAGCAACCCTCCGACGACGGCGGTCAGGACCGGAATCAACCAGCCCCAGAGCCGTAAAGTGAGCGGATCACCGAGCAGCCTCCGGCGGAGTCCGGCCGCACTGTAGAAAGTGGACGGGGCCTCCACCCAGCCGGAATTCCGCGCCGGCGTCGAGGGAATGGGCGCTGCCGTTTTCGGCGCCGCCTCTTGAATGGTCCGGCTCACTGGATCAATGCTACCGGCGGTGGCCTCCGGTTTATGCTAAGCATGCTTATGCTACGTTGCTGGCAGCTGCCGTCCAGCGGTCCGTCAGGCGCTACGCTGGATCAGTGGTGAATAACGCGGACAATAACGACGGCGGCGGCAGCATTGTGCTGGCAGCGACCCCTATCGGCAATATGGGCGATGCCTCCCCGCGCCTGACCGAGCTGCTGCAAACCGCGGACGTCATCGCCGCCGAGGATACCCGCCGGCTGCACAAACTGGTGCAGGCCCTGGGGATCACGCTGAATGCCCGCATCATCAGCTATCACGAACACAACGAAGCGAGCCGCACCGAAGATTTGCTTGAGACTGTCAGGGCCGGCAAGACGCTGTTGATGGTTACGGACGCCGGTATGCCCGCTGTTTCCGACCCTGGCTTCCGGCTGGTGGAAGCCGCGGCCGAGGCGGGACTTCTGGTCACCGCAATCCCCGGACCGTCGGCGGTACTGATGGCCCTTGCGCTGTCGGGCCTGCCCACCGACAGGTTCTGTTTTGAGGGATTCCTGCCGCGGAAGACCGGCGAGCGGTCATCCCGGCTGAAGGAGCTGGGCGGCGAACGCCGGACGATGGTGTTCTTTGAAGCTCCGCACCGGCTCGAGGCCATGCTCCGGGCCCTCGACAATGAATTTGGTGGCGACCGCCGGGCGGCGGTGGCACGCGAGCTGACCAAACTGCACGAGCAGGTGCTCCGCGGTTCCCTGCGCGAATTGCTGAACTGGGCGGAGGAGGGCGACGTCCGTGGCGAGATCGCCGTCGTCGTCGCCGGGGCTGGGGAAGCAGAGCCCGAGCGGCCGGAAGACCACGTTGCCGCTGTCAACGAACTGGTCGCCAAGGGAGCGCGTTTGAAGGAAGCCGTCAGCACGGTCGCTGAGGATGCCAGGATCAGCAAGCGCGAGCTCTACGCGGCCGTCCTCGCCGCCCGGTAAGGTGACCGGCGCCCGGGCTGCGGTGGACGGGCGGATTCCCGGCTCGACGGGCGGCCCGGCCGTTATGCAGCTGCACAGCCTCGGCGCTGTGATCCTGTGCGGTCTTGTATGGACAGTGGGTTGACGGCGGCGATAGCGTGATGCGAAGAAGATGACTTTGCTCACCTGAGGGCAATGGCATCGGTTCTGTATCCAACACTCGAAGTACGGAGTCACAAACCATGGCCTTTTCCGCTGCACATGAAAGCGAGCTTCTCGCTTCCGTCCCCACCGGCCTTCTGATTGGTGGCCAGTGGCGTCCGGCCACCGGCGACAAGACGTTCGACGTCGAGGATCCGGCCACCGGCGAAACCCTGCTGAGCATTGCCGACGCCACGCCCGAAGATGGCGCCGCAGCCCTCGACGCCGCAGTCGCCGCCCAGGAATCATGGGGGAAGACCCCCGCCCGCGAACGAGGGGAAATCCTCCGCCGGGCCTTTGAAGCTGTCACCGCGCGCGCCGACGACTTCGCCCTGCTGATGACCTTGGAGATGGGCAAGCCACTGGCCGAGTCCCGCGGCGAAGTCACCTATGGAGCAGAATTTCTGCGTTGGTTCTCCGAGGAAGCGGTACGGACCTCCGGCCGCTACTCGACCTCGCCGGATGGCAAAAGCCGGATGCTGGTCAGCAAGAAGCCTGTCGGGCCCAGCCTGCTGATCACCCCCTGGAACTTCCCGCTGGCCATGGCCACCCGCAAGATCGCCCCGGCGGTTGCCGCCGGTTGCACCATGGTCCTCAAGCCCGCGACCTTGACCCCGCTGACGTCGTCGTTGTTTGCCCAGGTGCTGCAGGAAGCGGGATTGCCCGACGGTGTGTTGAACATTGTGCACACGACCGACGCCGGGGGAGTGACCGGGCCGCTGATCCAGGACCCGCGGCTGCGCAAAATCTCCTTCACGGGCTCCACCCCGGTGGGCCGCTCGCTGCTGGCCGATGCATCGCAGAATGTCCTGCGCACCTCGATGGAGCTCGGCGGCAATGCACCATTCCTGGTCTTCGAGGACGCGGATCTGGACGCCGCGGTCACCGGAGCGATGGCGGCGAAGCTGCGGAACATGGGCGAGGCCTGCACCGCCGCCAACCGGTTTATCGTCCACGAGTCGGTTGCCGGCGAGTTCGCCGAGAAGTTCGCGGCGAAGATGGCGGAGCTGACGCTGGCCCGCGGTACCGAGGACGACTCGAAGGTCGGTCCGTTGATCGATGGAAAGAGCCGTGACAAGGTCCATGCCCTCGTGCAGGACGCGCTCGACGGCGGAGCCAAGGCGGTCACCGGTGGTTCACCTGTGGACGGAGCGGGCTATTTTTACCAGCCGACGGTGCTCATCGAAGTGCCGGCGTCCGCCCGGATCCTGCAGGAGGAAATCTTTGGCCCGGTGGCGCCGATTGTTACCTTCAGTACCGAAAACGAGGCTGTCGCGATGGCCAACGACACGGAATATGGCCTGGTCTCCTTCGTCTTCACCAAAAACCTGAACCGCGGACTGCGTATCGGCGAGAAGCTCGAGACCGGCATGTTGGGCCTGAACGCCGGCGTGGTCTCTAACGCCGCGGCACCCTTTGGCGGAGTGAAGCAGTCCGGGCTGGGACGCGAGGGAGGTCTGGAAGGTATCGAGGAATACCTGTACACGCAGTACACCAGCATCGCCGACCCGTACGCCGACGACCAGTAATAGCCGTCGACCCGGCTTCCTTGTGAGGGGCAGCCGGCCCGCTTGGGGGTGCACTCCTCAGGGCAGCTGCCCGCTTGGTCAGTGCACTCCAGCCCACTTTGCGGTGCGGGTAAGTGGGCCGGGATGGTTTCTGCCCACTCGCCGGCGTCGAATATTGGGCTGAAGGCGTCGGGCCGGCGTCGGATTGGCGTTGGCCCGCGTCGGATTGGCGTTGGCCCGCGTCGGATTGGCGTCGTGCGGGCGTCGGATTGTGTCGGTTGGAGCCGGAGACGGTGCGCGAGGCACCAGTCCTGGGCGCCTTCCGTAACAGTGGAAGTGATGGATCGGACCGTTGGCCAAACACCCGGCTTGGACCAGGGCGGTCAGTTAGGGGGTGCGCCGCCAGGGGCGCCAGAGGGATTTTGGCAGCAGGACGGCGCGGAACCGTTGCCCGCGGGTGCTGTTGAGGTTGATGGCCTCGTTGACCAACACGACATCCTCGCCCGCACCGTGCTTGTCGTCGTCGCTTGAACTGCGCCCCCCGGCGTCGCCCGGACCATGCTCGTCGTCGACTTCGCGGTGCCCGTCGTAGCCGGAGAGTTCCGGCACGGCTGCAGCACCGCCGGGTCCTGCCGCACCGCCAGCTTCTGCCATACCGCCAGCTCCCGTCGCACCGCCAAGTCCGGCCGCGACCAGTTCCTTCACAGGGCGCCCATATTCCGCCCGCTCGTAGGCGTGGGACAGACGGCGCATCGCCTTCGACGCTTCCACGCCCAGCAATCCGGCGCGGCCCAGCCTGTCGGTGAAGGTCCGTGGTGTCTCGCTCGGGTCCGCTCCAGCGCCATGGTCCATCGCGGTATCGTTCACCTCGCGCCAGGCGGTGATGGCGGACGTGTCGTCGTCGTACTTCTTCCGCACGACACCAAGGCGGCTAACGGAGATCCTCCGGCGGGTCAGATGCGGCATGGCCAGCAATGCCAATAGTGCGGCGACGACACCGGCGGTGATCCAGCCGGCGTTCGACTCTTCGTCCTGCGCCGTCCGTGGCGCGGCCGTGGACTGATCCTGCCCTTCGGTCTCTTCGTCGTCGGAACCGGCGTCTTCGGGTGCCTGCGGGTTTAGGTTGCCGGGGGTGATGTCCGAGTTGAAGTCCTCCGTCTGCGGTTGTGCGTAGTCGGGGACAACGCCGCGGGAGGTGGTGGGCTCGAACTTCACCCAGCCCAGACCGGCGAAATACAGTTCCGGCCAGGCGTGCGCGTCATCGGAATCCACCTCGAAGACCGGCACTTCCTCGCCGTTGCGGTTGGTGACGGTGTCTCCCGTTGCCGTTCCCGGGGCGTAGCCGACAGCGATCCGGCTGGGAATGCCTTCGGCCCGGGCCATCACGGCCATCGCTGCGGAATAGTGCACACAGTAACCGCTCTTTTCCTCCAGGAAGCGTGCGACGACATCCATGGAGCTGCCGTCATAGCCGCCCTGCACCGGTGCTGTTTCCGAATACACGAAATCTTCTGAACGGAGGTAGTTCTGGATCGCCATTGCCTTGCGGTAACGGTTATCAACTCCGGAGGTGATTTCATCAGCGGTTTCATTGATGAGGTCCGGTGTGTCTTCAGGCAGCTCCAGGAACGGGTCCTCAAGGGCGTCGGACGGGATCGCGCTCGCGTCGGCAAGGGTCTCCGGGGTCAGGACAGGGGAGATGCTCGTGACGGCGTAACTTTGGTCCGCCGTCGTTGATTGATCCATCCCCATGATGCTCAGGGTTCTGGGATCAACGCTCCACTGCCCGGCCAGGCCGGCGATTTCGACCGGCGCATAAGGCACCGGCAGCCAGGGGCTGACGAAGTCACCGGCGTCAATCCTGGTAGTGGAGAAACTGACCTGGCCGCGCAGTTGGTCGCGGGCCGAGGAGCCAATGGAGTCCAGCCCCACTACACGCTCGTCCTCCCTTGGCTCGGGCTCCCAGGTGGAGCCGTCAAAGTTCTCCAGCGTTACCGCACGCAGGTAGACCGGTTCTTCGTCAGTGGTCGTGTAGGTCATTCTGCCCGCGCTGCCAGGGTTGCGCAGGTCATTGCCCAACGTGACCATCGGATTCAAGCCGGACGAGGTGCCGAGGCTGAGCCGGGTCCCTTCGGGAAACAGGCCGGAGGTGAATCCGGGCACCGCGACTGGCAGGACCAGCGTCGCGGCGAGGCCTGCGGCACCGATGGCGACGGCGCGGTTCAGTTGCGAGGCTGAGTAGCCGCCTGAGTCTGCGCTGCTGCGGTTGGACACCCAGTGCGCGCAGCCGAGCAACACCAGGTACCCCATCACGGCGGCCGCGTAGCCGCTGCCTCCGACGCCATTCGGCTTGACGATGGCGGGTACCAACAACACGGCCAGCAATCCCAGACCACTGGTCGCTGGCATCTGCAGTGTTGCGGCCAGCGTGTCGATCAGCAGCGCCACCAGGGCCAGACCAACACAGGCAACCAGCACTATCCCGGGCGTGGTCTGCACCGGAGCGACCTGGCTGACTACAACCTGATTGGCATCGAGCAGCAACAGCCACAGCGCATCGAGGGTCTCCGTGGTTGGCACCACCCCCAAAAAGCTGTCGCCGGGGAAGAACATCAGCGTCAGGATGGCGATGAGGACAGCGATGCCGGCTACCGGAATCAGCGCGGCAGGCACCCTCAGGATCCGGGCGCCGGCGGTTGCCGCGAGGACTGCGGCGACGCTGACCGTCACCTGCGACAGCCAACCCCAGCCGAGGAACACGCCATTGAGGCTGAACGCGGAGAAAATGACGGCGATTCCGATGGCGGCACTAAGCACCCAAGGCCAGGTTCCCACCGGTTGCTTGCCCTGCGCAGGCCCGGCTTTGGGCGGGGCCGGGGAGGCCACCGGTCCGCGGCTGTCGGTCTGAGTGGCACTCATGTCCTGGTCCCGATCGTGGTTCTGGCCGTGGAACTGGTGTGTGTCTGCGGTGCATCGTAGTAGGACCAGGCTGAGGGCAGCGGCGTCCTGGAATTCACGGCGACGGCGCGCCAACCGCCATGGCGCAGAACATCCAGCACGGGCTCACTGTCGTTTGGCGGGTCCACGATCACGAAGGCAAAGGCATGGGATCCGTATTCAGCCGCCGAGGCCAGTTCGCGGGCCTCGTCATGGGTCAACCGGCCGGTGATGGCTACGAGCGGTCCGCGCAATTTGTGCATCGCGAGCTTATCCATCAATGCGTCGCCGAAGGCCCGTGCGGGCGCGGACGTCCGGGAGGGCCCGGGCTCGGGCTCCAGTTCAAGCGCGGCCAGACTCTCGGAAAGATTGTGCAGGCCGGCGCTGCCGGAGAATTCCTCTTCCTCCGGCCATGGCGAGGATACGGAACGGCGCAGGCCCGGGGCGGCGTAACTGTCCAGCACCCGGATGGCATAGTTCCGCTCCACCAAGTGGTGGGCGATGGAGACGGCGGCCGTGACGGCCCATTCAAAGTTGACGGTGGTCAGCAAGGTGTCCTTGGCCGGAGTGCTTTCCGCCAGCGAGGTGAAGGCGCTGCTGCTGAAGCTGGCGGCGCGCTGGTCCATAATGATCGTGGCCTCAGGGGTGGTGACTGATTCCTCCTGCCGGACCATCAGTTCCCCGGCCCGGGCGGTGGCAGGCCAGTGCACGCGCCGCATCGGATCTCCATGGCGGTACTCGCGGGTCATCACATCATCGTTGCTCGGGTTGGCCTGCGTCCTGGTGGCCGTGGAGCCGTCGGTGCCGCGGGAACCGGTGACCGCCGTTTCGGGCAAGTCCAGCGGGGCCGGTGTGACCGTCAGCCGGTCGACGTCGCCGAGGATGTTCTGGTGCCGGCTCAAGCCAAATGGGTCGCCAAACTCCGCCGAGACTGGCCCGATTTTGTACAGTCCGCGGTGGCTTGAGCGCAGCTTGTACTCGTACAGGCTCTGCCCACGGCGGCCCGGCGACCGTGACGGATACTTGAACGTCGGTGCCTCGCCGAAACGCTGAGGGAGCTGCTCGGCCATCGTGACAATGCCGCCCAGCGAACCGTGCGCGCGCACCGACAACCGGACCGTCGTCGTCGAGTTGGTTTCGATGGAGATTGGCCGGAAGGTGCGTCCGACGTCGAATGCCGGCTTGAGCAGGTGCAGTGCCAAGGCTGCCAAAAGTGGAAGCAACACCAGGAAAAAACCCAGATGCAGCAGATCCCTGCGGCCAAGGATCTCTGCCGCGATGAGTGCGATGGCCCCGGCTATGCACAGCCCCCAGCCGCGTCCGGTGAGGACGCTTGAGGGCAGTTTCTCCAACACCTGTCTGCTCCGTCTGATCAGCGCCGGGCGGCGGTGCGTTGGCCGCCGGATGCAACTGGAAGCTTAGCGAGGATCGACTCGATCACGCTCGAAGGGCTCTCTCCCGCGCTCGAGGCTTTCCGGTCGAGGATGAGCCGGTGTGCCAGCACGGCCGGAGCGGCGGCGGAGACGTCGTCGGGAAGGACGAAATCCCGCCCAGCCAGCGCGGCGGCGGCCTTGGCGGCCCGGAGAAGCTGCAGCAGCGCCCGCGGGCTGGCACCAAGACGCAGTTGCGGGTGCTCCCGGGTGGCCCGGCCGAGGCTGACTATGTACTCCTTGACCGGCGGTGCGACGTAGACGTTCCGGACCAGGTCGATCATGGCGGCGACCTCGTCACCGCCGACCACAGGCCGGATATTGGCCAGCGGGGAGATCGACTGATGCGTCTCCAGCATCTCGATTTCGGCCTCGGTGTCCGGATAGCCCATGGAGATGCGGGCCATGAAACGGTCGCGCTGCGCCTCGGGCAGCGGATAAGTCCCTTCCATCTCAATCGGATTCTGGGTGGCCACGACCATAAATGGCTCGCCAAGTGGATAGGAGTTGCCGTCGACGGTGACCTGGTGTTCCTCCATGCACTCCAGCAGCGACGATTGCGTCTTGGCCGAGGCCCGGTTGATTTCGTCACCGATGACGATGTTGGCGAAGACGGGTCCGGGCCGGAATTCGAATTCCTGCGATGACTGGTTGAACACCGATACGCCGGTCACATCGGAGGGCAGCAGGTCAGGAGTGAACTGGATGCGGCTGACCGAGCAGTCAATGGCACGGGCGAGGGTCTTCGCCAACATTGTTTTCCCGACGCCGGGAACGTCCTCCAGCAGCAGGTGCCCCTGGGCAAGCAACACCGTCAGGGAAAGCCGCGCTGCTTCCTCTTTGCCGTCGATAACCGTGCCGATAACGTCCAGGATCCGGTTACTGGCCCGGTGGAAGTGATCGGTCGTCATCCCGGCGGTCTTGGCCTGTCCGTTGCTGGCCACAGCCTGGTTTCCCGGACTCTTGGCCAAGGACGTGAAGCCGGCCCGTGTATTCGCAGTCTTGGCGACGTTCCGGCCCCCGCCGGAAACACCTGCCTGCCCCGGATCGATCGCGTGGTCATGGGATTCCATGCACGCCCCCCTCTGAATTGAAAAAGACATACCTCTTAGTGATTTAGATTACTAGCTCAACGAGCTCCACGGGCACAAAGTTCAGTTCGACGCCGCCGCGAACCCTTAAGCTGAAAAGTGGTCACCGGCAGGACGAGGAAAGTTGAGCGAAAATGTGTAACCAGCAAGAAGGCGCGGCTGGGCTTATTCCAGCGGCATACCGCCGTCCCGCTGAACCCGGTGATGGGCCCGACGACGGCGCTATGGCCTCCGGGGAAGCGGCACCGGAGGGCGGTCGTTCCCGTGGCGCGGTCGACAGCAATGGCCAGCGCAGGGCACTTGATTATCCGCCCGCCCCGGATCCCTTGCCGGTACAGGTAATCGACAACCACACGCATCTTGATTTCCGCGACGGTGCGGTCGAGGTTTCCGTGCGCGATGCGCTCGACGCGGCGGAGTTGGCCGGGGTCAAGGGGGCGGTCCAGGTCGGTTGTGACCTGGCGTCTTCCCGGTTCACCGTTGAGGCCCTCGACATCGAACCCCGGCTGCTGGGCGCCGTCGCCATCCATCCGAATGAGGCGCCGTTGATGGCGCAGGCAGGCACCCTGGAGTCCGCACTGGATGAGATCGAACAGCTGGCCGCCCATCCCCGCGTCCGCTGCATCGGCGAAACCGGACTGGACTACTTCCGCACGGCCGCGGATGGAATCGAGCGCCAGCAGTATTCTTTCCGCCGCCACATCGACCTGGCCAAGCGCCTTGGCCTGGCGCTGCAGATCCACGACCGCGATGCGCATGATGACGTGGTGCGGATCCTGCGCGAGGAAGGAGCCCCGGAACGGGTGGTATTCCACTGCTTCTCCGGCGATGCTGAACTCGCCCGGATCTGCAATGCGGAGGGCTGGTACATGTCCTTCGCGGGGACATTGACCTTCAAGAATGCGGCAAACCTGCGCGAGGCGCTCGCGGTCGCCGAACTGGACCGGATCCTGGTCGAGACCGATTCACCCTTCCTGACGCCACACCCGTACCGGGGCCGGCCCAACGCCAGCTACATGGTTCCCTATACCGTCCGTGCGGTCGCGGAACTGCGGGGCATTGACACCGCCGAACTGGGGGCGCGGCTGGTGGATACCACGGAGGCGGTGTACGGATCCTGGGCGCTGGTTTGATCGGTTATCTCATTTCGGTTACGGTGTTCTCTTATTAGCCGGGGTCGGGGAAGGCCTTGCGGACTAATGTGATCCATCAGTGCTGAGCGTTGGACGTTCCCGTTCGTACGGCCAAACTCACCGCTGCCGCATATCGCCATGCACGGATTCTGCCTGGGGTGGAACTTTTTATCCGTGCAATTCGGCGCGCCCATTCCCCGTGCCCGGTCACTCGCAACGATATGGGTCTCCATGCTTAGTGCATTCTCGAAACGCTGGCTGAAACTTGCCGGCAAGGCATCCGTGATGACGGCACTCGTCCTGGGGCTGGTGGCTTTTGTCGGCACCAACAAGGACGTCGTCCTGACCGTTGATGGCCAAGCCAGTTCGGTAACGACCTTCGGGGGAACAGTCGCTGAAGCTCTGGAAACCGCCGACGTCGAAGTTTCCGCCCACGACGAGGTGCAGCCGGCGCTGTCCGCGCCGGTGGATGACGGGACCCGGATCACTGTCAACACAGCCAAGGAAGTCCAGGTGGAGTTGAACGGCGCCGAGCGCGTTGTCCACACGACCGGTTACACGGTGGGGGACATGGTGGATGAGATGGGCGTCCCGGAACAGGCAGAAGTTTCCGAGCCGGCCACTATGGTCCTCGCTTCGAGTGGCGACTACGTCGAGATTTCCACCCCGAAGACCGTCCATATCCTCGCCGATGGGCAAAAGCACAGCGAGGAAACCACCGCCACCACCGTGGGTCAGCTGCTCGATGAGTCCGGTATCAAGTTTGACGACGACGACCGCGTCTCGGTGTCCGGCGACGCTCCGATCGTTGACAACATGGCGCTGAAGATCACCCGCGTCGACACGTCCACCAAGGACACGGTCGAGGAAACCATTCCGTTTGAATCAGTCACCGAAGAGGACGCCAGCCTGTATGAAGGCCAGCGGGAAGTGGCGCAGGCAGGCCAGGCTGGAACACTGGTGAAGACCTACTCGCTTGTGCGCATTGACGGCGAAGAGGTCGGCCGCAAGCTGGTGAGCGAAGAAGTCAGCATCAAACCAGTGATGCAGAAAATCGCCGTCGGAACCATGGAACGCCCGGAGCCTGAACCCGCGCCGAAGCCCGAACCCGCGCCGGAGCCTGAACCGGCGACCGAACCGGAGACGTCTTCCGGCAGCAGCGGAACCACGCTGCCCGGCCCGGGCGCCGGAGTCTGGCAGGCGCTGGCCGACTGCGAGTCCGGTGGCAACTGGTCCATCAATAGCGGTAACGGTTACTACGGCGGCCTGCAATTCAGCCAGAGCAGCTGGATGGGCGCCGGCGGCGGAAAGTACGCACCGCTGCCGCATCAGGCAAGCCCCGCTGAGCAGATCGCAACCGCCAAGGTGCTGAAGCAAAGCGGCGGCTGGGGACACTGGCCCTCATGCGCGTCGAAACTGGGACTACTCTGATTGGTCTGACTGCTCAGCTTGCGTTGACTGTGCCGGTTGCCGCCAGGTGTGGCCGGCGCTGAATACGACGACCGGAGCCGTTAGGATGTACGGGTGAACCAGCCTGATGAGATCGCCGGCCAGCCACAGGAGATCAAACGTCTGCTGGGGCCTGCGGACATCCGCGCCTTGGCTGCGGAGCTGAATGTCCGGCCGACTAAAACGCTCGGCCAGAATTTCGTCATCGACGCCAATACCATCCGGCGCATCGTCCAGACTGCCCGGATTGGACCGGAGGAAACGGTCCTGGAAGTCGGCCCCGGACTGGGCTCGCTCACGCTGGGACTGCTGGATGCGGCCAAACATGTGGTCGCCGTCGAAATCGATCCTGTCCTTGCAGGCAGGCTGCCGCGGACCGTCGCCACCTGGCGTCCTGAAGCGGCGGGCCGTCTCGACGTCGTGGAGGCGGATGCGCTCAAGGTGACGGAATTTCCTGCCATGCCAACTGCCCTGGTGGCCAACCTGCCGTACAACGTTGCCGTGCCTGTGGTGCTGAACCTGCTTAAGGCGTTTCCGTCACTCGACCATGCCCTGGTGATGGTGCAGGATGAGGTCGCCGATCGGCTGGCAGCAGTCCCCGGATCGAAGACCTATGGCGTTCCTTCCGTCAAGGCGGCCTGGTACGCATCCGTGCGCAAGGCCGGCGTCGTTGGGAAAAACGTCTTTTGGCCGGCGCCGACCATTGCCTCCGGACTCGTCAGTATGACGCGGCGTGAACCACCGGAAACCAAGGCGCCCCGCGAGGAGGTCTTCGCCGTCATCGACGCCGCCTTCGCCCAGCGGCGCAAGACCCTGCGGGCGGCTCTCTCCGGTTGGGCGGGCAGCGCCGCCGCGGCGGAACAGGCATTGGTGGCCGCGGGGATAGATCCACGGGCACGGGGCGAGGTCATCGACGTCCACGACTTCGCGCGCATCGCCGAACACAAGATCCAGCTGCAGGCCTGAGCCGAACCTGATTCGGGACAGCCGCCGACCTTGCTCTAAGTTGGAACCATGACTTTGCCCGGCACCCCGCAGACACCACGGAGCGTCAGTGCCCAGGCGCCAGGAAAAATCAATATCTCGCTCGGTGTCGGACCGAAGCGCGCCGATGGTTATCACGGTGTTGCCAGCGCTTATCTTGCAGTCTCGCTGTATGAGGAAGTGACGGCAACCATTACTGAAGGCCGCGGAATCACCGTGAGTCTCAAGGATGGAGCGGACGACGGCGGCAAGGCCGGTATCCCGCTCGACGAAAGCAACCTGGCGGTTCAGGCGGCAGCCCTGCTGCAGGGTGCCGCCGCGCAATCCACCGGGGTCCATCTGGAGCTGACCAAACGGGTTCCGGTGGCCGGCGGGATGGGGGGTGGCTCGGCGGACGCAGCAGCAACACTGGTCGCTTGCGACGCCCTCTGGGGATGCGGTTACTCCCGCGACGAGCTGGCACGGATGGCGGCCGATCTCGGAGCGGACGTGCCGTTCGCACTCCTCGGTGGCGCCGCCGTCGGACTCGGCGTGGGCGACCAGCTCACTCCGGCGTTGTGTCCGGGACAGCTGCACTGGGTGTTGGTTCCATCTGCCTCCGGACTCTCCACGCCGCGGGTCTATGCGGAGCTGGACACGATGCGGGCGCGCGCCAAAAAGAAGGCCCAGGAGCCGACCCGAGTTGATCCGCGTGTGCTGCAGGCATTGCGTTCGGGTGACGCCGGTGCGCTCAGCGATGTGCTCCACAACGACCTGCAGCCCGCAGCCTTGAAACTGGCGCCGGAGCTTACCGATATCCTTGAACGTGGGGAAGGGCACGGGGCGTTGGCCGGCATGGTGTCCGGATCCGGTCCCACCGTCGCCTTCCTGGCCGAAAATGAGGACCGGGCCTTGGAGATCGCCGGCTGTTTCGACGACGACGGGTTCGAAGCCGTACCGGTGTACGGTCCCGTCCACGGTGCCCGGATCCTTGCCGGAATCCGCAACTGACCCAAAACGAAAGTAGTTTCCGTGGCACATCTGCTCGGCGGTGAGAACATCACCGTGTCCTTTGCGACCAGGACGATCCTCGATGAGGTATCGCTCGGCGTTGACGAAGGCGACCGGATCGGCGTCGTCGGCCGAAACGGTGACGGTAAGTCCACGCTGATGCGCCTGCTCGCCCAACGCTCCGAGGCCGATGAAGGCAGGATTACCCGCCGCCGCGATGTCACGGTGGGCTTCCTCGACCAGACTGACGTTCTCGACGGCACGCTCGACGTCGGCACCGCCATCGTCGGCAGCGCCGCCGACCACGAATGGGCCTCCAACCCCCGCATTCGTGAGGTGATGGGCGGCCTGGTGTCCGACGTCGACTGGCACGCAACCGTTTCGGACCTCTCCGGCGGGCAGCGTCGCCGGGTTGCCTTGGCGAAACTGTTGATAGCGGACGACGACGTCCTCATGCTCGACGAGCCGACGAACCATCTGGACATCGAGGGCGTCGCCTGGCTGGCGAAGCACCTGAAGCAACGCTGGCGCAGCAGCGATGGCGGCCTGCTCGTGGTTACCCACGACCGCTGGTTCCTGGACGAGGTCTGCACCAGAACGTGGGAGGTGCACGACGGCGTCGTCGAACCTTTCGATGGTGGCTATGCTGCCTACGTCCTCGCCCGGGCCGAACGCGACCGGGCTGCTGCGGTGGCCGAGAATAAGCGGACCCAGCTGGTGAAGAAGGAACTTGCCTGGCTGCGCCGCGGAGCTCCGGCCCGCACCTCCAAACCCAAGTTCCGGATCGACGCCGCCAACGCGTTGATCAGCGATGTGCCGCCGCCGCGGGACACGCTGGCCCTGAACAGCATGGCCACCACCCGGCTCGGCAAGGACGTGCTGGACCTGGAGCACGTTTCGCTCGGTTTCGACGGCCGCGCGGGCGGCGCCGTCGCCAACACGGAGGGCAGCGCCCGCACCGAGCTCTTCCATAACATCACCCTGCGGCTGGCGCCGGGGGAACGTCTCGGCATCGTTGGCGTCAATGGCTCAGGAAAGACCACACTGCTGCGGCTGCTCAACGGCGAAGTCCATCCCACCTCGGGGCGGCTG
This sequence comes from Arthrobacter monumenti, assembly GCF_054511255.1. Lineage (NCBI taxonomy): Bacteria > Bacillati > Actinomycetota > Actinomycetes > Micrococcales > Micrococcaceae > Arthrobacter > Arthrobacter monumenti. The sequence goes on along the minus strand of NZ_JBTNCY010000002.1, from coordinate 290,991 downwards.
AAGCGGGGCAAGACCGTCAAGACGGCCGTGCTGTCGCAGGAAGTGCGGGAACTGGACGACGTCGACCACCTGCGCGTGATCGAAGTTATCGAGCGGGAAAAGCGCGTCGTCAATGTCGGCAACAAGGAGGTCACGGCGTCGCAACTGGTGGAACAGCTCGGTTTCACCAACCAGCGCCAATGGACCAAAGTCTCCGAACTCTCCGGCGGTGAACGGCGCAGACTGCAGCTGCTGCGGTTGCTCGTCGGCGAACCGAACGTCCTGATGCTCGATGAGCCCACCAACGACCTGGACACCGACACCCTGGCAGCTGTGGAGGACGTGTTGGATGGCTGGCCGGGAACACTCGTCGTCGTCTCGCACGACCGCTACCTCCTGGAACGGGTGACCGATCATCAGATGGCGCTGCTCGGCGACGGCAAGCTCCGCGGGCTGCCCGGGGGAGTGGATCAGTACCTTCAGCTGCGCGGTGAGGCGGGGACCGGAACCGGAGCTTCGGGACCAGGCGGAGCCGGATCACCGACGGCGTCAACGGCTCAAACCACCGGTGGTGCCGGCGGATCAGGAGCTCCGGGGGGCGGAACGAATAAGGGTGATGGCGGCGCTGCGGGCGGAGCGGAGCCTGCGGCCAGTGCCGCCGACCAGCGAACCGCGCGCAAGGATGTTGCCCGGATCGAGCGTCAGCTGGGGAAACTGAGTGATCAGAACCGGAAGCTGCACGCGCAAATGGCCGAGGTGTCCCAGCACGAGCCGTTGGACCTGAAACGGCTCGAGGAGCTCAACGCGAAGCTGCGCGCCTTGGAGGCAGAGCAGGCACAGCTGGAGGAAGAGTGGCTGATGGCGGCCGAGCTGCTCTCCTAGCTGCATTGACTGCGGGGTGCGTGCTGGCGCTGTCCTTGGTGGGCGCCTGGACGCCGGACATGCAAAACTAGCTTCATGACTGAACTGCGCGAACCGCACCAACGACCGTTCGGTGCGGTGATAGAGGCTGCCCATGATGCCGAACCCCTGATTGCCGGACTTCTCGAGGACGGAACAGAATCGGTCGAGCTGGTGGCCGGCTTCGGACATATGGCCGGACTGCATCTCGGCACGGTGCCCCGCCATGGCATCCGCGACGCATTCGCCCAGGCCGGAATCACGATCGAAGCCGTTGCGGCGCCGGTTGCGCTCAACGTGGAGCAGCCGGATGAAGGGGTGGTGGCCGACGTCGATGCTTACCTCACGCTGGCCGCTGACCTGGGTGCACTGCGGTTGAAGCTGAGGGCCGCTTCGCTGCCCGGCGCGGCGGAGGGCGACGAACAAGGGACCGCCCCTGACGGCGAACGGATCAGCCAACGGTTGGCCGCGGTGCTGGGCCGTGCCGCAGAACTCAAAGTACGGCTCGTCGTCGAAAATTCCGGTCTTGCCTCCGGCGCCGAGGAGCTGGCGGCAGTGCTGGAAGCTGCGACGTTCCCCGCCGGACCGGCTACCGGCGAAGTGCCGGTTACGACAACCGTGGAGGCGCAGGCTTCCGTCCCCGATGGCGATGGTCCTTCCGCTGGAGCGGCCTGGAACGTCCGTACATCGGTTGCTGCCGGTGAGACACCTGCCGTGTCCGCGAAGCTGCTGAGGCCGTACCTCGAAGACGGCAGGGGTTACATCCTCTGCGAATCCGCCGCCGCAGCAACCGCCCTGCTTAACGCGGTTCCGGAGATGGCGGGCGTTCCGGTTCTGATTGAAGCCGCGGACGAACCGGCGGCGACCGGCGCCTAAGGCTCCGGGTGCTCCGGGCCGTCCGCGGCGTCCGGCTCTGACTGCAGGCGCGGATTCTGCTGCATGCCGCTCAGCCCATTCCAGGCAAGATTCACCAGGTGCGCAGCAACGGCCTTCTTGTCAGGATGGCGTGTATCCAGCCACCACTGACCCGTCATGGCAACCATGCCGACGAGCATTTGCGCATACATCGCACCGTCCCGGGCGTCAAAACCCCTGCTGCCGAATTCATCCGACAGGATATGTTCCACCCGCGCCGTTACCTGCGAGAGCAGTGTTGAGAAGGCGCCCTCGGGCTGCGACGGCGGTGCGTCCCGGACCAGAATACGGAATCCATCGGTGCGGTTTTCGATGTAATCCAGCAGCGCCAGCGCGGCCCGCTCGAGCAGGACCCGGGAACTGGCCTCGGTATTCAGGGCCGCGGTGATATTCCCGAGCAGGATGCGGAATTCGTTCTCCACCACCTCGGTGTAGAGACCTTCCTTGGAGCCAAACCGCTCATAAATGACCGGTTTCGATACCCCTGCGACCAGCGCTATTTCCTCAATGGTCGTTCCATCCAGACCACGCAATGCGAACAAACCACGTCCGACGTCGATCAATTGCGCGCGCCGTTGTTCTCCGGTCATCCGGAGTCTTGGACCGCCGTCGGATGGTCCCGCTGTAGTAGCCACCCACCCATCCTAGGGTGATCCGGTTTTCTCCCCGCACACGAGTTCCACTGCGCGCTGCACGGCTTTCAAGTCGCATAAGGGTCCGTGCACATGGCAGACTGGATGCTTGTGCAAGCGACGACGCTCCGGACCGATCGGCGCCGGTGACGCACGCTGACCGCACGGTCCGCCCTGGTGTAATAGGCAGCACCCCAGCCTTTGGAGCTGTGGAGTATAGGTTCGAATCCTATGGGCGGAACAGCTTCAACGACGATTGAAGCAGGTTTGTCCCAACCGAGTAGGAGTGCCCAGCTGTGAGTTCGTCCGACGAACACCGCCCCGAGGCAACTGCAGCAACGCCGGCGGGAGACACCACCGGACCACCGGCAGCAGTCATCGTTCTGGCGGCAGGTGCAGGAACCCGGATGAAGTCCAAGACGCCCAAGATCCTGCACGGCATCGGCGGCGTCTCCATGATCGGACACGCGCTCGCCGCCGCACGCGGGCTGAACCCCGATGTCCTCGCGGTCACCGTCCGGCATGAGCGGGATCTCGTGGCCGACCATATCCGCGGGCTTGACGAGGGCGCACTGATCGTGGACCAGGATGACATTCCGGGTACCGGCCGGGCTGTTGAGGTGGCGCTTCAGGCTCTGGACTCCAGCCTGTCCGGCACCGTCGTCGTGACCTATGGCGACGTCCCCCTGTTGACCACTGAGCGGCTGCAGGGCCTGGTGGCAGCACATCAGACCGAGGGCAACGCCGTCACCGTTTTGACCGCCGTACTTGACGATGCCGCCGGCTACGGCCGTATCCTGCGGGCCGACGACGGCACCGTCACGGGGATCGTCGAGCATAAGGATGCGACGCCGGAGCAGCGGACGGTCCGGGAGATCAATTCCGGCATTTACGCCTTCGACGCAAGCACGTTGAGGGCGGCACTTTCCCGGGTGTCGACTGAGAACGTGCAGGGCGAAAAGTACCTGACAGACGTGCTCAGCATCGCGCGCGACGCCGGTGGCCGGGTGGCCGCACTGGTGTGCGATGACCGGTGGCAGGTTGAAGGCGCCAACGACCGCGTGCAGCTGGCAGCACTGTCCGCCGAGCACAACCGCCGCAACCTGGAACGTTGGATGCGGGCCGGCGTCACCGTCGTCGACCCGGCCACAACGTGGATCGACTCGACTGTGACCCTCGACGAGGACGTCACCATCCTGCCCGGGACGCAGCTGCACGGCGACACGGTCGTTGAACGCGACGCCGTCGTTGGTCCGGACACCACTTTGGACTCTGTAAAGGTAGGCTTTGGCGCCAAGGTTGTGCGCACCCACGGTTCCGGTGCCGTGATCGGTGCCGGCGCCGACGTCGGGCCATTCGCCTACCTGCGGCCGGGCACTGTGCTGGGCGTGAAGGGCAAAATCGGCACCTTTGTGGAGACCAAGAACGCGGACATCGGCGCCGGTTCCAAAGTTCCGCATCTGAGCTACGTGGGCGACGCGACGATCGGAGAGGGCTCCAACATTGGGGCGGCTTCGGTCTTTGTCAATTACGACGGCGTGGCCAAGCACCATACGACGATCGGTTCCCACGTCCGGATGGGCAGCGACAACATGTACGTCGCTCCGGTGACCGTCGGCGATGGCGCCTACAGCGGGGCCGGAACCGTCATCCGCAAGGACGTTCCCGCCGGCGCGCTGGCCATCAATGTGGCTCCGCAGCGCAATATGGACGGCTGGGTCAAGGCCAACCGGCCGGGAACCGCCGCCGCCGACGCTGCAGCCAGTGCCGCTCCCCAAGACTCTGCAAAAGTTGAGAAAACCCCGCGAGAAAGTGACCCTTCATGACCGGCATCAAGATTCAGGGTGAAAAGAAACTAGTCCTGGCCTCAGGGCGGGCGCATCCTGAACTGGCGAAGGAAATCGCTTCTGAACTGGGCACCGAACTTGTCCCAACCTCGGCGTACGACTTCGCCAACGGTGAGATCTATGTCCGGTTCGAGGAGAGCGTGCGCGGCTGTGACGCCTTCGTCCTCCAGTCCCATACCGCTCCGATCAATCAGTGGATGATGGAACAACTGATCATGATCGACACCCTGAAGCGGGCATCCGCCAAACGGATCACGGTTGTTTCCCCGTTCTATCCGTATGCGCGCCAAGACAAAAAGCACCGCGGCCGCGAGCCGATCTCGGCCCGCCTGATGGCCGATCTGTACAAGACGGCGGGCGCCGACCGGCTGATGTCCGTGGATCTGCACACCGCCCAGATCCAGGGCTTCTTTGACGGACCTGTGGACCATCTGATGGCCCTGCCGCTGCTGGCCGATTACGTGCGCACCCGGATCGACGCCGATAACGTCACCGTGGTTTCCCCAGACACGGGACGCGTCCGTGTGGCCGAGCAGTGGGCCGAACGTCTCGGTGGAGCACCGCTGGCCTTCGTGCACAAGTCGCGTGACGCCACTGTTCCGAACCAGGCCGTGTCCAAACAGGTTGTCGGGCAGATTGAAGGCCGCGACTGCGTGCTGATTGACGACATGATCGACACCGGCGGAACTATCGCCGGAGCGGTGCAGGTGCTGAAGAATGCCGGCGCGAAGGACGTTATCATCGCCTCCACCCACGGCGTCTTCTCCGATCCTGCGCCCCGCCGGCTGGCCGAATCCGGCGCACGTGAAGTCGTGGTGACCAACACGGTGCCGATTCCGCCGGAGAAGCGTTTCCGCAACCTGACCGTGCTCTCCATCGCGCCCCTGATCGGCCGCGCGATCCGTGAAGTGTTCGACGACGGTTCCGTCACCAGCCTCTTCGACGGCAACGCCTAACGAGCCTCGTCCCTGGGCCGTGCGGCCGTGCGCGTCCCTGGGCTGTGTGCGCTTCCCGAACATGAAGGTCCAGTACCAAAGCAGAATAAACTTACCCAGCTTTCGTACTGGACGTTCTCGTTCGGCGTGGGCTTCTCCTGCTTTCGCATAGAAGGTTCGTGTTCGGCAGCGCTCACGGTAGCCTCAGCGTTTCTGAGTGGTAACTCCAGCCAGGCGACCGACCCAATCGGCCATTTATCCTGGCGGGGGTGTGTCAGTCATCCTCCACAGCCGCCCCACACGCGTGCTTAATGCACATAGTCGCCGTCGCGCCGCCCGACCCCACTGGATTACGGGCAGTCTGTTCAGATGGACGTACCTGCTGAACCCAAAACCGAATCCCGTGAAGCCTCTACCCACTCTTCCGAAGCCACCGTCACCTCTCGGAAAGCCGCAACGGTCAGCCATCTCGGGGTGGAGCTGCCGCGTCACAGGCTTTTATCGACTTCCGAACTGTCCGCCATGGGGTTTTCCACGCGGTGGATCTCTGATGCTGTGACCTATGGCGAGCTCGTTCGCATCCGGCGCGGCGTATACCTCCAAGGCGAGGACTGGCGCAGTTTGGACCAAAACCAGCGGGCGCTCTGCAAGATCCACGCGTTCCATCTCGGCACGCAGGGAACGACAATCTTCAGCCATCTTTCCGCCGCACGCCTCCATGGCTGCTTCACCTGGAAAGTTCCCGGGACGATTCACGTGACGCAGAAGTACAGTACGAAGAGTAAGGCCTACGCTGACGATGTTGTGGTGCATACACGACCTGTCACCCGCAGGGATCTCAGCTACGTAGACGGCCGGTGGGTCACTTCTTTGGAGCGAACCGTTGTTGATTGCGCACGCGTATTGGAATTCCGGAAAGCGGTAATCATCGCGGATCACGCACTTCGCCTCGGTGCCGATGGCCGTCTAATGCAGCAGATCGCTTTGGAGAGTGCCGGCTCGCGTGGAATCAGGAGTGTGCGCAGAGTCCTCGCCAACGCGAATGGCAGTTCTGAGTCTCCGGGTGAAACTCTGACGAGACTACTGATAGACCTCATCGATTTTCCGCAGGCCGAGTTGCAATACGAAATCTCCACCAGGCTGGGCTTGTTCCGGGCGGACTTCGCATGGCCGGCTTCCAAGCTGATACTTGAATTCGATGGCCGGGATAAGTACTTCAGTTATCAGCCAACGGAGGAGGCCCTGTTTGAAGAGAGGCGCAGGGAAAAGGTGTTGATGGAGGCTGGATGGTCATTCGTCCGACTTGAGTGGGGCGATCTTTTCAGCCCAAACGACCTGCAGAGAAGGCTCGCGCAGGCTATGAATGGCAGGGTCGCGAGCAATGGCCTAACCACGCGACTGGCATCCTGACAGGTTCGCCGGCCCGCCGGTGATTACTCCGCCAGTCCGCCATACCGCGCGTGCTTCCAAGGCTGGTAGACTGGTCCGCGATGCTTGGCGAGGGAGATTCGTTCTCCGTAATCGACATGGCAGGACACTCACCGAGGGGCGGAACTCTTCCCCCTCCGGGCCGGTTCCTTCCCATGGCGGCCCGCCGGCAAACCACAGGTTGAGATAGCCGGTTGAAATACCTCTTGATCAACACCACCTAAGTGGTCCGGATCTGTCCGGGCTGCCTTGTTCCAAAGTTTCAGGAGAACTATATGTCTGAGCAGAAGCTTCCCGCAGACCTTCGCACCGAGTTCGGCAAGGGCGCGGCCCGTCGGCTGCGTCGTGCGGAAATGATCCCCGCGGTGATCTACGGCCATGGTGCCGACGTCATCCACGTCGCCGTGCCCGAGAAAGAGACCACCCTCGCGGTCCGCACCCCGAACGCCTTGTTGCGTTTGGACATCCACGGCGACGAGCACCTGACGCTGGCCAAGGACGTTCAGCGCGATCCGGTCAGGCAGATCGTTGAGCACCTTGACCTGCTGGCCGTCAAGCGCGGCGAGAAAGTCACCGTTGAGGTCGGCGTCGTCATCATCGGTGAAGTTACCCCTGGTGTTGTCATCAACCTCGAAGCACCGACGGTCACCGTGGAGGCAGAAGCTACGCACCTGCCGCCGCACCTGGACGTCAACATCACCGGCCACGAGGTCGGCGACCACGTCCACGCCTCAGACATCTTTCTGCCCAAGGGCGTTACGTTGCTGACCGAGGAAGATACCCTCATCGTCAACGTTGCGTCGCCTACGGTCCAGGATCTGGGTGAAGGCGAGACCGAAGAGGCCGAGGAAGAGACCGAGGGTGAAGGCGAGGGTGAAGGCGAGGCCAAGCCCGAGTCCGCCGGAGAATCTGAGTAGAGTCTGACTCATGAGTGAAACCTGGCTTGTAGTCGGGCTCGGTAATCCCGGGCCCGGCTACAGTCATAACCGGCACAATGTGGGCCACATGGTCGTGGATGAAATCGCCGGACGCCTCGGCGGCAAGTTCAAGACGCACAAGGCGCATGCCGCTGTTCTCGAAGGACGTCTGGAGATCGGCGGACCCCGGGTGGTGCTGGCCAAACCACTGACCTTCATGAATTTGACCGGGGGTCCGACGTCGGCCCTCGCCAAGTTCTATGGCATCAGTCCCGAAAACGTCATCGCTGTCCATGATGAGATCGATATTCCGTTCAACACGGTGAAGCTGAAGCGTGGTGGTGGTGAAGGCGGCCACAACGGACTTCGCGACATCAGCAAGGCTCTGGGCACGAAGGACTACCTCCGGGTACGGGTTGGCGTGGGCCGGCCACCCGGGCGGATGGCCGCAGCGGATTACGTACTCAAGGACTTCGCACCCTCCGAGCGCGGAGATTTGCCGCTGGTAATCCAGGATGGCGCGGATGCAGTGGAAATGCTCGTTAATGAGGGTTTGCTCACCGCTCAACAGCGCTTTCATTCCTGTACCTCATAGGCGCTAAAATGTCCATAGATGTGACGTTCTATAACAGGACTGGTCACACCGCGTCTTAAACCCTTATGCTCTTACCAGCCTCAAAGGCTCCCAAAGCGGGGCCGGCGGTGGGCGGCCTCTGAGACTGGGCCACCCCCATCCCACCGTCGGCCCCTTCTTTATGCCCAAATCCCCTGCGGATCGAACCCGCCGGCAGGTGTCATGAGTACTGATCGCGAGGCTCAGCAGCCCGGCAGATGAGGCGCCGCAGCCAGGCAGATACAGTCATGCGCAAACCCCAAGGTTTATCCAAGGTCCGCGAACTAGCCTTCCACTACTGGCACCGGATCCACCCGGTGGCATACAGATCGGTTGGGGGCGGCTGAAATGGGACCAGTATTGCGGCGCAGAGCCATTCGCCTCGACCGCATTCACCTTTCCAAACCCCTGGCGGCGGGACAGCCGCTCAAAAAGCGGGCTTCGACGTCGTCGACCATCGCGCCCCGCGGATCCGGGGGCCCCTAAGCGGAGCCGGCGGTGAGGTTGCCTTCTGAGACCGAGGCCACCCCCCAGTCGCCGCCGGCTCCTTGTTTGAGCAGGTGCAGTGCCGGGTACAGGACCGGCGCTGCACCTCTCTATTCGTGGCAATCTCCAATCGGCTGCCAGCAATGGCATGCGCGCCAGCGGGGCCGGACGTGCGAGAATTAGGAAAGACTTACGTACCGTAATGTCAGCCGTTCTGTTCCTCGTTACAAGGAGTTCCCGCAGTGTCAGTGGTTTCAACGCCCACAACGCTCAAACCCGCCGATCCGGCCATCGATGATCAGGAAGTCCGGCGGATCCGTAACGACTTTCCCATTCTCAGCCACCGCGTGAATGACCGGGAACTGGTTTACCTCGATTCCGGAGCCACCTCGCAAAACCCGTTGTCCGTCATCGAAGCGGAGCAGGAATTCTACGAGCAGCGAAATGCAGCCGTGCACCGGGGTGCGCATACCCTCGCCGTGGCGGCCACGGATGTCTACGAGGACGCCCGCGAAACAGTGGCACGCTTCATCGGGGCCGCGGGGAATGAAATCGTGTGGACCGCCAATGCCACCGAGGGCTTGAACCTGTTGACTTATTCCTTCTCCAACGCGAGCACCGGACGCGGAGGGGAGCAGGCCCGCCGGTTCGCCCTCAAGCCGGGGGACGAGATTGTGGTGACCGAGTTGGAGCATCACGCCAATCTCATTCCGTGGCAGGAACTGGCATTCCGCACCGGTGCGGTGCTGCGTTACATCCCCGTGGACGACGACGGCGGACTCAAGATGGACGACGCGGCGGCCATCATCAATCCGGCGACGAAAATTGTCTCTTTTACCCACGCTTCCAATGTTCTCGGGTCCATCACTCCGGTAGGGGAGCTCACGGAATTGGCGCATAAACATGGCGCCCTTGTGGTGCTGGACGGCTGCCAGTCCGTCCCGCACATGCCAGTAAATGTGAAAGAGCTGGATGTGGACTTTCTCGTCTTCTCCGGGCACAAAATGCTGGGGCCTACCGGGATCGGTGTGCTCTACGGCAAGGCGGAGTTGCTGGACAGCATGCCGCCATTCCTCACCGGCGGCTCGATGATCACCAAGGTCACCATGGACGGCGCCGAATACCTGCCATCGCCCACCCGGTTTGAAGCCGGCACGCAGCAGGTGTCGCAGGCCGCCGCCCTGGCCGTGGCCGTCAACTATCTCGTTGAAACCGGTATGGAAAGGGTCGCCGACTGGGAGGCGCAGCTCGGGCAACGGATGGTGTCCGGACTGCAGCAGATTGAGGGGATCCGCGTTCTGGGGCCGCCCGCCGGCGTTGAGCGCATAGGTTTAGCGGCTTTCGACGTCGACGGCGTACACGCTCATGACGTCGGCCAGTTCCTGGATGACCGCGGCATAGCGGTGCGGGTCGGCCACCATTGCGCCCAACCGCTGCACCGGCGGCTCGGCCTGACCGCATCAACCCGCGCCAGTACTTATTTGTACAACACCACAGACGACGTTGACTTCCTGCTGGAGGCAGTGGCCGGCGTCCGCGCCTTTTTTGGAGTGAAGTAATGAGCGCAGAGCTACAACAGCTTTATCAACAGATCATCCTCGACCATTCCAAGTCGCGGCATGGCGAAGGGCTTAAGGAGGCGGCCGAGGGAATGGTCGCCGGACAATCGCACCAGTACAACCCAACCTGTGGCGACGAAATCACCCTTCGGGTGGTCCGCAACGGCGACACCATCGCCGCTGTCAGCTGGGAAGGCGATGGCTGCTCAATTTCGATGGCGGCCGCATCAGTGCTTACCGACATGGTGGGCGATGGGCTGAGCCAGACGGAGCTACTCAGCCTGATCGATAACTTCCGCGAGGTTCTGCGCTCACGCGGCACTGTGGAAGCGGACGAGGAGGTACTCGGCGATGCCGCAGCCTTCTCCGGCGTTTCCCGTTATCCCGCCCGGGTTAAATGCGCGATGCTGGCCTGGGTCGCCGCCGAGGAAGCCATGCTGGCCTCGCGCTGATCGCCGCGACTTCAAAAGAGCAGTGGCGTTGCTCAGTGCGGATAGCGCGCGGTTCCTGTGGCATACGCACCGCGGGCCGGCTTACCCGCCTCCAGGGGGAGCGTTATGGTGAATGACGTTCCAACTCCGGGAACGCTTTCCAGCTCGATGCCTCCACCATGGCGGTCCACAATCGTCTTCGTAATCAACAGACCCAACCCGACGCCGGGGATCGTGGTATTCCGGACACTGTCCGCGCGGAAGAACTTGGTAAACACGCCGGCCTGATCCGCCTGGTCCATTCCCATACCGGTATCCGAGACCCGCAAGAGCACCTTCCCATCTGCCGTCCAGGCACCTACGGTGACAGTACCGCCACCGGGCGAGTACTTAACGGCGTTCGACAGCAGGTTGTCCAGAACCTGGCCGATCCGCAACGGATCAATCTCGGCCCGTACGTCCGCCTCCGCTTCATTGACCAACTGGATACCGGCGTCCCCGGCGCGGACCTGCGCCGACGATAGACAATTTTCGATCAGGGCGGCTATGTCTGTTGGTTCGACGTCGAGCGTCATGGAATTGGACGTCGTCGCCAATAAATCCGAAACCAGCCTCAGCAGCCGCTCGGTATTGCGCCGCGCAACGTCCAGGTAGTGGACCACCGGTGGCGGCATTTGGTCACCGTCCTCAACAGCCAGGTCAAGGTAACCGAGGATTGACGTCAGCGGGGTCCGGAATTCGTGCGATACATTCGAAACAAAATCGTCCTTGGCCGCCAGGGCCGATACCAGGTCCGAGACATCGCTGAACGCGACGACGGACCCGGCGAAGTTGCCGCCGTCATCGGTCATCGTCCGTGCAGAGGCGGAGACGGCGCGCCGGTCCGCTTCCTTGCCGATCCACATCAGGTAATCGGAAAAAGATTCACCAGAGACGGCGCGGCCAACCGGCCGTTCTTCCGCCGGAACAGGCGTTTCCTTGTCGGGACGGAAGAGCAGCAGCTGGGACTCGTTTGGATCATCCACATCTTCGGGGGTGGCGACGTGGTGGTTATTGCGCTGCTGCAGGTTCATCAGCACATCGTGGCCATCCTTGTCCACCACCACTACGCCGACGCCGACAGTCTCCACAATGGTGTTGAGCAGGCGTTCCTTGTCTTCCAGTTCGCGCTGCTGGCCATTCATGCTGGCGGTTACGACCCGCACCGTAATACCCACGGCCAGCATCATGAATGGTACGAGAACCACCCGGCCCAGGCTGCCCAATCCTGCGCCCTCCACAAGCGGGGGAATCCAAACGGCCGCCAAGGGACCAAAGAAGCTGAGCAGGGCCACAGAGTGCAATCCCTGGCTACCGCAGGCCAGCCAAATGACGGGGAATACAAACAGGAAGGCCAGCCCGTTAAGGGCGTCGCCTGCGCCCTCGAGTATGAGGCTGATGGCGATGAAATCGAGTATCGGAATTGCCAGCGATGCTGTCCTGCGCAGTTTCTGCCAAGGAACCTCGGTGCAGGCGAGCAGGATCAGTCCGTGGACAATCAGCCCCGCGATGAATGACCGGTCCAGGAAGATTTCCCGGTGGTAGAACAGACCAACGATGATGACCAGGATCATCGAGGCGGCCAGCGGCATCTGGCTGATCACGACCCGTTGCCGGAGGTTCAGCCGGTGGAAATAGGTTTGGAATGTCAGCGGCGATAAGGCGCTTTTGAATGTCATCGCCGGATTACTCCTCCTCACGCTCATCAGTGCCCCCACAAGCCAGGCAAGCGTCAAACACAAAATTCACCGCACAGGATGACGTGGATAACACATATCACGATATACTGCCAAAAGAGAGTCTCTTCTTTTGGGAAACCGGAATGGTCTCGACGGAACTGGGGGAGTAAACGTTGGATAGGACTCGTGTTGCCGTCGTCATCGAAGACGATAAGGATATTCGCGAACTGATTGAAGTGGTTCTGCAGCAGGGTGGCTTTGAAGTTTATTCAGCCACCAGCGGCACGGCCGGCGTCGAAGCGGTCAAGAAATACGCTCCGGCCATCATCACGCTCGACCTTGGCTTGCCCGATATTGATGGGTACGAGGTCGCGCGGCAGATACGGCTGTTCAGCGACAGCTACATCGTGATGCTCACCGCCCGGGCGGAAGAACTTGACACCCTTATGGGTCTCGAATCCGGCGCCGACGACTATCTCACCAAACCCTTCCGCCCACGCGAGCTGCGGGCCCGTGTGGCTGCCATGATGCGCCGCCCGCATATCTCCACTGGTGGGGTCCCAACCGTACCCGCTCCGGAAACCGGCCAGAACACACTTGTCCCTGCGTCCGGTGGTGGATCCCCGGCACAGGCCGGGGCCGCCGGTATGACCAGGAATAACGACGGCGGCGGGGTCAGCGGTTTCCCGGGCGGAAGAGCTGCCGGGACGGCTGTGGATACTGACTGTATTGAGCATAATGGTCTGATGCTTGCTCCCCGGACACGGGTGGCCCGGGTCGAGGATCAGGAGCTGGAACTGACCCGGACGGAGTTTGACCTCCTGCACGCGCTGCTCGAGAGTGGCCAAGCGGTTAGGACCAAAGCCGATTTAGTCCGCTGGCTGCGGGCCGACGATTACGATACCGGCAGCTACATCAGTGACGCGGATGAGCGTGCCATCGAGGTGCACATCGGTAATCTGCGGCGGAAGCTCGGCGACAATTCCCGGTCGCCGCGGTGGCTGAAGACCGTGCGCGGTGTCGGCTACTGCCTGGCTCCTGCTGCGGGGTAGTGGGCTTCAAGCAGTTCCATCGTCGCTTCACCACAGATCCGGATATCGACGAGAATGTCGGTGGCGATTGCGTGGTTTCCCCGGCGCAGTTCGCCTTCGAGTTCGTCGGCCAAGGCCGCCAGGCGTTCGGCGCCCAGCATCTTGCTGGACGTGCGAAGACTGAGGACCGCATCCATCGAGGCCACCTCATGGCGCCCCCGGACGGCTTCGCTCAAGCGCTTGTAGCGGTCCGGCCACATGCTCATGAAAGACTTAACAAACAACAGGCCCGCCCGGCCATCGTCCCCCAAGTCGCGTTGCAGCCCGCGGAGTGCTTTATCCGCGACGAGCGGCAATGATCCGGCATGGTCGAGGCTCATGGCCTTGCCAGTCGTCCGTTGCTGGAAAACAGCAGGTAGGTATTCAAGACCGCTCCTCGATGGCGGGCCAATAAAGTGTTTACAGAATACCTGTCTGGAGCGGGTTCTTCCGGAACGGTGCCAAATCCTGAGGAAATCTTTCGTATTTTGTGGCGCTAGCCGTTGCCGGTTCCGTTGTCCTCATACACGTCGGGAATGCCGTCCTTATCGGTATCCCTGGTCTCTTCCATACGGATGCGCTTGTACTGCCGGTCGCGCGCCTTCAACAGCACGGTGGCCAGCAAGGCAGACAACAACGACCCGGCAAGGATGCCTACTTTTGCATGGTCATTGGCGAGGGTTCCGACGTCGAAACTGAGTTTGGCGACGAGCAAGGACACGGTGAAACCGACGCCGGCCAGCATGGATATCCCGAGGACGTCAATCCATTTATACGACTTGTCCAGAACGGCTCTTGTCGTCTTGGTGACGATCCAGGTTGAGCCCATAATTCCGATGGTCTTGCCCACGAACAGGGCAATGATAATGCCATACGTGATCGAATCCGTCAGGGCTCCGGTGATGCCATCCCAGCCGCCGACGGCGACACCGGCAGAGAAGAAGGCGAAGACCGGAACAGCAACACCGGCGGAGAAGGGGCGGAAACGATGTTCCAGATATTCTGCGAGCCCGGGACCGGCATCGGGCCGGAGATTACGGTCTGCGCGCAACACCGGAACAGTGAAGCCCAGCAGCACGCCCGCGACGGTGGCATGGATCCCCGACGCGTGGAAGAGCGCCCAGGTGGCGACTGCCAGGGGCATCAGGAAGTACCAGCTGCGGATACGTTTCTGGACGAGAAAGGCGAACAATGCCATCGGCAGCAGCGACAGAGCGAGGAACTGTGGAGCAAGGTCGTCGGTGTAGAAGAAGGCGATGATGGCGATAGCGATAAGGTCATCGACGACTGCCAGTGTCAGCAGGAACAAGCGCAGCGCTGAAGGCAGATGGGTGCTGATCACAGCAAGGACTGCGACGGCGAAGGCAATATCCGTAGCCGTCGGAATGGCCCAGCCGCGAAGGGCTTCCGCGCCGGCATTGAGGTTGATGACGGTGTAGATGATGGCTGGGACAGCAACACCGCCGAAGGCCGCCGTCACGGGAACGATTGCCTTATTGAAACGCCTCAAGTCCCCGGCAACGAACTCGCGCTTAAGCTCCAGACCGGCCAGGAAAAAGAACACCGCCAGCAGACCGTCCGCGGCCCAGGCGCCCACCGAAAGGTTGAGGTGCAGCGACTCCGGTCCAAAGGTGAAGTCCCGCAGTGCGAAGTAACTGTCGCTGGCCGGGGAGTTCGCCCAGATCAGGGCCGCCACCGCCGCGATGAGCAGCAACGCACCACCGACAGTCTCCTTGCGGAGGATCTCGGAAATGCGGACGCTCTCGGAGTAGCTCGACCGGGACAACACCCGCCGGGGGCCTTGATCGTCAGGTGTCTGGTGGGCCATTGCGGGTCTCCTCGAAAATATACGTGGTCAGGCTGAAGTCCATGCCGACCAGACTTCCCGGCTCTCCTGGCGTTCATTCTACGTGGCGCCGGTCACCTCCTCGAATTTGCATGAAGGTGAGGTACGCGGTAACGGAAGGTCCTAGCCGACGGCGGCGCGGATTCCAATCACCGCGGTGGCCAGGCCAAGAATCATGGAGGTTGAGATCAGCATCAGATGCACCATCATGAAGCGGGTGCGGCGTCCTGCCTCGTCCCGGGCGCGCGGGTCCTTGAGGATGCGGCGCAGAAAGGGCGGCCAGACTATGAGCGTCCAGACACCGGCCAGGATCAGTACCAGGGCAAGCGATAGTGGCATTGACATGCGGCAGTCTCCGGCCTAGTGCTCTTTGAGCCAGGTACGGGCTTCCGTGGCCTGGATGTTGAGTGCTTTGCCCACCATCGGTTCCGCTGCGGCGGCGATCTTGCTGCCGAGGAACGGGATGGAAGACTTCACGTCGCCTTCCAATTCGACACGCGTGCCCTCCGCGGTAGGAACCAAGCGCTGGACGGCAGAGGCGTCGACAGGTGCTCCGGAGACCTTCAGGCTGACGTCCGCACGGCGGGAGCCATCGGTTGCCGGTGCTTCCCACTGTTCCGTCTGGGTCACGGTCAGTTTCTGGCCGATAAATTTCTTCGCAAAATCGGGGAGCCGGTTCGCGGGCACGGTGCGCACGGCGGTGAGCTTGAACGGGCCGGTGATGGCGCCGTCGATCTTCAGCGATTCGAGCGAACCACCCACCTTTTCGCTGATGTGGCGAACAAAGTCCTCGTTGGTGAAGACTTCGGTAACGCGCTGCGGGTTGGCAGGCAGGTTGGTTGAAGCGCTGAGCGCCATAATTCCTCCACAGGTAAGGGGTCGGTCCCGGTTGCTGATCTGCCCGGGAGGCAGAGCTCCGGCGAAGATGTTCGGTATTATCCTAGCTTTTCCTGTTTCAGCGCGCAGGCGTAGGCTTGAGTCGTTGCCCCGGGGTTCATCGTGATCCTCGGGTATTTGTGCTGTGCTCCGGCTGCAGCCAGCCTACATGTTTCATGCCCGCGGTGGCCGACGATGGTGAAGGATTCACGAACGATGACTCTAATTGGACTGCGGGCCGCTCTGGCGGAGGACGCCTCATTTTCAAGGGTGCGGGAAGAGGCCCTCAAGACTCCCGGAGTCCGCAGCGCCGACCTGCAGATAGGCGCCCCGGCCGGATTGCGCGCTGCCCTGCTGGCGGAGATCGTCGAAGGCCTGAGGCAGGAACAGAACGACGACGGCGGGCCAGCGGGCAGCGGAGAGCCCACCGGCGTCGTACTGGCGGTAACTGCCACCGGCAGGGAAACCGAGGACCTCGCTGCCGCGTTGCGTGGCTACCTGCCGGCCACAGCGGTTGAGGAGTTTCCGAGTTGGGAGACACTGCCGCACGAACGGCTTTCGCCGCGGTCGGACACCGTTGGCCGCCGGCTCTCGGTGCTGCGCCGGCTGAAGCATCCGCAGGCAGATCCGCTCCAGGTCGTCGTGGCGCCCGTGCGCGCCGTCGTCCAGCCGCTCGTTGACGGGCTCGGCGATCTG
Source organism: Arthrobacter monumenti (assembly GCF_054511255.1). Classification (NCBI taxonomy): domain Bacteria; kingdom Bacillati; phylum Actinomycetota; class Actinomycetes; order Micrococcales; family Micrococcaceae; genus Arthrobacter; species Arthrobacter monumenti. The sequence continues at coordinate 274,143 of NZ_JBTNCY010000002.1, read as the reverse complement.
CAGCCGGTCTCGCTGTCCACCGGTGACGAGATTGGCTTTGCCGATCTGGTGGAGCAGCTCGCCGCGGCCGCGTACGCCCGGGTGGACATGGTCACCCGCCGCGGCGAATTTGCCGTCCGCGGCGGCATCCTGGATGTATTCCCCCCGACCGAAGACCATCCCATCCGGATCGAATTCTTTGGCGATGAGGTCGAATCGATGCGGTGGTTTGCCGTTGCCGACCAGCGCTCGATTCCTGCCCCGAAACAGGGTTCAGATGGAATGGAGCCGCCGGTCCACCTCTACGCTCCGCCGTGCCGCGAAATCCTGATTACGCCGGAGGTGATGTCCCGCGCCGCGAAGCTGCAGGACAAGATGCCGGCGGCCGCCTCGATGCTGGAGCGGATCGCCGGTGGCATCGCGGTGGAGGGAATGGAATCGCTCGCCCCGGCCCTGGTGGACGCCATGGTCCCGCTGGTGGACCAGTTCCCGGCTGGCTCTGTCGCCGTCGTGGTCGAACCGGAGAAAGTCCGGGCACGCGCGCATGACCTGAACGCGACCAACGAGGAGTTCCTGGAAGCCGCCTGGTCCACTGCCTCTGAAGGGGCGCAGGCGCCGATTGACCTCGGCGTCGATCTCGAGGCCGCGAGCTTCCGCACTCTGGCGCAGACCCGCTCCACCGCCCTGGAACACTCCATGGGGTGGTGGTCGATCACATCGTTCAATCAGGATGACGAGCTCGAGCTGGATACCGACACGCTCAGCATCAATGCCCGGGAACCGCGCGGTTATCAGGGCGAGGTGGCGGAGATGATGGACTTCATCGGTTCGCGGGTGCGGGACCAATGGCGCATTGTTGTCGCAACCGACGGGCCCGGTCCGGCGCAGCGGCTGGCGGAGTTGTTCCATGACGCGCAAATCCCCGCCGCCCGGGTGGATTCGCTGGAGAAGTCCCCGCAACCGGGCATCATCGAGATCACGACGGCGACTGCCGGGCGTGGCTTTGTCTTCGACGGCTTGAAGCTGGGGCTGCTGACCGAGGCGGACCTGCTGGGACGCAGCAGCGCCTACTCGACCAAAGACATGCGGCGGATGCCTTCCAAGCGGCGCAACGCCGTCGACCCCCTCCAGCTGCAGGCCGGCGACCATGTTGTGCATGAGCAGCACGGTGTGGGCAGGTTCATTGAGCTGATCCAGCGAGCGACGGCGGCCGGTGGCGGGACGAAGACGGTCCGTGAGTACCTGGTGTTGGAATACGCGCCGTCCAAGCGTGGGGCACCGGGGGACCGGCTGTTCGTGCCGACGGACCAGCTGGACCAGGTGACACGCTACGTCGGTGGTGATTCCCCAGCGCTGTCGAAGATGGGCGGCGCGGACTGGGCGAAGACCAAGGGCCAGGCGCGCAAGGCTGTCAAGGAGATTGCCGGCGAACTGATCCGGCTGTACTCGGCGCGGATGGCCTCGCGCGGCTACGCCTACGGGCCTGATACGCCGTGGCAGCGGGAGCTCGAGGAGGCGTTCCCGTATATCGAGACGCCGGACCAGTTGACGACGATCAACGAGGTCAAGGCCGATATGGAGCGGGAAATCCCGATGGACCGGCTGGTCTCCGGCGACGTCGGCTATGGCAAGACCGAGATCGCCGTGCGTGCCGCTTTCAAGGCTGTCCAGGACGGCAAGCAGGTGGCCGTGCTGGTGCCCACGACTCTGCTGGTGCAGCAGCACCACGACACCTTCTCGGAGCGGTTCTCCGGGTTCCCGGTACGGGTCCAGCCGCTCTCCCGGTTCCAGTCCTCCAAGGAGGCCAAGGAAACGGCGGCCGGCGCGAAGAACGGAAGCGTCGACGTCGTCATCGGAACCCACCGGCTGCTCTCCAAGGACTTCGAGTTCAAGGATCTGGGGCTGGTGATTGTCGATGAAGAGCAGCGTTTCGGCGTCGAACATAAGGAGCAGTTGAAGAAGCTGCGCACCAATGTGGATGTGCTGGCGATGAGTGCGACGCCGATTCCCCGCACCTTGGAAATGGCGGTGACGGGAATCCGGGAGATGTCCACGCTGGCTACGCCGCCCGAGGAACGGCATCCGGTGCTGACCTACGTTGGACCATACACGGACAAGCAAGCCTCCGCGGCTATCCGCCGGGAGCTGATGCGCGAGGGCCAGGTTTTCTTCGTGCACAACCGGGTTTCGAGCATTGACCGGACAGCTGCCCACATCCAGCAGCTGGTGCCGGAAGCCCGGGTGGCGGTGGCGCATGGGCAGATGAGCGAGTCCAAACTGGAGCAGATCATCGTCGACTTCTGGGAGAAGAAGTTCGACGTGCTGGTGTGCACGACCATCATCGAAACCGGACTGGATATCTCCAACGCGAACACGCTGATTGTGGACCGGGCGGACAACTACGGTCTCTCGCAGCTGCACCAGTTGCGCGGGCGTGTTGGCCGCGGGCGTGAACGCGCCTACGCGTACTTCCTCTACCCGTTTGATAAGCCGCTCGGCGAGGTGGCGCTGGAACGGCTGAAGGCGGTGGCCGCCAACAACGAACTCGGGGCCGGTATGCAGCTGGCGATGAAGGACCTGGAGATCCGCGGCGCGGGCAACCTGCTGGGCGGCGAGCAGTCCGGGCACATCGCCGGGGTCGGGTTCGACCTGTACATCCGGCTGGTGGGTGAGGCCGTGGCCGATTACCGCGGTGATACGGAGGAGCAGGTCAAGGAGATGAAGATCGAGCTGCCCGTCAACGCCCACCTGCCGCACGATTACGTACCGGGGGAGCGGCTGCGCCTGGAGGCCTACCGGAAACTGGCCGCTGCCACCACCCACGAGGGCATCGACGAGGTGCGCGCCGAACTCGAGGACCGGTACGGGGAACTGCCGCAACCGGTACTCAACCTGCTCGCCGTCTCCCGCTTCCGGGTGGCCGCGCGCGAGGTGGGGCTGACCGACGTCGCACTGCAGGGCAACTTCATCAAGTTCGCGCCCGCGGATCTGCCGGAGTCGAAAACGATGCGGCTGCAGCGGATGTATCCGGGAGCGATGGTGAAACCGGCCCTCGATGCGGTGCTGATCCCGAAGCCGAAGACCGCCCGGATCGCTGGCCGCGACCTGGTGGACGCAGAGGTGCTGGCCTGGGCCAATACGGTGGTCGAAACCATCTTCCGTGACTAAAAGCGGGCGATGGTGGGATGGAACAGCCGGGGTAGGATTGGTAGTCGGGAACAGAAGCAATGACGCCACTGTGAGAGGCATGGAGAATACGTGACGATGGACATTTCGGCGGCCGGTGGCACAAGCATCGCCCCAGCAGCCAGGGCGCTTGACGTGATCGGCGCAGACCTCACCGAGCGGAGCCTGCGTCGGTACTTGGAGGGCATCGCCGGGGTCGACGCCGTCGGACTGGAAGCCCGGGCAGCCGCCCTGGGAACCAGATCAATAAAAACCACATCCAAGGCCTGGGCGCTGGACCGGATCATTGCGCTGACCGACTTGACCACCCTGGAAGGTGCCGACACGCCAGGGAAGGTGCGCTCGCTGGTGGCCAAGGCCCGGGTCCCTGATCCGGATGATTTGTCGACGCCGCAGGTCGCCGCCGTCTGCGTCTACGGGGACATGGTTCCATACGCCGTACAGGCGCTTGGCAGTGCACACGCAGGTTCGACGGCGGCAGCCGGCGGGGGTATCAACATTGCGGCGGTGGCAACCGCCTTCCCGAGCGGCAGGGCATCCCGCGCCGTCAAACTGGCCGACACGGCTGAGGCCGTGGCCGCCGGCGCGGACGAAATCGACATGGTGATCGACCGTGGGGCCTTCCTGTCCGGCCGCTACGGGGAAGTCTTCGACGAGATCGTCGCGGTCAAGGAGGCCTGCCGGCGCGAAGACGGCAGCTACGCCCACCTGAAGGTCATCCTGGAGACTGGTGAACTGAACACCTACGACAACGTCCGCCGGGCATCATGGCTGGCGATCCTGGCCGGCGGCGACTTCATCAAAACCTCCACCGGCAAGGTCGCACCCGCAGCCACACTGCCGGTGACGCTTTCCATGCTTGAAGTTGTGCGCGACTGGCACCGGCTGACCGGTGAAAAGATCGGGGTCAAACCGGCCGGCGGTATCCGCACCTCGAAGGACGCCATCAAATACCTCGTGACAGTAGCCGAAACGGTGGGCGAGGAATGGCTGCAGCCCGACCTGTTCCGCTTCGGAGCCTCGAGCCTGCTCAACGACGTCATCCTACAGCGGCAGAAACTGGCCAGCGGATACTACTCCGGCTCCTCTTACGTCACGATCGACTGAAGGACTTTCCCAAGATGACATTCCTTGATTACGCCCCTGCTCCGGAATCGACGGCGATTCTGAACCTCAAGAGCGAGTACGGCCTGTTCATTAATGGCGAATTCCGGCCAGGCAACGGCGAATCGTTCAAGACGATTTCCCCCGCCACGGAGAAGCACATCTCCACGATCTCCTGCGCCGACGAAAAGGACGTGGATTCCGCCGTCGCCGCCGCCCGTAAAGCCTACGAGCGGACCTGGTCCAAGCTCTCCGGGGCCGATCGCGGCAAGTACCTGTTCCGCATTGCCCGGCTGGTCCAGGAGCGCTCCCGCGAGCTGGCCGTCGCGGAGAGTCTCGACAACGGCAAACCGATCAAGGAGAGCCGCGACGTCGATATCCCGATGGTGGCCGCGTGGTTCTTCTACTACGCGGGTTGGGCCGACAAGCTGGACTATGCCGGACTTGGCCCGGATCCACGTTCGCTCGGTGTTGCCGCACAGGTTATTCCGTGGAACTTTCCGCTGCTGATGCTGGCTTGGAAAATCGCGCCGGCACTGGCGGCGGGAAATACAGTGGTGTTGAAGCCTGCCGAAACCACTCCGCTGACGGCACTGCTGTTCGCCGAGATCCTGCAGCAGGCGGATCTGCCCGACGGCGTCGTCAACATCATCACCGGTGCCGGGCAGACTGGTTCGGACCTGGTCAACCACCCCGACGTCAACAAAGTGGCCTTCACCGGTTCGACGGCGGTGGGCCGGCAGATTGCGCGTTCCACGGCGGGTACGGCCAAGAAGTTGACTCTTGAGCTGGGCGGCAAGGGCGCGAATATCGTCTTTGACGACGCCCCGATCGATCAGGCCATCGAAGGCATCGTCAACGGCATCTTCTTCAACCAGGGACAGGTCTGCTGTGCCGGGTCACGGCTGCTCGTCCAGGAATCCATCCACGACGAGGTCGTCGACAGGCTCAAGGCACGGCTCTCAACGCTGCGCGTCGGAGATCCACTGGACAAGAACACCGACATCGGCGCCATCAACTCCGCGTCACAGCTGGGGCGGATGCGCGAACTGTCCGACATCGGCGAGCAGGAAGGGGCGGACCGGTGGAGCGCTGAATGCGTGCTGCCGTCGTCAGGGTTCTGGTTCCCGCCGACCATCTTTACCAACGTTTCCACCAGTCACCGGATCGCGCGGGACGAAATTTTTGGACCGGTGCTGTCGGTACTGACGTTCCGAACCCCGGCCGAGGCCATCGCGAAGGCAAACAACACTCCGTACGGGCTCTCCGCCGGAATCTGGTCGGACAAGGGCAGCCGGGTACTGGCAGTGGCCGACAAGCTGCGGGCGGGCGTCATCTGGGCCAACACATTCAATAAGTTCGACCCGGCCTCCCCGTTCGGGGGGTACAAGGAGTCCGGCTACGGCAGGGAAGGCGGCAGGCACGGGCTGGCCGCGTATCTGGCTCCCGCCGACCGCACCGCCGCCAAAGGAGGCAGGAAATGAGCCAGGCACGGCTGACTGTTCCGAAAACGTACAAACTCTACATCGGCGGCAAATTTGCCCGCAGCGAATCAGGACGGGTTTACGAAGTGACCACCAGGAAGGGAAGCTTCATGGCCAATGCGGCCAAGGCATCACGCAAGGATGCCCGTGACGCCGTCGTCGCCGCCCGCGCTGCGGTGAGCGGCTGGTCCGGAGCCACCGGTTATAACCGGGGCCAGGTGCTGTATCGAATTGCGGAACTGCTGGACGGACGGCGTGCGCAGTTTATTGATGAGATCATCCAGTCGGAAGGAGCTTCGACGACGGCGGCCGCGGCCCAGATCGACGAAGCCATCGACCTCTGGGTCTGGTACGCAGGCTGGGCCGACAAATACGTCCAGGTGGCCGGCAATGGCAATCCGGTGTCCGGCCCGTACTTCAACCTCTCCACGCCCGAACCCACCGGAGTCGTCGCCGTTATTGCCCCACAGGATTCCGGATCACTGCTCGGATTCGTCCGTGCCGTTGCGCCGGTGCTGGTGAGCGGCAACACGGTCGTGGTTGTGGCGAACGAGCAGACACCGTTGGCCGCTCTGAGCTTGGCCGAAGTTCTGGCGACGAGCGATGTTCCAGCCGGGGTGGTGAACATTCTCAGTGGTTCACCTGCCGAAATTGCGCCTTGGTTGGCCAGTCACGCCGACGTCAATGCCCTCGACCTGCTGGGCGCCGGAGACCTCGACTGGGTCGACCTGCAGATCGCGGCTGCGGAAACGCTCAAGCGGGTGCTCCCGCCGGAGTCAGGGGCGGACGCCGGAGCGCCGTCCATTGACCGGATCACGTTCTTCACCGAGACCAAGACCGTGTGGCACACCAAGGGGCTGCTCTAACTTCTGCGAACCCCCGCACGAAAAGAGGGACCCGGCCAGCGGATCTTTCCGCGGCCGGGGCCCTCTTTTCGTGCAGGTGTGGAGAGAGCGCTTTATTTCTCCCGCGTCCGCTTTTCCATGTTGGCCATGATCTGCTTCGGGATAAAGAAAGCCAGCGCGAACAAGACCATGCCGATGATTCCGGGCAGGAAGACGTTGTCCAGGCTCCAGAATGAGAAAGCGTACAGGGACCCGAGGAACAACACCATCATGATGGTGAAGATGATCACGTTCGAGACAAGATGTCCTTCACCCGAATGGGTGGCGTGCGAGTTGGGGCGCTGCATTGTTTCTCCTGCGGTTATGCCCGCCGTAGCGGGGACAGTTCACGGTAATTCACGGTTGTGACGGCGGTTCATGATGGTTCAGAACCAGTTTAGTGCTTCGGCCACGCGGATTCAGCCGCTTGTCCTTGCCAGCCGTAGGCGCCGGCTGTCAGAGCCCCAGCGCTTCGCGGACATCCTCGAGCACAGCGTCCATTGTTTCCCGGGCCTGCGCCCTGGTTTCCGGCAGGTCAGCGCCGGCGTCGACCGGGACAATGGTCTCGAGATAACACTTGAGCTTTGGTTCGGTGCCGCTGGGACGGACGATCACCCGCGTGTCGTCACGGGTGATGTACAGCAGGCCGTCCGTCGGCGGAAGCGTTTCGCTGCCCACAGACAGATCGACGTCGTTATCCAGCGGCGATCCGCCAAAGGACTCCGGAGGGTGTTCACGCAGCCGGTTCATCATCGCGTCGAGGAGACCGAGATTGCCCACGCGCACCGAGAACTGGTCGGTGAGATGCAGCCCGTGGTACAGGGCCAGCTCATCCAGGCTGTCAAAGAGTGTCTTGCCCGCCGCTTTTAGATCCGCGGCGAGTTCGGCGATCAGCAAGGCGGCCGAGATGCCGTCCTTGTCCCGGACCAGCGATGGCGCGACACAGTATCCGAGGGCCTCTTCGTAACCGAAAGCGAGCTCCGGCACCCGCGAGATCCATTTGAAACCGGTCAGCGTCTCCGTATGCTCGAACCCGGCCGCCGCCGCGATCCTGCCCAGCATCCGGGAGGACACAATGGAGTTGGCGAACACCGCACCCGGTTGATTCGCGCCGTCGTCGACTGCCATCCGCGCCACCATGTGCGCGCCGAGCAGGGCGCCCACCTCGTCACCGCGCAGCATCCGCCACTGTCCGGTGTCAGGGTCGACGGCGGCAACAGCTGCCCGGTCGGCGTCGGGATCATTGGCGATCACGATGTCGGCACCGGCTTCCGCGGCTGTCTCAAAGGCAAGGTCCAGCGCGCCGGCTTCCTCCGGGTTGGGGAAACTGACGGTCGGAAAGTCAGGATCCGGTTCGGCCTGCTCAGCCACCGGGGTGACATCGTTGAAGCCGGCCGCCGAGAGCACCTTGGTGGCGGTCCCGCCGCCGACGCCGTGCAGAGGAGTCAGGACGACTTTCAAATCGCGGGCGGGATACCGGGCCGGCATGGCCAGCGACGTGATTGCATTCACATAGTCGTCCTCGATGCCCGGCTCCAAGGTGGTCCAGCCGCCGTCGGACATTGGTATTGTGCCGGAGGCCGCGGAAACGGCGTTAATCTGTGCAGCGATTTCAGTATCGTAGGGCGCGACGATCTGTGCTCCGCGGCCTGCGTCGTCGGCCGCACGTCCACCAAGGTAGACCTTGTAGCCGTTGTCCCGTGGGGGATTGTGGCTGGCGGTGACCATGATGCCGCATTCGCAATCCAGCGACCGGACTGCGTAGGCCAGCACCGGTGTCGGCAGGGTCGAGGGCAACAGGAATGTCTCGAGGCCTGCGGCGGTGAAAATGGCCGCAGTCTCCTGGGCGAAGACATCTGAATTATGCCGGGCATCGAAACCGACGACGGCCCGTGGAGTGTACTGGCCGGCGGCCTTTTGCTGCAGGAACGCGGCCACTCCTGCAGCGGCACGGCGCACGACGATGCGGTTCATCCGGTTGGGACCGGGCCCGAGCGCTGCGCGCAGACCGGCGGTGCCGAATTCAAGGGTGCCATTGAAGGCGTCGGCCAGCTCCTGGCTCGCCTGCAGTTGGCCGGTGCCTTCACCGCCCGCCTGCTTAATCAGTTCGCGCAGTTCGGCCGCGGTCTGCGGATCAGGATCGGCCTCCGCCCATTGGGCGGCAGTCGTCGTGAGCTGCTCCAGCTCGGATTCGGTGAGCGTCATTGTTTTAACCTACACGCCGCGCCACGGGGGCGGCGCGTTCACAACGGGGACGGGTTTACAGTTTGTCGATGATGCCGGCCAGCAAACGGGAGATGCGCGGACCCGCCTCCTGGCCGGCCGCAATTACTTCCTGATGGCTCAGCGCGGCAGGGCTGATGCCGGCGGCCGCGTTGGTCACCAGGGAGATGCCGAATACCTCCATGCCGGCGTGCCGGGCCGCGATGGCTTCCAGCGCCGTCGACATCCCGACGAGATCCGCACCGATGGTCCTGGCCATCCTGACCTCGGCGGGTGTTTCATAGTGCGGTCCGGTGAACTGCGCGTAGACGCCTTCATCGAGGGAGGGGTCAACGCCGCGGGCGATGCTGCGGATCCGTTGGGAATACAGGTCGGTCAAATCCACGAAGGTCGCACCCTCGAGCGGCGATGTGGCGGTTAGATTAATGTGGTCCGAGATCAGCACCGGGGTCCCGGGCGGCCAGTCTTCGTTGAGTCCGCCGCAGCCGTTGGTCAGGACCATGGTCTTCACACCTGCCGCGGCGGCGGTGCGGACTCCATGCACGACGGAGCGTACGTCTTTTCCTTCGTAGAAATGCGTCCGTGCACCGAGGACCAGCGCGCGCCGTCCGTCCGGAACCTGCACCGAACGGATGGTTCCGACATGTCCTTCCACAGCGGGAGCGGAAAATCCGGGAATGTCGGCGGCGTTGACGGTCGCCACTGTTTCACCGATCAATTCGGCCGCTCCACCCCAACCGGAACCGAGAACCAGACCGATATCGTGCTGCTCCACTCCGGTCTGTTCCGCGATGTAACCGGCGGCCCGCCGTGCCAGTTCGAAGGGGTCGTTGCGTTCCAGCTCATCTGTAGTCACTGCACCAACGTACCGTGTGCAGGCTCGCCGTTGGAACTTACCTGGTTGAGGGCTTACTGGAAAGTAAGCAACAATTGGACCGTGACGAGTCAATTGGATTTCAGCGCCCTGAAAATTGCCATCCTTGGTGGTGGCCCCGGAGGTTACGAGGCCGCTATGGTGGCTGCGTCGTTGGGGGCTGACGTAACAATCGTCGAGAACAAGGGGGTCGGCGGATCCGCGGTACTGACCGACGTCGTTCCGTCCAAGACGCTCATCGCGACGGCGGACACCATGGTCCGCGTCGCCGATGCCTACACCACGGGCGTTAAATTCAGGGACAATGCGGAGGCCGCCTACGCGGATCTCGCGCACGTCAACGAACGGCTGCTTAAGCTCGCGGCTGAGCAATCCGAAGACATCAGCCAGGGCCTGCAGCGGTCCGGAGTCCGGATCCTGACAGGCACCGGCAGGTTGCTGGACAATCACCGGATCGAAGCGACGACGGCCGAGGGCACGGAAACCGTTGAGGCGGATGCCATCCTGATCGCCACCGGCGCGCACCCCCGCGAACTTCCTGGCGCCAAGCCGGACGGCGAACGCATCTTCAACTGGACCCAGGTCTACAACCTGACCGAACTGCCCAAGGCCCTGATCGTCGTCGGCTCCGGTGTTACTGGCGCCGAATTCGCGTCCGCGTACAACGGTCTCGGATCCCACGTCACGCTGGTCTCCAGCCGCGACCAGGTTCTCCCCGGCGAAGACGCCGATGCGGCGGAGGTGCTTGAATCGGCCTTCCAGCGGCGGGGAATGACTGTACTGTCGCGCACCCGTGCGGAAACCGTGGAACGGACCGACGACGGCGTGCGGGTCAAGCTTAACGACGGGCGCACCATCGAAGGCAGCCACTGCCTGCTCGCCGTTGGCGCCATCCCGAACACGGCGGATATCGGCCTCGAAGAAGCGGGTGTGACCCTGACAGAGAGCGGGCACATCAAGGTCGACGGCGTTTCCCGCACCACCTCGCCGAACGTGTATGCGGCCGGCGACTGCACCGGCGTCTTTGCGCTGGCCTCCATTGCCGCCATGCAGGGACGTATCGCCATGGCACACCTGCTCGGCGACGTGGTCAAGCCACTCAAACTCAAGCAGGTCGCCTCGAACATCTTCACCGCCCCGGAAATCGCCTCCGTGGGCGTAACCGAGGAAGACATCTCCTCGGGGAAGTATCAGGGCGACATCATCAAACTGCCCTTGCGGACGAACCCGAGGGCAAAAATGATGAACGTCGAGGACGGCTTCATCAAAGTCTTCTCCCGGCGGGGCTCCGGCACCGTGATTGGCGGCGTCGTCGTCGGACCGCGCGCCTCTGAGCTGATTTATCCCATCGCACTGGCCGTCGCACAAAAGCTGCACGTTGACGACGTCGCCAATACAGTCACGGTGTATCCGTCGCTGTCAGGCTCAATCGCCGAAGCCGCCCGGAGGCTGCACGTACACAGCTCCTGATGGTGCTGCGCAGGTGCAGGCCCGGCAGATCCTCCAGCGGGTCGCCGTTACACTTCAGGGTGTTTGACCGCGGCCCCTAACGGTTGAAGGCAGCCGCTTCCTGGCCGGCCTCTTCCACCTCGTCCTCCAGGGTGTCCATGCTCATGTTCTTGGTCTCTTTGGACAGGTACAGCGCGACGAAGGTCAGCACTGCCATTGACGCAAGGTAGACCCCAACCCAGCCGACGCCGAAGTCCCTCGCCAGCCAAGCCGCAATGAACGGTGCCAATGCGGCCCCAAAGATGGAGGAGATGTTGTAGGCGAAGGCGGAGCCGGTGTAGCGCACGTTCGTCGCGAAGAGCTCCGGCAGAATGGCGCTCATCGGCCCGAAGGTGAGGCCCATCAGCATCATTCCGATGATCAGGAAGGTCAGCATCAGGGCGTGGTTTGCGTTGTCGCCCTGGCCCATGATCTCCGGGGCGAGGAAGAAATTGAAGCAGAGGCCGAAGACAATGATGCCCGCGGTGACGACCATCAGGGTACGACGGCGGCCGAACTTGTCAGCCAGCCAGCCGGCCACCGGAATGAACGCCGCAAAGAAAATGATGGAAATCAGTTGCAGGATCAGGAAGTCCTGGTAGGGGATACCCAGGAAGCCGTTCTCGACCGACCCAATGGCATAGCTGAGGATCCACGTGGTCATCAGGTAGAAGAGGCTGTAGGTCGCGAGCATGATGAACGTGCCCAGGATCAGCGGCTTCCAGGCGGTGCGGAAAACCTCGACGATCGGTGTCTTGACCTTCTTGCCCTGCGCCACGGCGCGGGCGAACACCGGCGTTTCCTCCAGCTTGAGCCGCACGTACAGGCCAATCAGGACGATGATCGCCGAAACCAGGAAGGGAATCCGCCAGCCCCACATGACAAAGGGATGGCTCGGATCGTTCGCGGCCGAACCTGTGTAGCCCATCCAGACAGTGAGCAGCAGGAAAAAGCCGTTGGCGAGGATGAAGCCGAAAGGGGCACCCAGCTGTGGCCACATTGCCGCCCAGGCGCGCTTACCCTTCTTGGCCGTTTCGGTGGCGAGCAGGGCCGCACCACTCCACTCGCCGCCGAGCCCAAGGCCCTGGCAGAAGCGCAGGATGGCCAGCATCGCCGGGGCGAACAGGCCGATCTGCGCATATGTTGGAAGCAATCCGATCAGGAAGGTCGCAATTCCCATCGTCAACAGTGAGCCGACCAGAGTCGCCTTGCGTCCGACCCGGTCTCCGAAGTGGCCGAACACAATTGAGCCGATCGGCCGTGCCACAAACGCCAGGCCGAAGGTCGCCAGCGACGACAGCAGTGCAGCGCCACTGTCCCCGGTAGGGAAGAACAGAAGCGGGAAGACCGAGATCGCGGCAGTGGCGTAAATGTAGAAGTCGTAGAACTCAATGGTCGTACCGACCAGACTTGCAATGACGATGCGGCTGCGCGGTACATTCACGCCGTCGTCACTCTTTGCCGCCGTCGTTCCGGCGGGCTCACTGCTGCTCACGCATACTCCTTAAGGGCGAAAATTCAAACCAATAAAGGATAGTTCGCGTCGTGATTACTGGACAGTAACATCCATATGCTGAGACATCAGCCGAAACAGAAGAAAGCCTGCGCGGTGGGAATCTCCCAGCGCGCAGGCTTTCTGTCTGTCAGGTGCTGCCGGTTGGGCGGCACATTTGGGTTGACTGGTTAGGTGGTGCCTCCTGGGTTGACGACGCCGGTTGGCTCGGAGACCGCTTCCTCGGCGGTGCCGTTGTCATCGGTGTAGCTGATGATCAGCCGTATTTGCTTCCCTGTTTGGGCGGCGGTGACGGCGAAGGTTTCCGCTGTCGCTCCGGCGATGTTGGTGAAGCCTGCCGACTCGGTTCCCTGCTGCCACTGGTAGGTGAGAGCGGAGTGTTCGATGGCGTCTGCGGCACCGTCAGCGTCGGTGAACTGCTTGGCGATGCGCAATGCGTCACCGACGAGCGGTTCGGCGGGGCCGATTTCCTGTGGTGTTGGTGCATCGTTGTTATTCACCACTGGCCCGGTTGCGGGTGAGGCGATTTGCTCGTGGATTCCACTGCCGTCGACGTAGGAGACCACCACGCGTACTGAGTGGCCGGCTTCACTGTTGGAGAGGGTGAAGGTTCCGGACGCATTCGTTTGTGTCGTGATCCACAGGTCGGCGATCCCGTCGGCTCCGGCTTCGCTTTGAGCTTGCAGCTCGTAGATGAAGTTTCCGTTTCCTTGTGGGTCGGTGATGTCCGCGGTGGCGGTGACGGTATCTCCTTCGGTGAAGGCGGTACCGTTCAGTTGGACCGTGCCAGCGGCGTCGGAGCAGTTCGCGGCCAGGCTGCCGTTGGTGATGCAGACGACCTGGTCGTTGAACTGGAGCCGTTCCATGTTCCGCAGGATGTCCGTGGACACCTGTGGGGCTGAGGCGTTGCTGGCGACCCGCCACACATTCGGCTGGGTTGCCGGGTGTGGTCGATCGATGGTGTAGTCGCTGCGTGCCCCGGAGAAGACGGCCGTGTCGACGGCGCCTGCCTGGTTGGTGTTGGCGTTGGCGACTTCACGGACGATATGCAGGTCGGCCGGGTTGATGGTGCCGTTGAAGATGCGGCCCTGGAAGGCGCGCATGCTGTCTGCGGTTTCCACTGTCCTGCCTGCCGGCCGGTATTCGATCCTGACATTGAGCCACGCATCGCCGTCGACGAAGTTGCGGCCCATGCGCGGTTCAATGAGGTCACTGCCCTGCCCGCCGAGGAGGATGTTGTTGTTGAAGTCCTCCTCGTCGTTGAAGGGTTCACTGTCCAGGAACGGCAGCGCGTATTCGGGCTTCTCCCCGCCGCCGAGCAGGGCCCGGAGACCATCGACCCGGTCCAGGTGTTCCTGGGTGAGGCGGTGGCCGTAACCGAGGGTTCCTACTGCCGGTGCGGTGATGTCGTCCTCGGCCGCGGAGCCGCGGAGGATATCGTCGTTCTTCCACCCTGAGGTTGCCTCCACGTTCAGGAACCTGTCGGAGATCTGGCTAAGCGTGTCCGGAAGGATGGTCAACACGGCCATGTCGATATTGACCGGGTAGGGGTAGTCCTTGTGGGTTACCCAGTCGAATCCGAGCATCCCGGCGAACCGTTCGCTGGAAGCGCCGGCAATCATGATGTCGTCGCCTCCTTCGGAGTCGAAGTCGGTGTTGCCGGATCCGCCATCGAGGACGTCGTGGCCGCCGTGCCAGAGGTTGGGATCGTTCTCCAGCGTGTTGCTGTTATCCCCAACCAGCAGGTCGGTGCCGCCGCCGGCGCCTTCAATCCAGTCGTCTCCTTCGTTGCCGCCGATGACGTCGGCGCCGCTGGAGCCGTAGATGAAGTCATCGCCGAGGCCGGCGAAGACCGTGGCATGGTCCTGGCCGCCGTGGATGAAGTCCTTCCCGGAGCCTCCGAAGAGCAGGTCCCCGATTCCCGGCCCGCCTGCGATGGCGTCGTTGCCTGCCTCTCCCTGGAGTCTGTCGTCTCCATTGAGATCGGTCAGGATGTCGTCGCCGTCACCGCCCATGATGGCATCGACGCCGTCGTCGCCTTCTATCCTGTCGTTACCGGCGCGGCCCCAGATGGAGTCATCACCGATACCGCCGCGGATATTGTTAGCGGCGTCGGAGCCCTGCATCACCACATGTTCCGCACCGGTGAACCGCCACTGCCCATTCTGGTTGACCAGCCCCGCAGCGGTTAGTTGCGCGTCGCTCTGGGTCAGGTCGAAGGTGGCCTGTGGTGAGGCGAAGACGTCGTGGGGCAGCTTGTCCGCGCTGGTGTTGCGGATGATCAGCTGCGAGAACGAGTTCGCCTCCAGGGTGTGGAACAGCGGGTTGCCGAGGTTCCGGGTCAGGTAGTAGAACCGGTCGCCGTTCTGCAGGTTTTCGAGCTGCTGCTCGAAGACGAAGTTGAACGTGGTGCCCAGCATGCCGCCGAACACGAATGGCTTCTCAGCCAGTCCGCCCATCCAGAAATCAACACCGTTGAGGCCTGTTTGCGCTGCCGGGGCGTTCATGAACGCCGGATTCGCGATCAGTGCCTCAGCCGCCGTCCGCTTCGCTGCCAGGGTGTCGGCCGAGGCGAGGCTCGGGTGGATACCGTAGGCGGCTACGAAGTTGAGGATGGATTCAGGGTTCTTCATGCTCAGCCGGTAGTCCTCCCACGATTCGTAGGGTTCCAGCTCCGGGTGCAGGGTGGCCTCGTAGAACTGTTGGCGGGCTGCCTGCAGTCCCGGAATTCCCGTATCGCGTGCCCTGGCCATGTTGATCGTCGCCAAGTCCAGCGGCAGACCCAGCAGCTGGTTCCGCAGCGTGTTGGTGACGAACTCGTCGATGCCATTCGCCGTCTGGTGCGTCAGCCCTTTAATCAATGAGCCGGCCGCCTCATCAGGAGTCAACGCGGTACCGTCTGGAGCCTTCAGGAACCCTTGGGGATTCAGGAAAGCGTCAAAGAGCGGAATCTGCGTGGTTTGTCCGTCGATCTCCCGGGGAACATTCTCAGTCAGCAGGGAATGTCCGAACCGGTAGACCACGTGAGCGAATTCGGCGGTAATCGCCGGATTGACGTCGGGCATGTAGGAGTTTTCGTTCGGGGTCGTCGGATCAATATTCGGTTGGATCCGGCGGGCGAATTCCTCAAACACCAGGTGCTGGTACTGCATCTCAGTGAAGAACCTCGCAGCCTGGAACAGCCGCTCACCATAACCCCAGAAACCATCTTTCTGGTATTCGGCGAGCAGTTCCTCGTTCCCTGGTTCGTTCAACACACCCTCGATCTGCTTCATCACCCGGTTGTGCTCGGAATGGAAGACGTGGTGGACCGAAGTCAGCGCCATGTTCTCATTACCGCGGCCATCACCAGTGATGAAGTGCTCTCCCAGTTTGTCGACGTTGTAACCGGGAAGGTTCGGTTCTCCCGGTCCCGGGGGCTCAACCGGTGTCGCTCCATTAGCGATGTCATCGAGGAAAGCGTGACCCGCGTCCAAAGCGTTATCCGGAACCGCAACCGGGTTGGCAACGTTGCCTTCCAGCAATGTCCCGTCCTTCAACACGATCTGCGGCAGGCCGCTGGGACCCTGCACGAACCTGCCATAAGGATCCGTGCGCAGCATCGGAACTTTCAACACATCCATGTCCGTCAAAGCAATGCCGAGCAGATCCCGTGACTGGGCCTTGACATCGTTCCAGGTCGGCATGCCCTCACCGGATGCGCCATTGAGCAGCTGGCCGGTAGGCACCGGCGCGCCACCAGCGGCACTGTATTCGCGCAGGAACACCTGATGCGAGGGATGCGAGGTATAGGTCTGGTTCTGATCCACAAACGGCGTCGTCCGGTTCTCGTGCTGCTGCCCCTCACCCTCGGAAACGGTCGCCCGAGTCAACATCAAAAAGTTCAACCGCGAACCCTCAACATAAAGCGGGTCATCGGGCTGCAACGGAACCACCACAGCACCATTTCCACCCTTGGACACCTGATCCAAACCATGATCAAAGAACTGACCAAAGTACGTGAACCAACTCGTCACCGAAGCCGACAAACCCTCATCAGTGGCAATATCCGGAATGAAAATCTCCGTGCCCTTTGACTGGTTCTGCAGCTGTGCCTCCACCGTCGAGTCGATCGCTATCGGGCCACCGAGGAGTGTCACAGCTTTCGGCTGCAGCCGCTCCAACTCGGCGAGGACGCTGGGGCGGACAGTTCCTGTGGAAGGAACCAGCAGGATTGGCGCACTACGCAGTCCGGCAACGGCCGCAACCGACAGAGCATCCGGGAAATTTTCCCCCGTGGCGATGTAGACCTGCTCGACTGGCGGGGTATAGAACCGCTCCGAAATCATCGCTGCGGTGTCGTACTTGGAGGCACCACCAATGCGGCTGATGTCTCCGGGCAGCGCGGCAAGCTCGTTGTATACCGGATCGGAGATGGCAATCGGTCCACCCAGAACAACGATTTCGGCTGGAGCCAGGCGGGCTAATTCAGCCGCCGTTGCCGGGGGAATGCTGCCGCGCTTGACCAGCAGGATCGGGTGGCCGTCCCGGGCCGCCGGAGCCGCTGCAGCCAGCGCATCGGGGAAGTTCTCACCCGTGGCGACATAGACCCGGCTGACACCGGTCTCCTGTGTTGCCTTGCTGATCTCTGCGGCAGTCGCGTAGGCGGTTGCTCCGGCCAGCCGGGAAACGGCACCGGAGGTAAAGGTCCCCAGCTGCGTGACGACGGCGTCGCTGACGGCAAGATGGCCGCCCAATACGACGATCTTCGCCGGCTTCAGCCTCGTCAGTTCAGCCCGGATTCCGGCTGGAATTTCCCCGGTCTTAACGAGGAGAAGTGGTCCGCCGCCGGCCTTTGCGGCCGGACCGCCGGCGAGGGCATCGGAGAAGCGATCGCCGCGGGCAATGTAGGCGACCGGGACACCCGGCTCGAAGTTGCTCTTGCTGATAGCCGCAGAGGTGTTGTAGAGGCTGGACCCGGCTATACGCGAAAGGGATGCGCCCGGCAGGACGCTGGAACCTTCGACGCGGTCCTTGACTGCCACGGCGGCCGGATTGGACGTCGTCTGATCCACGATCAGATTGCTGATTGTCCGGGGCTCCGAATCGTAGACGAAGCTGCCGTTCGTGCTCTTGTAGCTTGTCGGCGTTCCGGCCGGTCCGCCGGGAGCGCCCCGGGGAATGGGGTCCGCATCCTGGAACTCGGGTTCAAGCATTCTTGGGAAGTTCTGCAGTCCGGCGCCATAACCGTCCTGGCCGGGCAGAAGATTGTTCCACCGCCCGTCGACTGTCCGAAGTCCAAAGGGCAATGTCGGGTCGCCCACGCAGGGGTCGCCATCGACGTCGTAATGCGTCTGCTCTTCGACGTTAAAAGTCTTCCCACGCTTGCAAAGCGGGGAAGAATTCTGGTTCTCATTCACCACATCATTGGCGTGGGCCTCGGAGATGTCGATCTGTTTGAGAATGAATTCAAGGTCACCGACTGTGACGTTGAAGTCCTGTCCAGGAGGTGGTGCGGCTGTAGCCGGCCCCCCTGGCGCCAGCAGTCCGGTAACAGCCATAGCTCCGACGGAAGCAAGTACCGTCAGCTTTCTCCCCGCTTGTCGACGCCGGTCATGGCGCCGTGAATTGTCTTCCATTGCAAACTCCCCATGCAATGGCCCCCAGCTCTTTGTCGCTCGAAGCCCCAGCTACCCCCAAGTGGCACCCGGCGGTATTGCACTTGTCTGCCGGCCTTACCACTGGCTGGAGAATTCCACAGCAACCTTATGAAAAACCTGTTCCCAATGTGACTGCTTTCAGGAGCGGTCGGGAGTCCTGTCGATCCGGTAACCGTCTTCGCGGTGAATCAACCGGCGGCCACCGCCGTCGCTCAAATGCACCCAGATCACAGCACCATCGTCGGTGCGCATATCGAAGGTTCCGGTAACCGGTCCATGCTGATGATGCTGAAGCTTGACATGCTGGCCCCGCTCAGGCGTGTACCAGTCCTGGTCGTGCTGTTTGCCCGGCATATTCGTTCGTGACCCCATGTTCAGTTCCCTCTCTGGTTTTCAGGCTGATGTACAACAAGGTACGGAGCCAGCCTGAACGTTCGGTGAACGTCAGCAGGGAAAAACCGGACGGCCTGCGAGGCCGGGAACCGAGGCGGGAGTCAGTCGAGGATATTGGCCAGGACGGCGCCGGCCGAGACGGTGTCGCCCGGCCGGGCGCTGAGGGAAGAGACCTTGCCGGCTCTGTGAGCGGTCAGGGGCTGTTCCATCTTCATGGCTTCGAGGACGACGACGAGATCGCCTTCAGCAACGGTGTCGCCGTCCTGCACGGCGACTTTGACAATGGTTCCCTGCATGGGGGAGGCAAGTGCATCACCGCTCGCGGCCGCCGGCGTGGCCGACCTGCTGCGCGCCGACTTCTTCTTCTTGCCGCCATTTCCTCCGGCGGAAGCGGCACCGGCCAGCGACGCGGGAAGCACTACCTCGAGGCGCTTGCCACCAACCTCGACGGTGACGCGCTGACGCTCGCCATTGTCATCCCCATCGGCCGCGCCGTTGGCGGCGTAGGCGGGCAAATCGTTAACGAATTCGGTTTCGATCCACCGCGTATGGACTGAGAAACTGCCCTTGGCCGGTGCAAAAGCAGGATCGGCGACGACGGCGGCATGAAACGGCAGGACGGTCGGCATGCCATCAATCTGCATTTCCGCAAGCGCACGGCGGGAACGCTCAAGCGCCTGTTGGCGTGTGGCTCCGCTGATAATCAGTTTCGCCAGCATGGAGTCGAAGTTGCCGCCGATTACCTCGCCGGCTTCAATCCCGGAATCCACCCTCACACCTGGGCCGGTGGGCAGCTTCATGGCGGCCACCGTACCGGGCTGGGGCAGGAAGTTGCGGCCTGGGTCCTCGCCATTAATCCGGAACTCAAAGGAGTGCCCATGGATGGCCGGATCGGGATAGCCCAGTTCCTCGCCACGGGCCAGCCGGAACTGTTCGCGGACGAGATCAATCCCGGTCACCTCTTCCGAGACGGGATGCTCGACCTGCAGGCGGGTGTTGACTTCCAGGAATGAGATGGTGCCATCCTGGCCCACCAGGAACTCACAGGTTCCGGCACCCTGATAGCCGGCTTCCTTGAGGATTGCCTTGGACGATTCGTAGAGCCGCCCGTTCTGCTCATCTGTCAGGAACGGCGCCGGCGCCTCTTCAACGAGTTTCTGGTTCCGGCGCTGCAGCGAGCAGTCCCGGGTTGATATCACGACGACATTGCCGGCGGCGTCCGCCAGACATTGGGTTTCGACATGCCTGGGAGCATCCAGGAACCGTTCGATGAAGCATTCGCCCCGGCCAAAGGCCGCGGTGGCTTCACGGACGGCCGACTCATACATCTCCGGGATTTCCGCTCTGGTGCGCGCGACCTTAATGCCACGTCCACCGCCGCCGAATGCGGCCTTGATGGCGAGTGGGAGCCCATACTCGTCGGCGAAGCTGAGGACCTCACCCGCGGAACTGACCGGGTCTTTAGTGCCCGGTACCAGCGGTGCACCGACCTTTTCGGCAATATGCCGGGCCTGGACCTTGTCACCCAGAGAGGAGATGGCTGCCGGGGGCGGTCCAATCCAGGTCAGCCCGGCGTCGATCACCCGCTGGGCGAAATCGGCGTTCTCCGAAAGGAAGCCGTATCCGGGGTGAACAGCGTCAGCACCGGATTGCGCGGCCGCGTCCAATATTTTTTCCATTACCAGATAGGAATCGGCGGCGGTGGATCCACCCAGCGCGTATGCTTCATCGGCCAGCCGGACATGCAGGGCCTCGCGGTCCGGTTCAGCGTAGACGGCCACGGAGGCGATACCTTCATCACGGGCGGCGCGGATTATCCGCACGGCGATCTCACCCCGGTTGGCAATCAGCACTTTCGTGATTGGCGATGCATCGGGTGAGGACATGGGTGTACTCGTCACTGTGGCTCCTTAGTAATCTCTTCGGAGCCTAGCGCTTTTTTGCGGTTTTCGCCTAAGATTCATGCCGTATCTGCGTGGGATCGGTCGCAATTTTGTAGGGAAGCTACAAAGGCAGTCCGTCTTCCGCCCGGCTGCTACTGCCAGAATTCCGTAATCGAGACACCTGCCGTATTGAGCAGTCCGCGGAGGGTGGAGACGCTTAGGCCCACAATGGCATGGGCATCGCCTTCGACCCGGGTGATGAACGCACCGCCGAGGCTGTCGATGGTGAAGGACCCGGCCACATTCAGCGGTTCGCCGGTCGCCACGTAGGCATCTACCTCGTCTTCGGTCATGTCCGCGAACTGCACCGTGGCCGAGGCGACCACGCCGGCAGCCGCACCGCTGCCGCCGTCGTCGGCGTCCCGGTTGTCGATGAGCCAGTGCCCGGTGTGCAGAACGCCGGAACTGCCCCTCATCTGCAGGATCCGCTCCCGTGCCGCGGCCGCTGTGTAGGGCTTCCCATATGCCTGGCCGTTGAACTCGAACACGGAATCGCAACCGAGCACCAGTGTCCCGGCGGCATCTTCCAGTCCGCCGACTGCCTCGCATTTGGCCCTCGCCAGCAGCAGGGCAGTGTCATGCGGATCGGTGACCCCGTGATCGCGGGTCACTGCATCCTCGTCGACGTCGGAAACCATCACGCTGTGTTCGATTCCGGCGTTGGAGAGCAGTTTCGTGCGGGCGGGGGAGGCGGAGGCAAGGATCAGCTTTGTTTTAGTCACGGTTCCAGCCTATGCGGACCGGACGGCAAAAAGCCCGGGAGGGATGCTCGTATCAGCACTCCTCCCGGGCTATGTGTTATGGCCTTGCGCGCTAGCGGGCGGCTCCAGCCAGTTCCGTTGTACCGGTCCCGGTCGAAGTCCCTGCGTCGCTGTCCACGGAATCGTCGGCGAACGGATCACCGTTGCGTTCGGCGTTGTAGAGTTCCTCATCCATGATGCCCTGCCGCTTGGCGACAATGGTGGGCACCAGGGCCTGGCCGGCAACGTTGACAGCGGTGCGTCCCATATCCACGATGGGGTCGACGGCGAGCAGCAGCCCGACGCCGGCCAGCGGCAGTCCCAGGGTGGAAAGGGTCAGCGTCAGCATCACGACCGCGCCCGTGGTTCCGGCGGTCGCGGCTGAACCGAGGACGGAGACCAGTGCAATCAACAGATACTGGGTTGCATTCAGCTCAATACCGTAGAACTGTGCCACGAAGATGGCCGCAACGGCGGGATAGATGGCGGCGCAGCCGTCCATCTTGGTGGTGGCGCCGAGCGGAACGGCGAACGATGCGTAGCTCCGCGGCACTCCCAGGTTGCGCTCAGCGACGCGCTGGGTCAAGGGAAGTGTTCCCACTGATGAGCGGGAGACGAAGGCGAGCTGGATAGCGGGCCATGCTCCTGAGAAGTACTGCCGGGGTGATAGCCCGTGCGCCCGGATCAATACCGGGTAGACAACGAAAAGCACCAGGGCCAGTCCGAGATAGATGGCCAGCGTGAACTTGCCGAGCGAACCGATGGTGTCCCAGCCGTAGGTTGCCACAGCACGTCCGATCAGGCCCACCGTGCCCAAAGGGGCGAGGCGGATGATCCACCAGAGTACTTTCTGGATAATTGCCAGTGCGGAAGCATTGAGGTTCAGGAACGGCTCGGCCTTTTCGCCCACCTTGAGGGCGGCAATGCCGACGGCGGCAGCAACGACAAGCAGCTGGAGCACATTGAAGCTCAGCGACGTGGCCGGTTCACCCTCGGTAATTGTGGTCTCAGCCGCAAGGCCGAGGAAGTTCTGCGGGATCAGCCCCTGCAGGAATGCCCACCAGCTTCCCGTTCCGCCCGTGTATTCGGCCGGTTGAGCGGCTCCGGTATTCGCGCCCGGCTGCAGCAGTGTGCCGAGTCCCATGCCAATGACGACGGCGATGAGCGCGGTGATCCCGAACCAGAGCAATGTATTCCAAGCCAGCCGGGCGGCATTGGAGACCTGGCGCAGGTTGGAAATGCTGCTGACCACGGCGGTGAAGATCAACGGTATGACGGCTGTCTTCAGCAACGTCACATAGCTGTCGCCAATCGTCGTGAGTGTGGTCGTCAGACCATTCGGTTCACCGCCGGCAGCTTCGCCGAGAGAGCGGGCGAGCAAGCCCAGCAGCAGACCGGCGATCAGTGCCGCAATGATCTGCGGGCCGAACGAGGTCATCCACCGGGGGAGCTGGCTTTTCGGGCGCTGGGCCCCTTCTGAGGTGCGGGTATCTGAAGTCACCGGAGCAACATTAGGGCACCGCCGGTAACAGGCAGAGCTCCGATTGCGAAATGTTACGCCGCTATGCCTGCTCTGTAGTCTCGCAGGCCCGCAGAACCCTCCTATTGCAAGGAATTATGAAGCTATTCCCACTGCCAACGTGACAAACATCAAGCCGGATCGTCCCCGGACGGAGCTGAACCGGCGAGCGCCCGGCGCAGGGTATCCAGTCCCACGGAACCAAGGTTCAAGGCACGTGTGTGGAACGCCCGCTGGTCATACGAACCGCCTTCCTGCTCCTTAACGGTGTCCCGGATTTCCTCCCAGAGCCGCTGGCCGATCTTGTAGGACGGGGCCTGCCCGGGCCAGCCGAGGTACCTGGTGAATTCAAAGTCGAGTTGGCCCTCGCTGATGGCGATGTTCTTCCGGAGGAAGTCGTAGCCCTTTTCTGCGGTCCAGGTACCCGACCCCCACCGCTCCGGCATTTCCAAGCCAAGATGGACTCCGATGTCGAAGACCACCCGCGCGGCGCGCATCCGCTGGCCGTCCAGCATACCGAGCCGGTCGCCCGGATCATCGAGATAGCCCAGATCAGCCATCAACCGCTCGGCGTAAAGTGCCCAGCCCTCACCGTGTCCGGATACCCAGCAGGCGTTGCGCCGCCAGTTGTTCAGCAGCCCGCGCTGATACGTTGCGGTTCCAATTTGCAGGTGATGGCCAGGCACGCCCTCGTGGTAGACGGTCGTCGTCTCGCGCCAAGTGGTAAAGGTGTCTTCGCCCTCGGGCACCGACCACCACATCCGTCCAGGACGGGAAAAATCGTCGCTGGGGCCGCTGTAGTAGATGCCGCCTTCCTGCGTCGGAGCGATCATGCACTCGATGGTGCGCATGATGTCCGGAATGTCGAAGTGCGTGCCGGCCAGCTCCTCGACTGCCTTATCGGAAAGTTTCTGCATCCACGCCTGCAGGCTGTCGGTGCCGGCGAGCTGCCGGTCCGGATCCGCATCGAGGATTTCGATGGCCTCGGCGATGGTGGCGCCGTCCTTGATCTCGTTGGCGACCGCTTCCTGTTCGGCGATCACCCGGTCGAGTTCCTCGACACCCCACTGGTAGGTCTCCTCCAGGTCCACGGAAGCTCCCAGGAAGCGGCGTGACATCAGGGCATAACGTTCACGGCCGACGGCGTCTTCTTCCGGAGCCGCCTCCAAAAGCTCATCGGACAGGAAGGAGGACAAATGCGTGTAGGCAGCCTTGGCCGCATCCGCACCGTTGCGCAGCTTTTCCTTCATTTCCGCGGGCAGGGCACCGTCCTGGGTGCCGGCGGATTCGGCAAACGAGTCAAAGAACCCACCATCGCCAGCATATTTTCCAGTCTGTT
Organism: Arthrobacter monumenti; assembly: GCF_054511255.1. Lineage (NCBI taxonomy): Bacteria > Bacillati > Actinomycetota > Actinomycetes > Micrococcales > Micrococcaceae > Arthrobacter > Arthrobacter monumenti. The sequence continues at coordinate 249,835 of NZ_JBTNCY010000002.1, read as the reverse complement.
CGATGACGGTCCGCACCTGCCGCTTGGCGGCGACAATGCCGTTCTCCCGGGCAGTTCGGAGGGACGAGACATAGCCCGAAATTGCATCCGGCAGGTTATGCAGCCTGCCGGCAATGTTGTCCCAGTCCTCGACAGTGTCGGTCGGCATCAGGTCGAAGATGGCCCTGATTTCCTGAGCGGGTGAGGCAATGTTGTTCAGGTCCGCCAGGTCGATGCCTGTTTCGAAAATTTCCAGCTCCAGGCCGAGCCGTTCCCGCATGGCATCCAGTGTCACACGGTCGACGTCGTCGGTTGGCTCGAGATCCGTCAACCGCTCGAGGGTCTCCTGGGTGGCCTCCGCCATCGCGATGTGACCGGCAGGCGAATAGTCGCGGTACTCCGTCTCATGCCCGGGGATTCCGAGCGATGTGGCAAAGCCTGGATCCAGTTCCAGCAGAGTCTCCACAAAAGCATCGGCAACGCCGTCGATGGCGGTCTGCGGCCGCTGCGTGACGTCATAGGTGTAGTCGGTGGACTCGGATTCGGTGGTGGGTGTCTCGTATGTCACAGACCCGAGCCTACTTTGCCCGGTGGCCCGCCGTCGAAGTGGACAAACTGGTGCTGTGGATATTAGCCGCGGCTGCGGCGCCACGATCCCGGGCCGGGAGCGGGCTGCAGGCGGAGCTGGCGGCGGCGTATCCAGGCCCTCGTCCGGCGTTTCGGTTCCGGAGCGGCCGCGGCAGAGCCAAGGGACATGACGACGGCGGCAAGAGCGGCGATTTCCTCGTCATCCGGGTTGCCATGCACCACGCTGAACAGCGGGGCGTCGGGCTTCTCCTGGTGGTTGCTTGTCATAGCGGAATGTTTCCGTGTTTCTTGGCCGGCAGGGAGGCCCGCTTTTCGCGCAGGGTGCGCAACCCGCGGACAACCTGGACCCGGGTCTCGGAGGGCAGGATCACGGCGTCGATGTATCCCAGTTCGGCGGACTGGTACGGATTGAGGAGTTCTTCCTCATACTGCTCCACAAGATCCGCACGGACCGCCTCGACGTTCTCTCCGCCGTCGGCCGCTGCCTTGAGCCTGCTGCGGTGCAGTATATTGACGGCACCCTGCGCCCCCATGACACCGATCTGCGCGGTTGGCCAGGCGAGGTTGATGTCGGCACCGAGCTTTTTCGATCCCATCACGATGTAGGCACCGCCATAGGCCTTGCGCGTAATGATGGTCAGCAGCGGAACCGTCGCTTCGGCATAGGCGTAGAGCAGCTTGGCGCCGCGGCGGATAATGCCGTTGAATTCCTGGTCGGTGCCCGGCAGGAAGCCCGGGACGTCGACGAGGGTGAGGATCGGGACATTGAAGGCGTCGCAGTGCCGGACAAACCGGGCCGCCTTCTCGCTTGCGGCAATATCCAATGTGCCGGCGAACTGCATCGGCTGATTCGCCACGATTCCGACCGTGTGGCCCTCCACCCGCGCATAGCCAATAATCACGTTTGGCGCATAGAGTTCCTGCATCTGGAGGAAATGACCGTCGTCGACAATGGACTCGATCACCGTTCGCATGTCGTAGGGCTGGTTGGCGGAGTCGGGAACCAGCGTATCGAGGGCCAGATCGTCAGCGGTGACATCCAGCTCCTCCTCGAACTCCATCAGCGGGGCCTCGGCGAGATTGTTGCCGGGCAAAAAATCCAGCAGCTCCCGGACGAAGTCGATGGCGTCCTGTTCGTCGGACGCCAGATAGGTCGACGTTCCGGTGGTGGCGTTGTGCGACCGGGCCCCGCCAAGCGTCTCCATGTCGACGTCCTCACCGGTGACTGTCTTAATGACGTCCGGGCCGGTGATGAACATGTGCGATGTCTTATCCACCATCACCACATAGTCGGTCAGGGCGGGGGAGTAGGCTGCTCCGCCTGCGCAGGGCCCCATGATCAGGGAGATCTGCGGAACGACGCCGGAGGAGTGGACGTTGTTGCGGAAAATGTCGGCGAACATGGCCAGTGAGGCCACGCCTTCCTGGATGCGGGCACCGCCGCCGTCGTTGATGCCCACCAGTGGACAGCCATTCCGCAGTGCGAACTCCTGCACCTTGACGATTTTTTCTCCGTTGGCCTTGCTCAAGGAGCCGCCGTAGACGGTGAAATCCTGGCTATAGACCGCGATCTGGCGGCCGTCGACGGTGCCGTAGCCGGAAACGACGCCGTCACCCAGGGGCCGCTTCTTCTCCATCCCAAAGGAGGTGGACCGGTGGGCGGCCAACGCATCAAACTCGACGAAGGAACCGGAATCGACCAGCATTTCGATGCGTTCGCGGGCCGTGCCCTTGCCGCGGGAGTGCTGCCGTTCGATGGGAGCCGAACCAACCGGCTCCAGTGACTCTGCCCGCCGGTTGCGGAAATCGGCGATCTTGCCGGCTGTGGTCTGCAGATCAGGTTCCGTGTCGTTGCTCATTTAGTCTCCGGATCTCCACATCGTCGGCAGCGGATTCGCTCTTAAGTAGGTTTCGTACAAAAACAACCGTTTCCAAGTCAGTCTAGTGAGCCTTTCATGGTGTTCAGCTGTAGAAACCCTACAATTTCCATTGAACGAGGTTTTCAGGTTACCGGCCAGTAACATGGGTCCGCTGTTTTCGATTATCGTGGAGCCATGACCGCACGCGATGATGCCCAGCCCGCCGGAACAACCGCCAACCGGACCCTGAAGGGCAAAACCGTCCTGATGTCCGGAGGCAGCCGCGGTATCGGACTCGCCATAGCGCGCCGCGCTGCGGAGGACGGGGCCAACATCGTCTTGATGGCCAAAACCGCCGAGCCGCACCCGAAACTCGAAGGCACCGTCTACACCGCGGCAGATGAACTGACTGCAGCTGGCGGCCAGGCCCTGCCGTTGGTCGGCGACGTCCGCAAGGAGGCTGACGTAAGGGCAGCCGTTGATGCAGCCCTTGACCGCTTCGGTGGGATCGACGTCGTCATCAATAATGCTTCCGCGATAGACCTGTCCAACACCACCGACATTGACATGAAGCGCTATGACCTGATGGCCGACATTAACGTCCGCGGTACCTTCATGCTGTCGAAATTCAGCATTCCGGCCCTGGGCCGTGCCACGAATCCGCACATCCTGACGTTGTCCCCGCCGCTCAATCTGTCGCCAAAATGGGCCGGCGCCCACCTGCCGTACACGATGGCCAAGTACGGAATGAGCCTGACGACCCTCGGCTTGGCGGAGGAGCTCAAGGAAGCTGGCATTGGCGTGAATTCGTTGTGGCCCTGCACCTTAATTGACACGGCCGCCATCCGGAACATGCCCGGCGGTGCGCAGATCGTCAAGGGAGCACGGGGTCCTGCGATTATGGCCGATGCCGCGCACGCGGTGCTGACCCGGGCAGCCCGGATCACCACGGGGAACTTCTTCACTGACGAGCAGGTGCTGACGGAGGAAGGCGTCGTCGACTTCACCGGGTACAGTCTCGGCGCGTCCGGCACGGAGCTGGTTCCCGACATCTTCCTCTGATTCCTCTGGCTCTTCCTCTGACGTTCAGATCGTCTGCCGGCCGGGAATCCCCGCTGCGGGCAACGTCCTGCGTAAGATCGTGGGTATGAGTAACCGCTTCGCTGATCTTGACCGCCCAGGGCTGGATGCCGTGCAGCTGAGGTCGTCACTCGCAGGGGGCCACGGCCCCTTCGCCCGGTTCGAAGGCGTCGAGGAGACCGGTTCCACCAACGCCGATCTTGCCGCCAGCGCAGCGGATGACCCCGAAGCCTGGCCGGACCTGAGCGTGCTGGTGGCCGAACACCAGACTGCCGGCAGGGGAAGGTTGGACAGGGAATGGATCGCGCCGGCCAGATCCTCCGTGTCGGTCAGCGTGCTGTTGCGCCCGCGGGGAACCGGCGGCGGTCAGCTGCCGCCGGAATCGATGGCCTGGCTGTCCCTGCTCGCCGCGACGGCGTTGACCCGGACATTGTCCGAGCGGGCCGGTGTGACGGCGGAGCTGAAGTGGCCCAATGACGTGCAGATCGGAGGCCGGAAGGTCGCCGGCGTACTGGCGCAGGTGGTTCCGGCGCCAGCGGGCGGGGAGCCCGCCGTCGTCGTCGGGACCGGACTTAACGTCAGCATTGGTGCGCATGAACTTCCACACCCCAATGCGACCTCGTTGTTGATCGAGCGGGCATCCACGACCAACAGGAATATCCTCCTGAAGGCATATCTGCGTTCCTTCGGCGAGCTTTACCGGCAGTTCTGTGCCGTGAACGGTGACGCGGAGGCGGTGCTGGACCGCAGTTTCTCCTTGCGGCAGCTTGCGGCCCGGCAGATGGTGACCATCGGCCAACAGGTCCGGGCGGAGCTTCCCGGCGGCAATGATCTGATTGGCATCGCCGAGGGCATCGACCGTTCCGGGGCCTTGCTGATCCGCGACGACGGCGGCACCGTGCACCCGGTATCGGCCGGCGACATCGTGCATTTGCGGCCGCACGAAGCATAAATGCGCCGCACCAACGACAGCGGGAGACAGCAGTAGTGGGATATGGACTCGCTCCGGGGGAGCGCGTGATCCTGTTGACGCGCCCACAGCCCGGATCGCTGGTTTGGCCGGCGGTGCTGTTCATCCTGATACCAGCCGGCTGCACCTTTGCCGCCGGCTGGTTGACCCGCAACCAAGGTACGTTCGACGCCGGCCTCCGCGCCTGGGTGCCTGCCGCGATGATGGCAATTACCGGCGTCGGGCTCTTCCTCTTACTGCTGTACTGTCTGCGCCCTCTGCTACGTTGGCTGGGAACCCGCTACGTACTGACCAGCCGGAGGTTAATCAGCCGCCGGGGAATACTGCGCCGGAACGAACTTCAAAGTCCGCTGGTGGCAGTCCAGCAGGTGGGAATGCAACAATCATTGCGGCAGCGTGCATTACGCTCCGGGAATATATCGCTCAATCTGGGGAACGGCAAGGGCACGACATACGTTGACGTACCGGAGGTGGCACGTTTCCGGAACATAGTCCTGCAGACCATCGAGGACCTTCCTCAGACGGCCATGTTTGACGGACTGGATTTCCGTCAGGAGATTGATCAGAGTCAGGACAGCTGGGACGGAACCCTGCGGGAGCCCGGACAGGATGGCGATACGTGGACAGATGGGACGAGGCGATGAACGACGAGGAGTCCGCAGCGGTGCCACCGGAGACCGACGAAGTGAATGCACTGGACAGGGAGGGAGCCGACACCCATCCGGATATGTTCAAAACCGGTCCGCTGCCCGCACAGGTGGCCGCTGACTACAGATCCGCGGACAACGCGTCCACTGGCCAGAAACCCAGGAATCCGGACCGCGATGCCATCCGCGCCCTCGAAATTGAGCTGCTCGGCGCCGAACGTACGCTGCGGCGGCGGGAAATTGCGGCCGGAGCCGGTGTGTCCCTGCTGTCCGCCCGTAAACTTTGGCGCGCCATGGGATTTCCCAATTTGGCCGACGACGACGTCGCCTTCACCACGAATGACCTGGAGGCGCTGAATACGGTCATCGGCCTGGTCCGCGAGGACAAGCTCACGGAGGAAGCCACCATTTCCATCGCCCGGTCGATCGGCCAAATGACCGACCGGATGGTGGTGTGGCAGGTCGAGGCGCTGATCGAGGACATGGTCGTGCAGCGGGGCATCAGCGACGCCGAGGCACGCAAAGAACTGATCTCCGAGTTGCCCAATCTGATCGAACCGATGGAAAAAATACTGCGCTATGCCTGGCGCCGGCAGCTCAATGCCGGCGTGCAGCGGCTGGCGCTCAGGGCGGAATCCGGCCTGGAATCGAGCGAGCACGGCCGCGAAGGTGATGAAGACGACGCGCCGCTGCCGCTGGCCCGCGCCGTCGGATTCGCCGACCTAGTCTCCTACACCAGCCTCTCCAGGCAAATGAACGAACAGACCCTGGCCCAGCTGGTCCAGCGCTTCGAGAACAAATGTGCGGAGATTATTTCGGTCGGCGGCGGGCGGCTGGTCAAGACCATCGGGGACGAAGTGCTGTTCAACGCCGAAAGTCCGGAAGCCGGGGCCGAGATCTCACTCGCCCTGGCGCGCACCTTCGCCGAGGATGAAGTGCTGCCGGACGCGAGGGTCTCCATGGTCTGGGGGCGGGTCCTGTCCAGGCTTGGCGACATCTACGGGCCAACCGTGAATCTGGCGTCGAGACTGACGGCGCTCGCCGAACCCGGAACGGTGCTGACCGATGCTTCGACCGCAGCAACCTTGAGCCAGAACGACAGATTCGTGCTCGTTCCGCAGAAGGTCCGGACCGTGCGCGGCTTCGGGCAAGTCCACCCTGTTACGCTGGCCCGGGGCTCCGGTGAAGGCCTGATTGTGGATTAGCCCGTTCACATGGCATAGTCAGAGCAAAATGTTTCGGCCTTGTGCACCTGGGGGTGGCAAGAGCCTTGGGTGCCGGAGGGGCGGCACGCTGACTATCTGAGGGCATTACCAGGGCATGGATTTTTTCCGCGGTCTCAAGGGTCTCAGGCGGGATCGCCAGAGGCTGCTTTCGGTGATCTCTACTTCCACCATTGCGGCCGTTGCCATTACCGGCGCCGTACTGTATCCCGGGTTTAAGACCGCCGACGTGGATCTGAACGACGGCGGAGTCTGGGTCACCAACACCTCCCAGAACCTGGTGGGGCACCTGAATTACCAATCCAAGGTGCTCGACGGCGGGTTCCTCGCCAACAGTGCCGGTTTCGACGTGCTTCAGGACGCCGGAACGGTGTTCATGGAAAACACGGATCACTCCACCTTGAACTCCGTCGACGTCGCGAAGGTCGGCTTGGGCAGCGAGCAGCAGATTCCCAGTGGCGCCGAGATCTCCCTGGGCTCCAACACGATGTCCATTGCCAGTCCCGCGACGGGCGAGGTCTGGATTACCACCGCAGGCTCGCTGGGATCGTTCAGCCCGGAAAACACCAAGCCGGTGCTCACTGCCTCCCCGGAAGCGGCAGCCACCGTGGCCGAAGAGGACACAGTCTTCATCGCCGACCCCGCGGCCGGGCAAATCGTCCAGGTCGACGTCGACCAGCAGGGGGCCGTCACCAACAGGGAGACCACGGAAGCCGATGCGCTCGAGCGTATGGGGGAGACCCAGATCGCGGCAGTGGGGGATGAGCCGGTAATTTTCGATGGCACAACCGGATTGCTGCGGCTTCCCGGCGGGAACACCGTCCAGCTTCCGGATGCAGAGCGTGCCAGGTTGCAGCAAAGCGGCCCGGAGAGCGGCTTTGTGGCAATCGCGACCAGGGACGGCCTGATCAAGCAGCCGTTGGACGGCTCCGAGGCGTCCGTGGTTCCGCTCGAATCCCAAGGCGTTCCCGCGCAGCCGGTCCAGCTTGGCGGCTGCGTCCATGCGGCCTGGGCCGGCGCCGGATTATATCTGCGGGATTGCGGCGGCACCGAGGACGATAAGACCACAGTCATTCCCCAAGTCGGTGCCAACGCCGGGCTCGAGTTCAGGGTCAACAGGGACGTCGTCGTTCTTAACGACCTGATATCCGGCAATATCTGGCTGGTCAATAAAAATATGCAACTGGTCAACAACTGGGATGACATCATTCCTCCTCCCGATGAATCGGACGAGGAGGAAGAGGACTCCGCCGACGACAATCCGATTGACACGCTGCCGGACCGGACAAAGGAAAACCGGGAGCCGGTGGCCGAGGATGATTCCTACGGCGTACGTCCCGGGCGCACCACACTGCTGCCGGTGCTGGATAACGATTCCGACCCGGACGGCGACTTGCTGACCGCATCACTGGTTGGCGATGGGCCGGACGTGGGCTCCCTGCAGCGGATCTATGACGGCACCGGCCTGCAGGTTGTGGTGCCGAAAGACGCCAGCAGCGGAACCCACAGCTTTACTTATGAAGCCGACGACGGCCGGGGCGGCACCGATCAGGCCACAGTGCAGCTGGTGGTCCGTGGTCCGGAAAGCAACGAGCCGCCCAAGTCCAAACGGGAGACGAAAATCCTGCTCGAGCAGGGCGGGAGCATCAGCCAGAATGTGCTCTCCGACTGGATCGATCCCGACGGCGATGACCTGTTCCTGACCGGGGCCAAAGCGACCAGCGAAGGCGACCAGGTGCGGTTCCGCGCCGATGGGCGGCTGACGTTCCAGGACGTCGGCACCAGCTACGGTGAAAAGGACGTGCAGATCACCGTCTCGGATGGGCGTGCCAGCACCGAGGGAACCGTGACCATGGATGTGCGCCCGCCCGGCGCGTTGCCTCCGGTGGCCAACCCGGACCACGTTTCGACCTCCGTTGGCCAGGAGGTGCTGATTTCCCCGTTGAAGAACGATCTGGATCCGAACGGCGGAACCTTGCGCCTGGCCCGCGTGGATCCGGAACGCAATATCGAATTCACCCCCGACTATGAGGCCGGGACCGTCACGGTCGAATCCGGCACTCCCGGTACGTATTACCTGAAATACCTCGTGACCAATGATCCGGCCAGTTCCACCGGATTGATCCGGATCGATGTGAAGGCCGGTGGTGAAGAAGGGGCACCGGTCGCAGTGCGGGACGTCGCGCTGCTGCCCTCTAATGGCGATGTGCTGGTCGATGTGCTGGGAAACGATACCGACCCCAATGGCGGCGTACTGGTGGTTCAATCCGTCTCGGTACCGGTGGAGTCGCCCCTCAACGTGGCTGTTCTGGACCACAGCATTCTGCGGATCACGGACAGCCAGGGGCTGTCGGGGCAGACATCTATCCGCTACACCATGTCCAACGGCACCGCTTCCGCCACCGGCGAGGTCAGCGTCATCCCCGTGCCGGCGCCGGCGACGCTGCAGCCACCGGAGGCTACGGCGGACGAGGCCACCGTGCGGGCAGGCGACGTCGTAACCATCGACGTCCTCGACAATGACAGCCATCCCAATGGCGACGAACTGAGCCTGGATCCAAAACTGGTCCAGGACATCGAAGGCGACGACGGACGGCTCTTCGTCTCGCAGGACAAGCTCCGGTTTATTGCCGGGCCCAAGGCGAAGACCGTCCATGCGATCTATAACGTCGCGGACACCTCCGGACAGAAGGATTCTGCCCAGGTCACGATCAATATCCGGGCCAATGACCCCAAGCACAACTCACGGCCTGAGCCGGAGAGCCTCACGGGCAGGGTGCTGGCCGGATCCTCAATCAGGATTCCGGTGCCACTGAACGGCATCGACGCCGATGGTGACTCGGTGCTGCTGACGGGTGTTGGCGACGCACCGGAAAAGGGCACCGCTCTCGTTGGCAGCAACTACATCGATTACGTTGCCGCTGGAAACGCCAGCGGAACGGATTCCTTCACCTATACGGTGCGGGACCGGCAGGGGGCAACCAACACCGGAACGGTCCTGGTCGGAATCGCGCCCAAGCTGGATAGAAACCAGAAACCAGTGGCGATCGACGACGCCGTCCACCTCCGCCCGGGGAAGCGGGTCGCGGTCAATTCACTGAAGAATGATTCCGACCCGGACGGCGATGCCATCGGTTTCGTCAAGGCCGGATTGGACGCGAAGGATGCACTGGAAGCCAAGGTGAGGGAAGACCGCATCCTGGTCAGCGCACCGGAGAGCGAAGGAATCCAGACCGTCCGGTACGGAATTGCCGATGAACGAGGTGCCGAGGCTTCCGCCGTCGTCCGCCTTGATGTTGACAAGGATGCGCCGCTGCACCTTCCGGTGGCCAGGGACGACCGGGTCACCGTGGCGGAAACACTGGGCAAGACCGCCGTTTCGGTAGCCGTGCTGGACAATGATGAAGATCCCGACGGCGTCGCCGAGGACTTGAAAATCGGCTTCCCCGGCTCAACTGCCAACGCCAGCGTAAGCGTTGGCGGTGAAGCGTTGATCGAGTTGACGCGCGCCCCTCAGGTGATCCCCTATACCGTGACCGACGTCGATGGCGGCAAGGCAACCGCCATCATCTGGGTACCCGGCGTCGGCGACCAGATTCCCACCTTGGCCGACAAGACACCGATCGAGGTCCAGGCCGGTGAATCCTTCGAACTCGACCTCGCCGATGCCGTCCAGGTCCGGGACGGCCGCAGCGCGCGGATCACGGAAGTGGAAAGCGTCCGCGGAATTGGCAACAGCAACACCGAAATGGTTGTTGACGAGGACACGCTGACGTACACCGCAGCACCTGATTACGCGGGACCCGGATCCATAACATTCGAGGTGACGGACGGCTCGGGACCGGATGATCCGGACGGCAACAAGGCGACGCTGACGGTGATGACCGAAGTCATCCCGGATCCTGACCGCAATACGCCACCGGAGTTCAGCAGCTCCTCCCTGCAGGTCGCCGAGGCCGAAGAGGGCCAAAGCTTGGACCTGGCCAAGCTGGTCGAAGACCCCGACAGACGGGACCAGGGTGAACATGAATTCGCCATTGACGGGGAAGTTCCCGCCGGCTACGACGCCTCCCTGGACGGAAGCATTCTGACCGTCAAGGCCAACGACGCAGCAGACCCCGGATACACCGGGGATGTGAACCTCAGCGTTACGGACGGCCGGAGCGATCCGGTGACTGCCTCCGTCACCGTGACCACCACAGCATCAAACCGGGCGCTGGCCATTGCCAATGACGACGTGGTAACCAACGCCTTCCAGGGCGAGACCGAAACTGTCGACGTGCTGTCCAATGACGTAAGCCCTTACGACGATGCGCCGCTGAAGGTTGTCGAAGCCGTCGTCGAAACCGGTCAAGGTAGCGCCTCGGTCGACGGCGGCACGGTTGCGGTGACGCCGTCGGACGACTTCGTCGGCACCATGGTGGTCCGCTATACCGTTGCCGACAAGACCGGCGATCCCAACAGGTATGTCGACGCGCGGGTCCGGCTCACGGTCAAGGGCGCCCCGGATACTCCCGGCACGCCCATCGTGGAAGAGGTGCGGAACCAAACCGTCGTGCTGTCCTGGAATCCACCCAGCAACAACGGTTCACCGATCGCCAATTACACCGTGACAGGTAATAACGGCGTGCAGCAGGACTGCGGAGCGACGACCTGCACCATCGACGGACTGACGAACGACGTCGTCTATCAGTTCAAAGTCACCGCGACCAACGCCGTCGGCACCTCCGATCCGTCGCCACAGTCCGCCGAGGCCCGCCCGGATGCCAAGCCCGAGCGTCCGCAACCGCCCAAGCTCACCTTCGGTGACGGCTCGGTGGATGTTTCCTGGGATACGCCGCCGACGCCGGGATCGCCAGTGGAGAGCTTTAACCTGCGGATTTCGCCGGCGCCGCCCGGAGGAGGATCCTCCAAGACCGGCGTAACCGGCAACAGCCTGACCTGGGACGGGCTCGAGAACGGTGTGGCGTACAAGGTACAGGTTCAGGCGGTCAACGACGCGCCGGATCCCTCCGACTGGAGCGCCTACTCGGCAGCGGAGATCCCGGCCGGGAAACCTGCTGTGCCGCAGGCGCCAAGCACCCAGCGGGTCAAACCGGTGGGCAACCAGAGCCAGCTCCAGGTCGACTGGAACGCTCCGGCCGGTAATGGCGACCCGGTCGAGTCGTACACCCTTCAGATCCTGCGAGGTGGCTCCGTTCAGCGCAGCCTGGAGGTGGCGGGCACCAGCCAGGCGGTCACCGTTCCGAATGCCGAGGCGGACTACACCTTCCGGGTCAGTGCCACCAACAAGGCCGGCACCAGTGACCTCAGCGCGCCCTCGGCACCCCGGCGGGCGTTCGGCCAGCCCGGAACGGTCTCCAACCTCAGCGCCACGCCTGCCAACACCGGAGGGGCTGGCCAGGCGATCACGGTCCGCTTCAATGAGCTTTCCCCTTCGCAGCGCAACGGTGCCAAGGCCGGCGAGATCAACTACCGCGCCAGTTTCAGCGACGGGCGCAGCATGGGCATCTCCAATGGCCAGACTGTCGGCGGTTTCGATAACGGGACCCGGCACAGTGTGCAGATCACCGCCGTGTCAACCAGCGACGGCGCGAGCTACAACGGCTCCGCCAGCGCCGCTGCCAGTACCGTTCCCTATGGATCGCCGGGCACGCCCAGTGTCTCGGCACGGAGCGGCTCCCAAGGCCAGAAGAACGTCTCGTTCAGCTGGTCGCCGCCCAACACGAGTACTCATGATGTTGCCCGGATGCAGATCAACTTCGGAAACGGGTGGCAGAGCGTCCCTGTCGGCAATGGCAGCAAGACGGTGAACACCAACGGCTACAACGAGTCGAAGACAATGTCGGTGCGGACAGCCAATTCCAAGGGCAACTGGGGGCCCACTGTCTCGGCCACCGGCCGCAGCGGTTCCGAACCACCACCGCCGGTGTTCAAGACCGGAGTGAATAATGAGGTCCGCACCTGCATGGAGCGGTACGGCGTGTGGGGCTACTACTATTCGGGCGAGCCAAAGAGATGCGAGGAGCCAAACGGTACCGAGCACTGGGCGTACCCCGCCAACGGCCCCCGCAACCAGCCCGCCAGCTCCATCACCGCACGGTGCTACTACATGGTGAACGATATTCCGTGGTACCTGCAGGAATCCGGCAGCCCGTCCAGGAATAACGGCCACATCATCAAGGGCATCCACACCCGGTGGGGCACTAATCCGCCGGCGGGGATGCCATCATGCTGATGAACAATCCGGTGCCGCCGGCCAGGACCGACTGGTATCTATCACCCCGAGCAGAAGGACAATCCACGTCATGGCGATGACCCCTGAGCAGGCCGAATGGTTTGCCGGAACTTTCGAGAAGCTGGTCGGCAATGTCGGTCAGGCAGTGCTGGGCAAGCCCAAGGTCATCAGCCTGACCCTGACGGCCATGCTGGCGGAAGGGCATGTGCTCTTCGAGGACGCGCCGGGCACCGGCAAGACGATGCTCGCCCGGTCCCTGGCCGCAACGGTGCAGGGGAGCAACTCGCGCATCCAGTTCACTCCCGACTTGCTGCCCTCCGATGTCACCGGCGTGACCATCTATGACCAGAAGACGCAACAGTTCGAATTCCACAAGGGCCCGATTTTCGCCAATATCGTGCTCGCCGATGAGATCAACCGTGCCTCACCGAAGACACAGTCCGCCCTGCTCGAAGTGATGGAGGAATCCCGCGTCAGCGTCGATGGCAAGACGTACCAGGCGGGCCGGCCGTTCATGGTCCTGGCCACCCAGAACCCAATTGAGCAGGCCGGAACCTACCGGCTGCCCGAGGCTCAGCTGGACCGGTTCCTGATCAAGACATCCATCGGCTACCCGGACCACGCCGCGACTGTCGAACTCCTGCGCGGTGCCGCAACACGGGACAGGTCATTGGGACTGCAGCCAATCATCACAACCGGAGCGGTGACCGACATGGCCGACCTGGCGGCGTCGAATCATGTGGAAACGGCCGTGCTGGAATACATTTCCCGGCTGACGGAGGCGACCCGCAGTGCTCCGGAAAGCAGGCTGGGCGTCAGTGTCCGTGGCGCCCTCGCGATGGTCCGCGTGGCCAAGGTCTGGGCGGCTTCGCAGGGCAGGAACTTCGTTCTTCCCGACGATGTCAAGGAACTGGCAGCTGTGGTGTGGACGCATCGTTTCGTGCTCGAACCGGAAGCGGAATTCGCCGGTGCAACGGCCGAGGGAGTGCTCCAGCGTGTCCTGAACGACGTGGCTGCTCCCCAGCAGCGCGCCTTCGTCTGATGCAGATTGCCCGTCGGATACATCCGTGGTGGATGCGGCATATCCAGCCAACGGTCGACGTCGTTAGTCCGCTTGGCTGGGTGCTGCTGGCCGCCGTCGTACTGCTCTGGATCCTGGGAGGCGGATTTGGCTGGGCCGAGGCAACAACGGCAGCTCTGCTCGGTACCCTGCTGCTGGCGATCGCTGTCCCCTTCATCCTTGGCCGCAGTACCTATCGGGTGGAACTGGACCTGGCCCGGACCCGGGTAGCCGTCGGTGACGATGCCGTTGGCAGTGTGGAAGTGGTCAATACGGCCAACCGCCCGATGCTGCCGGTGGCGCTTGAGCTTCCCGTGGGAGCCGCGACGGCGGTGTTCCACCTGCCGCGGATGCAGCCCGGTCACCTGCATGAGGACCTGTTCACCATTCCCACCACCCATCGTGCCGTCATCGTCGTCGGGCCGGTGCGTTCCGTGCGCGGGGACCCACTGAACCTGCTCCGCCGCCAAGTGAAATGGGCCGAACCGACGGACCTTTATGTCCACCCGCGCACCACGGCGTTGACCGGATCTGCCGCCGGGTTCATCCGTGACATGGAAGGCCTGCCGACGACGGATCTTTCCGACTCCGACGTTTCCTTCCACGCGCTGCGCGACTACGTTCCCGGCGACGACCGGCGGCACATCCATTGGAAGACCACCGCCCGCACCGGCACCTTGATGGTCCGGCAATTCGAAGAGACCCGGCGCGCGCATTTGGCTGTCGCGGTATCGACGAATCTGGAGGAGTACGGGTCCATCGACGACCTGGAGCTGGCGGTTTCGGTGGGAGCGTCCATCGGGCTGCAGGCGATCCGGGAGCAACGGAACCTCAGCGTGTTGACGCAGAACGGGCCGCTGCGGACGGAGACCGGCAGGAATCTGTTGGACGATATGACCCTGCTTCAGGGGACACGGATGCGTTCGACGGCGGTGGAGCTGGCGCGTAAGACGGCGGACACGGTTCCCAATGCCTCCGTCGTTTTCCTCGTCGTCGGCCCCGGCGTAACGTCGTCGCAATTGCGTTCAGCCGCCGCAGCCGTACCGGCCGGGGTCCGAAGCTTCGCCATCCGCTGCCACACCGGTGAGCCGGTCAGCCGGGCGCGGATCGGGGAACTGACTGTCCTCACGATCGGCGATCTTTCCGATCTTGGCATCGTCCTGCAGCGGGCAGCCGCATGAGCACTGAGGCACCACCGCGCCGCAGCGCCGGACAACGGCCGTGGCCGGGAAGACGGGCATCTTCCGGCCAGCCGGCAGCACTTCAGGCTGGCATCGACGTCCTGGTCCTGTTGACGCTGTTGGGTTTGTCCGTGGCGGGATTTGGTCCGACTTTTGGCGGCGGCACGCACTACCTGATTGCAGGGTTTGGCGGCGTACTGCTGGGCCTAGGCATTGGCTGGTTTGGTGCACGCGCCAGGCTCGGAGTAGTGGTGCTTGCCGCTGTCACCCTCGTGGTTTATCTGCTGTGCGGCAGTGCTTTGGCGGCACCCACCCAGACCGCCCTCGGGTTCCTGCCCACCGCCGATTCGCTCACCACCGTGCTGCTGGGCATTGTCATGTCGTGGAAGCAGCTTCTCACCGTCGCCGCCCCGGTTGGGATTGCCAGCGGCCTGCTGGTGGTGCCGTTCCTGGGCTCCCTGGTCGCCGCCGTCGTGGCTGGAAGCTTGTGCTGGCGGTTGCGCAGAGCGGCCTGGACACTCATTCCGGTGCTGTGCCTGTTTGTGCTGAGCATTGCCTTCGGCACCGACGACGCCGTATTGCCGCTGCTCCGCGGGGTGTTGCTGGTAGTCATCGGCATTGCCTGGTTAGCCTACCGGTGGGAAAGAACCCGAAGTGACGACACAACGCAGGTCTCGGCCAACCGTCAGGCCGCCGACGCCGCGGCCGGACGCTCCACCCCCGCCCGCCGGATTGGTGCCGGTGCGGCCGTGCTCGTGGTGGCCTCCGGTATTACCCTGGCCGTGGCGCCATTGTTGACCGGCGGCGGGGACCGGCAGGTGCTGCGCGACGCCGTTGTACCGCCGGTGGAGCTCTACGACTATCCGAGCCCGCTGATGAGGTTCCGCAACTATGTCACGGACCGGGAAGAGGAGACCCTGTTCACCGTCGAGGGCCTGCCGAAGAACGCCCGGGTGCGGCTGGCGGCGCTGAATACCTACAACGGTGTGGTCTACAACGTGAATCCCTCCGCTTCCCGAAGCTTCGTTCCGGTCGGTGACGCCCAATCCGCCGGCACCGGTGACCAAGCGCTCCAGGACGGCGAATCACATGCCCGGCTGGAGTTCAGCATTGAGGGCTATCAGGGCGTTTGGGTGCCGGGTTCCGGCTCGATGAACGGGATCAACGTCACCGGCGACCGGCAACGGGAGGTCGGTCAATCGCTGTTCCACAACGCCGGCTCCAACATCCTGCTGGCGACGTCGGGGATCAGGCAGGGCAGCAGCTACGGACTCAGCGTCACCTATCCGGGCCAATACACCGACGACCAGCTCGCCCAGTACGATTTTGCCAACCTGAACCTCCCGGAGCCCACGAAGGTGCCGCCCATTGTCGGCGTTAAGGCCAACGAACTGGTCGGCACGGCCACGACCCCGATCGAGCGCGTGCGCAACATCGAGGCCGCACTGCAGGAGCAAGGCTTCTTCAGCAATGGCAAGGAGAACGAGACGCCCAGTCTCTCCGGCCACGGCGCCGCCCGGATTGCCGCCCTGCTGGATGCCGAGCAGATGGTCGGCGATGACGAACAGTACTCGGTCGCGATGGCGCTGATGGCCCGCCATCTCGGGATGCCGGCGCGCGTAGTGATGGGCTTCTACCCGCCCGAAGATGAAGCGGGCGCTGACACCATCGCCATCCAGGGCCAGGATGTTCATGCCTGGGTCGAAGTGGCATTCGAGAACGTCGGCTGGGTGAGCTTCAACCCAACCCCGGACGAGGACAATGTCCCGATTCCGCCGGAGCCGCAGCCTAAATCCACGCCGGAACCGCAGGTGCTGCAGCCACCACCACCGCCGCAGGAACCGGCCGAACTGCCGCCGGATTCCGCTCCGGACGCGTTGGACGCCAAGGAAGAGCAAAAGACGTTTTGGGACATCTGGGGGCCGCTCATCAAGATGATTGCCGTCGTCGTTGTTCCGCTGTTTGTCCTGATGCTGCCGCTGCTGCTGGTCCTCTTGTTGAAATTACGACGGCGCAAACGCCGGGCTGGTCTCGGGGTTCCGGCCCAACGCGTGCACGGCGGATGGTCCGAGATTCTCTCTCTCGCCACCGACCTCGGCGCGGCCGTGAACCCGAAGGCGACACGGCGGGAAACGGCGTCCGGACTCGGGCGGGCGTTTCCAGCGAGCGAAGCCTCCACCGGCGCCCTGGCCCGGCGCGCCGACTCGGCCATCTTCGGGAGCCCGGAACCGTCGGAGCAGGAGGTCCAGGATTACTGGCTTCAGGTGCACGCCTCGCTGCGGGACATGCACGGTTCGGTCGGCTTCTGGAAACGTTTGCGGGCGAAATATACGCCGCGGTCGCTGTTCCATGACGCCCGCGCGGCAGCGGTGCGGCGCCGAAGCCGCGGACACGACCGGAAGAAACCGGAATGACCGGCCATGATGCGCCAACCGGTATGGCAAACTCTGGCAGTATGAGCCTGTGTCTCGATCCAGATCAGCGGTCGGACTCCAAACAACGAGGAAGTGATCCAACGGTGCCAGCCAATCCGAGCCTGGTTCCCGCCTCCGCCGGCCAGCGGCTGGGGTCGAAACTGATCGACGCAGTGCCGTTGGCGGTGCTGGCGGTCGTGTTCTGGCAGCTTTCCACCGCGGACGCTTCCGCAGGAGGCACCGGCGCCACCTCCGGGCTGCCGGTCGAAATGCTGATCTTCGTCGGTGCCGCTTTCGTGGCCTATTCGCTGTGGTTGTGGGGCTGGGAGGCCGCCCGGGGCAATACGCCCGGCAACGCGATGCTCGGTTTGCGGACATCGAACCTGGACGGATTGCCAGCCGGTTGGGTTGCCGTGTTCCTGCGTGGATTGATTGTTGCCGTGGGTTTCGCCGTGCTGGTCGTTGGTGCGGTTATCGTCCTGATCTCGAACCTGTGGGACCGGAACGACCGCCGCCAGGGCTGGCATGACAAGATAGCGCGGACCTATATGTTCGACGTCCGGGCCGGACGCAACCCGCTGCAGACCGGAGGCATAGCGGCGGTGGAACCGGCGCGGGCGACAGAACCACTCGACGACGGCGCAGCCGTCCTGGCGGTGCCCGGGACACACGAGCCGATAGCTGAAGTCCCGGGCGTGCCGCCGTCGGAAAGTGTTCCTGCACATCCGGACGATGAACTCGAAGCCACCCGGGTCAGAAGCCGGACTGGCCGCAACGGTGTCCGGATCAGGTTCGACGACGGCCGGGACGTAGCGCTCGCGGATGAAGCCTTGATTGGCCGCGATCCGGCCGCCCGGATGGGGGAAACGATCGGCCAGCTGATCGATTTCCATGATCAGGGACGATCGGTTTCAAAGACGCACCTCCACCTTCGGGTGGAAGGTGCAACCGTGTGGGTCACCGACCGGAATTCCACGAACGGCAGCGCCGTCACCGCTGCCGACGGCCAGCGGCGCTCTTTGGCCGCAGAGGAACAGGTGCTGGCAGCTCCCGGATCGACGGTCCATTTCGGCGACCGCAGCTTTACGGTGGAGAACGTATGAGCGGAGCGAGGGACACCGCTCCCGAGCGGTCCATCGAGCTGGACCATGGCTATGCATCGGACCGCGGCCTGCGCCGGGAATTGAACGAAGATTCGCTCATCGCGATGGATCCGGTTTTCGCCGTTGCCGACGGCATGGGCGGGCATGAGGCCGGCGAGGTCGCCAGCGGAATCTGCGTCCGTACTTTGGGGCAGCACCCGCTGTTTTCCGGGCGTTCTGAAGCGATCGAGGCCTCGGTTATGTACGAGGTCCTGATGCAGGCTGACGCCCGGATCCGGGAGATCACCGAGTCGCGGGCAGGGACTACTGCGACCGGCGTCGTGCTGGTGGAAGAAACCAACCGTCCCTATTGGCTCGTTTTCAACGTCGGCGACTCCAGGACCTACCGGCTCAGCCACGGCGGGCTGGAGCAGATCAGCGTCGACCATTCCGAAGTGCAGGAACTGGTGGACATGGGCCGGATTACGGCGTCGGAGGCCAGAGTGCATCCGCGCCGTCACGTTGTCACCCAGGCACTGGGCACCGGGCCTTTGGCCGAGCCGGATTTCTGGTTGATACCGGTGGAGGAGGGCGACCGGATGCTGGTGTGCTCGGACGGACTTACCGGCGAAGTCGATGACCGGAAGCTCCTGCAACTGCTCAATTCGGTCACTGATGCCCAGGATGCCGCGGACGCCCTGGTTCAGGCCGCGCTCCGTGCCGGTGGACGCGACAACGTTACGGTAATCGTGGTCGATGCCGTGGCCGTCGGCACGCACGAAGCCCGGCATGGGAATACCGGCGAAGCGGATGAAGACACCTTGCCTCGGCCGACAATGGAGGCCGCCGACGCCGAACCGCGGGGGGCAAATCCTAATACGGACGACCGGCGGGATTCGACGGCGGAACCGACGGCCTCAGCTGAACCCTCTCAAGGAGGGGCATGAGCTGCATCAAGTATCGGAGCGGTTCCTGGATAGCGATTGCCCGCTCCAGCACCCTGGTCGTGTTGCCGGCAGGGACCTCACCGGCGATGATCGACAGTATCTGGACCGCTCTGGCTGAGGGTCCGGATATCGAAAAGACCCTCCGTTCGGTCACTGCCGGGTTCGGAAGCGATCCAACCGGAATGCCGGGCTTTGCCATTGCAGTGCTGGGTGCGCCACTGCACGTCATCATCCGCGGCCGCCTCCGGCTGACGTGCCAGGGTGCGGATCCGCAGGAAATCAGCGGCGCCCATGTCACGACCTGGAGTGAACAGGTCCTGTTCAACCAGGACGCCTTCGAACTCACCATGGACGAGGAACCGGGCGGGGAAGCTGACCTGCCACTCCTCGGCGGTGTGGTCCTCACCAGCGGACTTAGCGTCAGGATCGACGGCGATAAGTCCGACGAGGTGGGTAAGTCCATCGACGCCGCTGGGCCAGTGGATGCTGAACCGCCGGTGGAGGCGCAACAGGAGCAGGAGCCAGAGGCGGAACCAGAGCCGGAACCGGAGCAGGAGCCAGAGCCGGAACCAGAGCCGGAACGGGTGAACCTGGCCGAGGGCCACCCCACGCTGAGGCCCGAGGAACCAGCCGCGGACTCCAGTACCGAATCCGCACCCGGCGCCTCGACGGCGCTGATCGATTCCGTTCCGTGGACAAAGCGAAGCCCCCAAACCGACCATGATGGGCACACAGTCATGAGCAGCGAACTGCGGGAAGACCCGGAGCCGTCGGTCGAGGACGCGGACCACGACGGCCACACCGTCATGCGCAGCAGCCTCACTCCGCCGCAGCCTGACAAGGCGAGCGAAGCGGACAACAGAATCGCCAGCAGGCCGGCCACTGGTCCGGTTGTACTTGGCCGCATGTGCCCTCAGGAGCATGCCAATCCGCCCACGAATTCACACTGTTGTATCTGTGGCAGCCCGATTTCCTCCGAACCGGGCCAGATGCGCCGTCCCAGCCTCGGCCGGATGCGGATTTCCACCGGCGAGGTGATCGAGCTGGACCGTTCGGTCATCGTTGGCAGGCAACCGTCGGCGTCGCGGGTGGCGGGCAACGGCATGCCGCGCCTGGTGCAGGTCAAGAGCGCGGATGGCGATATCTCCCGCTCGCACCTTGAGGTCCAACTTGAAGGTTGGCATGTCATGTTGCGGGACCTGCACTCGACCAACGGTACGTTCTTGACCCGGCCTGGCCAGTCCCCGAGGCGTCTGGTGCCGGGGGAGCAGACGATGCTGCTCGACGGCGATACGGTCGAAATCGGTGACGAAGTCTCCATCCAGTTCGAGGACCTGCAGTGAGCCCCAAGCGCCCTCCCGGTCCGCCGCCCGGCTTGCCCGGATATCAGTACCTCAGTCTGCTCGGTTCGGGCGGGTTCTCCGACGTTTACCTGTATGAGCAGGATCAGCCCCGGCGCCGGGTGGCAGTCAAGGTGCTGCTCTCGGATCTGAAGAGTGAAGGGGCCAGGAACCGCTTCGAATCCGAGGCCAATCTGATGGCCCAGCTCTCCTCTCATCCGTATATCGTCACCATTTATGAGGCCAGGATCACCGCCGATGGGCACTCGTATCTGGCGATGGAGTACTGTTCCCGGCCCAGTCTCGACGTTCGATACCGCCGCGGACGGCTGGGCGTTGACGAGGCGCTGGCAATGGGTATCCAGGTCGCGTCCGCCGTGGAAACCGCCCACCGCGCGGGTATCGCGCATCGGGATATTAAGCCCGCCAATGTGCTGATCACCGACTATAACCGGCCGGCGCTGACCGACTTCGGCATCTCCGGCACGGTGGATTCGGTAGCTGCTGACGAAGCTGGAATGTCCATCCCCTGGTCCCCGCCGGAAGCGTTCCACGGGCGGAACGTCGATGGCGTCAGGACCGATATTTGGGCGCTCGGAGCGACCATCTACACACTGCTGGCCGGCCGGTCGCCGTTTGTGCTTCCGGGGGCGGACAATTCCCAGCGCGGGCTGATGTCCCGCATCGGCACCGCTCCGCTGCCGAGGTTGGGACGGGCCGACGTACCGGACTCGCTGGAACTGGCGCTGGGGACAGCAATGTCGAAGGCCCCGGACGGGCGCTTTGCCTCAGCTCATGCTTTCGCTCTTGCGCTGCAACGCGTGCAGGCCGAGCTGAATATGTCCCTCACTCCGTTTGAGGTGCTTGAGGATTCCGCCAGCCAACAGGAGTCCGGCGTCGACGACGGCGGCGTGGCCACCCGCGTGCGGCAGGTAGTTTCAATCGATCCTGCGCCCGGAGCGCCGCCCGGCCCGGAGGCATCGGCCGAGCCAGTATTACCGGTTGGTCCCGCAACCTCGGCAGGACTGGATACAACTTCCCCGAACGAGGCCTATCCGGATACCGCTCTTGACCACACACCCCGCTCGAAACGGAAGATGTGGCTGGTGGCCAGCGCCGCCGTCGTACTTATTGCCGCCGTGGTTGCGGGGCTGATGCTGGGCAGCACGGGAAACGGCGTGGCGGATCCCGAACCGACGGGCCTGGCAAGCCAGCCGGCCGACGCCGTCGACGGCTTCGCAACGGTTCCGGCACCGGCAAACCTCACGGCCGAGCGGGTGGAAGACGGCGCCGTATTCAGCTGGCGCAACCCTGACCCACAGCCCGGTGACGTTTTCATGTGGCGTCCTGTAACTGTCACAGGGAAGGGCGAATACGCGCCGGTGGAGAAGCCGGAAGTCCGGGTGGAACTGCGCTCGCAAGGGCAAACCTGCATCGACGTCGTGATCCGCCGCGGGAGTGGCAAGTATTCGGTTGAACCCGCAACGGCGTGCGTTCCGTGATGACTGGTAAAGGAGAGGACCCGGAGGCGCGGATGGATGATCTGGCGATCGACTATTGCGGTGAGTGGTACACCCCTGCCAGTGACGGAGTGTTCCACATCGGCCGCGAGGGTGACCTCGAGATTGATGAGAACCCGTACCTGCACCGCAGATTCCTGCAGATCGTCCGGAATGACGGGATCTGGTGGCTCTCCAACATCGGGAGCATGATTTCGGCAACCGTGGCCGACAGCTCCGGCGGTATGCAGGCTTGGCTCGCCCCGGGCGCGCGGATTCCGCTGGTCTTCGGCCACACCAACATCATTTTCACCGCCGGGCCGACAACATACGAATTTGCCGTCCACCTGAAGACACCGTCCTTTCTGCAGAGCACGACCGACGACGCCGGTTTTGGCGAAACCACCATCGGCCCGGTGATTTTCACCGATTCGCAGAAGGCGCTCATCGTTGCGCTGGCAGAGCCGATGCTGCGCCGTGACGGCACCGGTTTCAGCGCCATTCCATCGTCGGCCGAAGCAGCAAGGCGGCTGGGCTGGGCTATGACCCGGTTCAACCGGAAACTGGATAACGTGTGCGAAAAGCTGGACCGGGTCGGCGTAGCAGGTTTGCGTGGTGCCAATGGAAAACCCGCCGGCAACCGGCGTGCCAGGCTGGTCGAACACTCGGTGACCTCGCATCTGGTCACCGCCGCGGACCTGCCGCTGCTGGAGAGCATGAACGGCGACGCCGACCGGCGGACATAGTGCAGGCCTGGCGCTGAAAACGTCGGAACAAACCTGCACTGAAAACGTCGGGGCAATAGGGCAAGATGGGACTGTGAGCACAGATGTGGAGCAACAGTCTGAACCGCCCAGTGAGGCACTGCGCGCCGAATACGATGAACTGGCCGAGGTGGTGCGCAAACACCGTTTTGCCTACTACCAGGAGGACGCCCCGACTGTCTCGGACGCGGAATTCGATGAGCTTTACCGCCGGCTCGAAGAGCTCGAAGGCCTGCATCCCGAGCTGAAATCCAACGACTCTCCGACTCAGGAGGTCGGAGGCGCCGTGTCCGCGGCCTTCAGCCCGGTGGAGCACCTGCAGCGGATGTACAGCCTTGAGGACGTTTTTTCCATCGAGGAGCTGAACACCTGGCTGACCCGGGCGCAGGCGAGTGTGGAGAAACTGGGCGGCGGACATGCCGGCAAGCTCAAGTGGCTGACCGAGTTGAAAATCGATGGCCTGGCCATCAGCCTGCTCTACCGGAATGGCGAATTGGTGCGGGCGGCCACCAGGGGCGATGGGAACGTCGGTGAGGACGTCACCCACAACGTCCTGACCATCAAGGACATACCCCGCAAGCTCAAGGGCAGCGACCATCCGGCCGAGATGGAAATCCGCGGCGAGGTCTTCATCCCGTCCAAGGCCTTCGCCGTACTCAACGAGGGCATGATCGAAGCAGGCAAGCCACCGTTCGCCAATCCGCGAAACGCCGCTGCCGGTTCACTGCGCCAGAAGGACCCGGAAACGACGGCGAAGCGGCCATTGAGCATGTACGTCCACGGCATCGGTTCCCGGGAGGGGCTCAACGCCGCAAGCCAGTCCGGAACCTACGACCTGCTGGAAGGCTGGGGCCTGCCGGTTTCGCCTTACGCCAAGGTCCTCGATGACCAGGATGCCGTTCTGGAGTTCATAGAGTACTACGGCAGCCATCGGCACGACCTGCGGCACGAAATCGACGGAATTGTCATCAAGATTGACGATTTCGCCACCCAGCGCGCCGTTGGCTATACGTCGAGGGTGCCGCGGTGGGCGGTGGCGTATAAGTATCCTCCCGAGGAGGTCCACACAAAGCTGCTCGACATCCAGGTCAACGTCGGGCGGACGGGCCGGGTGACTCCCTTTGGCCTGATGCAACCCATCAAGGTGGCGGGCTCCACGGTCGAGATGGCCACGCTGCATAACCAGGATGTGGTGAAGGCCAAGGGCGTGCTGATCGGTGACACCGTTGTGCTGCGCAAAGCCGGGGACGTCATCCCCGAAATCGTCGGTCCGGTGGCGGCACTGCGCGATGGCACCGAACGCGAATTCGTGATGCCAACGCACTGCCCGTCCTGTGGAACCCTGCTGGCACCGGCCAAGGAGGGCGACGTCGATATCCGTTGCCCCAATGCCCGGTCCTGCCCCTCCCAATTGCGCGAGCGGATTTTCCACCTCGCCGGCCGCGGCGGCTTCGACATCGAGGCACTCGGCTGGGAGGCCGCCGTCGCACTGACCGGCCCGGTGGAGCCGGAGACACCGCCGTTGAGCACCGAGGCCGACCTTTTCGACCTGCGGATCGAAGACCTCGCAGCCGTGAAAATCGAGCGGGAGAAACGGTCCAAAGGCGCCCCCACTGGCGAGCGGGAACTGGTCCCCTACTTCTATTCGAAGGGGACCCCCAAAAAGCCGTCGGAGCCATCGGCCAACACCCGCAAACTCTTCGAGGAACTCGAGAAGGCCAAAACCCAGCCGCTCTGGCGCGTGCTGGTGGCGCTCTCCATCCGGCACGTCGGCCCGACGGCGGCACGCGCACTTGCCACGGCTTTTGGCTCGATGCGGGCGATCCGCGATGCCAGCGAGGAACGTCTGGCTGATGTCGATGGCGTTGGCCCGACCATAGCGGTGGCGCTCACCGAATGGTTCGCCGAGGATTGGCACCGCGAAATTGTAGACAAGTGGACCGCGGCGGGAGTACGGATGGAGGACGAGGCGGACGAAAACGTTCCGCGCACGCTTGAAGGACTTACTATCGTCGTGACCGGGTCACTGGAGGATTTCAGCCGGGACGAGGCCAAGGAGGCGATTATTATCCGCGGTGGCAAGGCGTCGGGATCGGTATCGAAGAAGACCGACTACGTGGTGGCCGGCGAAAGCGCCGGCACCAAACTGGATAAGGCTGAGTCGCTTGGCCTGACGGTCCTGGACGAAGACGGTTTCCGGAAACTTCTGGCAGAGGGACCGGCATGAACGGCGCGGACCTGACCGGCGAACTGCTCGAGATTGCCCAGGCGGCGGCGCAGGCCGGGGCGGATGTACTGTCGGGCCGGAACGCCGCTGAGCTGAACGCCATCAACAAGAGCGGCGACGGCGACTGGGTCACCTCCTTCGACATCGCGGCCGAAGAGGCCGTGCGCGGGGTGATCGCTGCGGCCCGGCCCGATGACGCCATCACCGGCGAGGAACTCGGAACAAGCCTCGCGGACAACTTCTCCGGCATCAGATGGTCCATCGACCCCTTGGACGGCACCACCAACTTCATCCGCAACATCGTCTATTACTGCACCTCGGTGGCAGCCTGCGACGCCGACGGAAACTGGCTTGCCGGCGTCGTCAATGCCCCTGCCCTCCGGCGGACGTACTGGGCCACCCGCGCCGGTGGTGCATGGCTGAATGAGCATGGAACAACCCGCCGCCTGCCCGGACCGGTTCTGGCGCGCAAGGGCGGCATTCTGGGCACTGGATTCTCCTACGACGAGGAGACCCGGGCCGAGCAGGTCAAGGATTTCCTGCCGATGATGAAGGGCCTGTCGGATATGCGCCGGCTCGGTTCGGCCGCGCTGGATCTCTGCATGGTCGCGGACGCCACACTGGACGCCTACGGGGAACGCGGGCTCAACGAACACGACTGGGCCGCCGGAGCCCTGATCGCCGAGGAATCCGGGGCCTGGGTGCATCGGCCGAAGCTCCCATCACCGTTGGACGGCGGGCCGTCCGAGCCCGACCGGCTGGCCGCCTGGGTCGCCGCCTCGGCAACGGACGTGTCGGAGAGATTTCCGATATGACCACCAGCTGGCAGCAGGTAGCGGCCGCGCTCGCCAACCCGCGGCTGCGGCAGGTCTATGCCGAGTGGGTGCTGGACATCCGCGGCGGGTCTACAGAGCGCGAGATCGACAAGCTCATTGATGCGGGCCTGCTCGTTTCCTCCGGCACACCCGGGGCTGAACGGAAGCCGGACAGGTACGGGGATGTCCACGTCAATGACGGTGTGTTCAAGGAGCTGCTCGCGGCCGGGCAGCCATCCAAACCCTCCGGCCCAGAGCGGTTCTTCGAACAGGGCCGGATCGCCGCCATGCCACGCAAGTCCGGGGACCGGGAAGAGCTGTTCAGCCATCTGGCCGTGCGGCTTTTCCCTTCGGAGGACGTTCTCGACGAGACGCAAGTGAACCTGGTGCTCGGCACCGTGGCCAGGGATGTTCCTTCACTGCGCCGGGCATTGGTGGACTACGGGTATTTGAAGCGGAACGCGGACGGCAGCCAGTACTGGCGTGCGGCCTGAGAAAGTGATGATCGATATGAAAGTCCGAGTCCGTCCCGCCAGGAAAAAGGATTACGACGACGTTAAACGGATCACTGCAGCGGCTTACGTGGGCGCCGGGTTCGTCGATGCGGACGATCAGAGCTACCTGCCGGTGCTCACCAACATCGCGCGCCGGGCCCAGCACGCCTTGTTATGGATCGCCGAGGTCGACCGCAGCATCAAAGGTGCGGTGACGGTAGGGGAGCCAGGTTCCGAATACGCGGAGATCGCCGCCGCCGGGGAGCTCGAGTTCCGGATGCTCGCCGTCGACCCGGACGTCCAACGCGGGGGCATCGGCCGCGCCTTGGTGCAGGCCGTCGTCGAACATGCTCAAGCGCTGGAGGCAATCAACGCCGTCGTCCTCTCGAGCGAGGAGAGCATGACCGGCGCGCACCGGCTCTATGCCTCGATGGGTTTCGAAAGAGTGCCCGAGCGGGACTGGACGGTTGACGGATACGATATCCGGCTGCTCGTTTTCCGGCTTGCGCTGTGAACCTTGGCATCCGATTAGACTGGAATAACAAACCGTTCACTTCCCCACAGGAGATTCATGTCTACCCTTCGCCGTGAGCAAGTCGCGCATCTGGCGCGCCTGGCCCACATTGATATGGCCGACGATGAGCTGGACCGGATGGCCGGTGAGCTTGACGTGATCGTTGATTCGATCAAATCGATCAGTGAAGCAGCCGGAGACGACGTCCCCGCCACCTCGCACCCGATCCCGCTGGCGAACGTCTACCGCGAGGACGTGGTGGGCGAGACGTTGACCAACGAGGAGGCCTTGTCCGGTGCCCCGGATTCCGCCGATGGGCGTTTCAAGGTTCCAGCAATTCTGGATGAGGACTAATACGTGAGTGAACTAATCAATAACAGCGCCGCAGAACTGTCCGGCAAGCTGGCCGCCGGGGAGGTCACCGCCGTCGAACTGACGCAGGCCCACCTCGACAGGATTGCCGCCGTCGACGGCTCCATCAACGCTTTCCTGCACGTCAATACGGACGAAGCGCTCGCCGTCGCCGCCGAGGTCGACGCCGCACGCTCCAAGGGTGAAGAGCTGCATCCGCTGGCCGGTGTGCCGATCGCCGTGAAGGACCTGATTGTCACCAAGGGACAGCCGACGACGGCGGGCTCCCGGATGCTGGACGGCTGGCTCAGCCCGTACGACGCAACGGTTGTCCGGAAGCTCCGGGCGGCGAAAATGCCGATGCTGGGCAAGACGAACCTGGACGAATTCGCGATGGGTTCCTCCACCGAGCACTCCGCCTTCGGCCCCACCCGCAACCCGTGGAACCTGGACCGGATTCCGGGCGGATCCGGCGGTGGATCAGCTGCCGCCGTCGCCTCATTCGAAGCTCCACTGGCACTGGGTACGGACACCGGCGGTTCGATCCGCCAGCCCGGTGCGATGACCGGAACCGTTGGCGTGAAGCCTACCTATGGCGGAGTGTCCCGCTACGGCGCGATCGCCATGGCCTCCTCGCTGGACCAGATCGGCCCGGTAACCCGGACGGTGCTGGACTCCGCGCTGCTGCATGAAGTTATTGGCGGCCATGATCCGGCCGATTCCACCTCGTTGACCGATCCGGTCGGACCCTTGGTCGAGGCGGCCAAAATGGGCAATGTTTCCGGACTGCGCATCGGCGTCATCAAGGAGCTGAACGGCGACGGCTACCAGGACGGTGTCCGCAGCAAATTCCAGGAATCGCTGGACCTGCTGCGCGGTGCCGGCGCGGAAATCGTCGAGGTCTCCTGTCCGAACTTCGACCACGCCCTCGGTGCGTACTACCTGATCATGCCTTCGGAAGCCTCCAGCAACCTGGCCAAGTACGACGGCGTCCGCTTTGGCAACCGCGTGCTGCCGGACGGTCCGACGACGATCGAACGCGTCATGGGTGCCACCCGCGAGGCTGGCTTCGGTGACGAGGTCAAGCGGCGCATCATCCTCGGAACGTACGCCCTGTCGGCCGGTTATTATGACGCCTACTACGGCTCGGCGCAGAAGGTCCGTACGCTGATCCAGCGTGACTTTGACGCGGCCTTCTCCCAGGTCGATGTCCTGATCTCGCCGACGGCGCCGACCACCGCGTTCAAGCTGGGGGAGAAGCTCGAAGACCCGCTGGCAATGTACCTGAACGACGTTGCCACCATTCCGGCGAATCTGGCCGGTGTACCCGGGCTGTCGCTGCCCGGCGGACTGGCCTCCGAGGATGGCCTGCCGGTCGGAATCCAACTCCTGGCTCCGGCCCGCGAGGACGCCCGGTTGTACCGGGTGGGCGCGGTGCTCGAAACGATGCTGGAAGAGAAGTGGGGCGGACCGTTGCTGGCCCAGGCCCCGGAGCTGGCCGAGAGCCGGCTGCAGACCGAAGGAGCAAAGTAGATGGCAACCGCCACAGAACAGATCGTGTCCTTCGACGACGCCATCGCCAAGTACGACCCGGTGCTCGGTTTCGAGGTCCACGTCGAGCTCAACACCAAGACCAAAATGTTCTCGTCTGCTCCAAACGTCTTCGGCGACGAGCCCAATACGAACGTGACTCCGGTGTGCCTCGGCCTGCCCGGCGTGCTGCCGGTGATAAACAAGCAGGCCGTTGAGTACTCGATCAAGATCGGACTCGCGCTCGGCTGCAAGATCGCCGAATCCTGCACCTTTGCCCGGAAGCAGTACTTCTATCCGGATACGCCAAAGAACTTCCAGACCTCGCAGTACGACGATCCGATCTGCTTCGACGGCGCCATCGATATCGAACTCGAGGACGGCACCGTCTTCACGGTCGAAATCGAACGCGCCCACATGGAAGAGGATGCCGGGAAGCTCACGCACATGGGCGGCGCGACCGGCCGCATCCAGGGCGCCGAGTACTCGCTGGTTGACTACAACCGCTCCGGCGTTCCGCTGGTGGAGATCGTGACGAAGCCGATCGAAGGTGCCGGTGCACGTGCGCCGGAACTGGCGAAGGCCTACGTCGCCGCCATCCGGGAGATCGTGAAGAACCTGGATGTTTCCGACGCCCGGATGGAACGCGGCAACGTGCGCTGCGACGCCAACGTGTCGCTGCGCCCGTACGGCCAGGAGAAGTTCGGGACCCGGTCCGAGACCAAGAACGTCAACTCGCTCCGCTCGGTCGAACACGCCGTCCGGTTCGAGATCCAGCGCCAGGCCGCCCTGCTCGACGACGGCGGCTCGGTGGTCCAGGAGACCCGGCACTGGCACGAGGACACGCGTTCGACGACGTCGGGCCGGCCCAAGTCCGACGCCGACGACTACCGCTACTTCCCCGAGCCGGATCTGGTCCCAGTCGTCACTACCAAGGAGTGGATTGAGGAACTCCGGGCGCAGCTGCCCGAGCCGCCGGCGGAACGGCGCAAGCGGCTCCAGGAGGCCTGGGGCTACTCCGGCGAGGAATTCCGGGACGTGGTCAACGCCGGTCTGATGGACTCGATCGAGGAAACCATCGCTGCCGGGGCGAGTCCCGCCGTCGCGCGTAAATGGTGGATGGGTGAGGTCTCCCGACGGGCCAAGGTTGCTGAAGTGGATCCGGCGGAGTTGGGCGTCACCCCGGCGACGATTATTGAGCTGAACGAGTTGATCCAGTCCGGAAAAATCAACGACAAGCTGGCCCGCCAGGCGCTCGACGGCGTACTGGCCGGTGAAGGCACCCCGACCGAGGTCGTGCAGCAGCGCGGACTCGCCGTCGTGTCGGATGACAGCGCCCTGCTCGAGGCAATTGACGGCGCCTTGGCGGCGCAGCCGGACGTGGCGGACAAGATCCGTGGCGGCAAGGTTCAAGCAGTGGGCGCCATTGTCGGCGGCGTGATGAAAGCGACCCGTGGACAGGCGGATGCCGGACGTGTCCGGGAGTTGATCCTGGAACGCCTCGGCGTCAATGGCTAACGTCCCTGCTGCCGAAATTGACGTCAGTGAGCAACTGGTCCGCCGGTTGCTCACTGACCAGCACCCGGATTTAGCGGACCTCCCGCTGGAGCAGGCCGCGAACGGCTGGGATAACGTCATCTTCCGGCTCGGAACCGGACTGACTGTCCGCGTTCCCCGGCGGCAGCAGGCCGCGCAACTGGTCCTGAACGAACAGAACTGGCTGCCCACGATGGCGGCCCGCGTGACGGTCGATGTGCCTGCTCCCGTCCGGACCGGAAGCCCGACGGCTTACTATCCCTGGGCCTGGTCCGTTTGCCCCTGGTTCGACGGTGTCCAGGCCGCTGAAGTTCCCATCGCCGAGCGGACCGAGCTGGCGGAGAGCCTCGCCGATTTCGTCGCGGAGCTTCACCACCCGGCCCCGGCCGACGCACCGCATAATCCCGTGCGCGGCGTCCCGTTAAGGACCCGGCACGCCGCCGTCGCTCAACGGTTGGCCAGCGGGGCAATACCCCGCCGCTGCGAAGTCGCGGCATTGTGGGATGAACTCAGCAGCGTGCGCGGTTGGCGCGGTCCCGCACTGTGGTTGCACGGTGATCTGCATCCCGCGAATATTCTCCTCGACCGCGGCCGGCTGAGAGCGGTCATCGATTTTGGCGATCTCACCGCCGGCGATCCGGCCACTGATCTGGCCACCGCCTGGCTGACGTTCGACGGCGAAGGCCGGCACAGATTCATCGCCCGCCTCAACGAACACGGCAGTATCGACAGCGATACCTGGAAACGAGCCAAGGGCTGGGCGTTGACGATGTCGACGGCCATGCTTGCCTCCTCCGACGACCATCCCGTATTTCGCAAGGTCGGCGAGGACAGCCTTGAACAGATCCTGGCCTGAACTCTTCGCGTTGGACGTCCGAAGGGCTGGGATGACAGCGCCTGCGAGGAGCCGAGTGGCGCCACTATGTGGTGTCACTCGGCTGCCTGTAGGCGTTTTCTAGTTCCCCTAGGTCGTTTCGGTCGCCGCCGCAAGGGGTGTAGGCGGAACCTGAGATGCGGCACTGTCCTGAAGGAATTCTGTGATTTTCTGGGCCATGGCTTTCGACTGGGTCCATTGCAGGTTGTGTGGGCCCTTGAGCTCGACGATTTTGTGGCGTTTGACGTTCTTGAGCTGGTTCTTGTGCGACTCGAGCCAGTCGGGAGACTGGGCCACGTTGTCACTGGCGAGGAAGTGAAGAACGGGCAAGTCCTCCGGGTAGGTCACTCCCTGGAGTGCTGCGACATTGCTGGCGACCCGGGCGGATTCGTCGGCGACCGCCGCGTTGCCGTAGTCCCAGATTGTCATTTGGCGCTTGCGTTCTAATTCGGCCCGGGTGTAGTCGTCGCTTGGCGGGTCCACCAGGCTGGGCGCGACCGAGACCGCTGTTCGAACCAAGCCAATTGTGGACAGTATCCCGATGATATTGATGCCGCCGCTAGCCGCGGAATCTTTCGCTAGCTGGGTGGTAGGCACGCTGGGGTCGATGCCGATAACGGCGGATACTTCGCTCGGGTACCGGTTCGCATAGTCCAGTGTGTATAAGCCCGCGATCGAGTGTCCAGCCAAAACGTATGGCTTCTCGATGTCGAGTGTGGAGAGGGCCTCGTGGAGCTCAGTGCTGATATTCTCCACGGTCCGATCACGTGCACTCATGTCGCTGTAGCCGTACCCGAAGCCCTCGACGACGATGACATCGTAAGCATCGAGTTCCCTGATCAAGGGGGCGAAGTCCAGCGCCGGAGCTACTGTGCCCAGACCGCTGAGCAGGACCAGGGGCTGTGCACCTTCGGTGCCAGCCCGAACGACGTTAACCTCGCCGCCGGCGACTTCCACCAGGTCACCGTACTGAGCGGTACTCGACTTCTCCTGCTGTTCCAGAAGTGCGTTGGCCGCTGTGGATGCAAGAGTTATTCCCAGTGCGGTGAGAGCGATGACGCCGGTGGCTTTTAGTGTGCGCCGAAATGGCTGGCGGCGTTTTTCGGGTGCTCCTTGGGTTGCGTGGCTCGTGGTGTTCGGGAGCTGACGACTGACCTGTGACATGGGGATGTTTCCAGACTTGGAGATGTTCGGATGAAGTGAGAGCCCGTTCAAAGGCGGGCCGTTCGTCCGAAATGACATCGCCCCCGACAAGTGAAGGGAAGTCCTACAGACGTGTTGTGTTATCGCTAAGTTGCACTTTCATGTTGGGGTGGAGGACCTGTCGCCGCTTGTGTGAACCAAGGATGAGCGGGTCTGCCAACACCTTCAAAATATACCCCCCAGGGGTATCTGTCAATGGTGCTGGCGGAATTAAAGGAATCGGATATTTGACCCGTGAAGCCGCCACAGCTATTGGCGTTCTAGAAAGCAAAAGCATCATCGGTCGGGGTGCAGATGCCGTGCTGATCCGGTGTTTGACAACCAGAGCCAGATGCGGCTCGCTCTACGAACCTGACTGCTGGACTGTGAAGGTCACGAGATCAACGGCGGCGCCAGGCGGCATGCTCGGATAGGGGTTGTGGAAATCACTCCTCAGCGTGGCCGCATCTTCGCCGGGTGACATTTTCGTCTACTCAGCGGTCAGGGGTGTCCAGCCCGTATCTGTCGGCGCCTGCGGCCTCGCCTTTCCCGCGAGGAGGCGGTCGTGGTGTTGCAGCAGCGCTGGGCAGGGGTCGGGGCGAGATTCCATATCCAGAATCTACGGCTGTACCTTGCCGCGGCGGTCGTGATCGTCCTGCTCCTCGAAATGTTGGAATTGACCCTCTCGTAGGTTCGCGCGGTCTTCAATCGGCACCTGTCCGCGCCTCGACCACCACTTTGCCGAGTGCGTGGCCGTCGCCGACGTAGGTGAGCGCTTGGGGCACCTGCTCGAGTGGGAACACGCGGTCGATGTGGATACGGACATCTCCCGCGATGCATCGGTCGGCAAGAGGCGAGAAGTGCGCCGGACCCGGCTTGACGGCGAGAACCCCCATACGCCGACCCGTCATGGTGCCGATCAGTGCGCCTACCGTCACAACTCGCAGCAGGGCGCGCGTCGTCCCACCGACGATCAGGTAGGTGCCACCAGGGGCGAGCGCACGGCGATACGCGAACACGGACCGCCGGGCGACGAGGTCGATAATGAGGTCGTACGGACCGGTACGCGTGAAGTCGTCGGCGCGATAGTCGATGACCTCGGCGGCTCCCAGGGATCGCATGAAGTCGAGTTTGCCGGCGTTGTCCACGCCGGTGACATGGATGCCGGAAGCAGCGGCGAGCTGGAGCGCGAACGCCCCAGTTCCTCCACCGGCGCCGTTGATCAGCATCCGCTCACCGGCCTTAGCGCGCGCAACTGCTTGCACCGCGATCGCCCCCGACTGCGGCAGGGTCGACGCCTCGGCGAATGAGAGTCCGGCCGGCTTGAGAGCGAGAGCGTGCTGGGGCGCCACGGCGTACTCCGCGAAACCGCCTTTCAGGCCGAGATTGTCGCCGTAGACATCGTCACCGGGCCGGAACAACGTGACCCCTGCGCCCACTGCCTGGACCACTCCCGCGATGTCCGAACCGAGCGTGCGGCGGCCGGGTCTGAACAGGCCGCCGAATCGGGCATAGGCGGGCGACCCGTGCAGCCCCTCCCAATCGCTCAGATTGACCGAGGTTGCGATCACCCGCACGAGCACCTGGCCTCTCCCCGGCGTCGGCGTGACGACATCGTCGAGCCGCAGCACATCGGGTGACCCGTAGCGGTCATAGACGATCGCTCTCATGCACCGACGCTAGTCGCGCCCGCCGGGGCGCGCAATCACTCGCCGTTCGGTGAAGACGTCCGCCCTCCTGCTGCCCGGACAGCGTACTCGCGCAGGCGGATGCGCTAACGCTCGCGTAGCGCGGGGCTCTCGTCGGCGACCCGACGCTCCAGGGCCTCCAGCAGCAGCTCCAACCCGTAGTCGAACTCGTCCGCGAACGCGTAAGCGCCATCGCCCAGCAGCTCGGCGCGCGAGCGCGCAATGTGCGGATACAGCTCCGCCGACGCCGCGACCTTGACGGCGAACGCTCCCTCGGCGCCGTCCCCCGGTTCGAACGGCAGGCTCGTCTCGGTCAGCGCGAACCCGTGCACGTAGGCGTCGATCGCGGAGAACGCGTGTATTGCGAGCGCGGGGCTGAAGCCCCCTGTCATCAGCACGCCGAGGAGACGGTCGTGGTGTTGCAGCAGCGCTGGGCCGGGGTTGGGACGAGATTCCATCATCCCGAGCGCCCACGGATGAGCGGTGAGCACCGATCGTGCCGATCGTGCCCGGTCGGTCAGGGCCTCCCGCCAGGTACCGCCGACCTGGGGCAGTTCGATCCTCTCGAATACCCAGTCGGCGAGGTCGTCGAGCAGCGCCTCCTTGCTTGGAACGTGATGGTAGAGCGACATCGCCTCGACGCCGAGCACCTTCGCGACACTGCGCATGCTTACGGCGGCGACACCCGCGCGGTCGGCGACTGCGGCGGCGGCGTCGATGATCCTCTTCCTGCTCAGTGGTGTGGGTCGCGTCATTTCCCCATTCTTGCGCACTTACGCGCGTAAGGCTACACTTGTGATCGTGCCTTACAACCGTAAGTCGCACGTTGGACGAAACCCCGAGGACCTTCCGATCCTCATCACAACAACGGAGCCCATGATGAGAACACATCAACCCGCCACCACGCTGGAGCATCTGCGGATGCCGGTGCAAGCCAAGCTCGCCGCCGCCTGGACCAGCTTGATGTTCTTCGTCATCTACATCGACTACTTCCACCTCTACAAGCCCGGCGCCATCGACCAGATCCGGGGTGGCGTCATCTATGTGTTCGACATCAGCGGGCCATTGTTGACCATTTTCGTCGTGGTCATAGGGATCCCGGCCCTGATGATCCTGCTCTCCATGACACTGCCCGCCCGTGCGAACCGCGCCACGAACCTCGTCGTGGCATCGCTCTACATCCCCGTCATGGTGTTCAACGCGGCATCGACGAACTGGGAATGGGCCTCCTTCTACGCCCTCTCCATCGGCATCGAGGTGCTGATCCTGGCGTTTATCCTGCGCTCTGCCCGGGCCTGGCCCCGCACCGCCCCGTCGGCGACCATGCCGACCACGCCGACCAGCCCGGACCGTGAAGCCGTTCGCGCCCAGCAACAAGCGTGAACCCTTGAGCAGTGCCCGTCCCGTTCGGAGCCATCTGCCTCGGTGCCGCGGCGTGGGGTCCCTGGCGGTGGGACTCCAACTACCACTGACCTGCCGGTAGGGGCCTTCCAAGGCCCATACCGGCAGGTCAGGTTATCGGACGCGCACACAGGCCCACCGCATCACCAACGCGCCCGGCACCATAACTTGGTTCCTCGGCCCGAACGGTGCCGGCAAGTCCACGACGATGCCTAAAAGTGCTCAGCACAACTGGCTCGAGCACTTCTCTGGATTGGATTGCTAAATGTTAGTCAGCTCTTGTTCAGCGCCTCGGCGAGCATCACAAGGATGCCGCTAGGGCCGCGTAAATAGGTGAGCTTGTAGGCGTCGCCGTAGGTCGCCACGCCGCGCAGCGGGTGGCAGCCGTGCCTGGCAGCGATCTCGAGGGCCTCGTCGATGTCGTCGACCGAGAAGGCGACGCGGTGCATGCCAATCTCGTTAGGCAGGGTGGGCCCAGTCTCGATCGCGTCAGGGTGGATGTACTCGAAGAGCTCGAGACGACCATTGCCGTCCGGCGTCTGAAGCATGGCGATGTTGGCGTGATTGCCGTCGAGACCGACGGCGATGTCGGTCCACTCTCCACTGACCGTGTCACGGCCGAGGACGTCCAGCCCGAGGTCAGTGAAGAAGGCGATCGCCGCATCGAGGTCCCGGACTGCGATCCCGACGTTCTCGAGTTTGATGGGCATGCGTTGCACGATACCGAGTAGCGCGGACCCGTTCAAGGCACGGCGCTGCCGGTTTGGCTCATCTGGACGGCTAACCATTCCGCAGAATCAGCGTCGCGTCAGCCGGACACCGCGCCGTCGGTGAGGAATCCATTCCTTCGGTAGAAGGCTTGTGCACGCGGGTTGGGGTCGGTGACCCAGAGCGAGCAGGCGCGGTGCGTTCGATAAATGCATTGAGGAGCGCCGCGCCCACCCCCGAACCATGGAACGCGGCGTATGCGTACAGGAGGTACAACTGCTGCGGCTCGTCGGCGTCATCAAGGTGAAGTACAACCACTACTGAACCGTGTTCGGTTCGGGGTGCATGATCTTGATGCCATGCATGCACGGCTCACAGAAAGCGGGATGGAGGTCTCCTGGATGACGGCATTGCCTGGAGCGGTGGCGTTCCTCGACTTCGCGGATCCCTGGGGTAACAAGTTGGGCTACTACGAACACATCTCACCCAGTGGAGAGCTACCAGTGGTAGGAGGCAGTGTTCACGACGAATCGTTGTTTATTACTCAACAGTCGACACTTTGCCTGCTTTGAAACTCTCTAGGGCAAAACAACCCGATGGGGATCGCTTTATGGTGCCGGTGCAATGATGAGCTGTTTAGACTTGGAGCGTGCTCAACGACGAGGAAATCGTTCGATTGTACGGGCCGTGGCGTCGTCGAGCCCCGGCTGATGCGGTCGAACTATTCAAAGGATACCCGGGACGGTGGTGGGTCGCTGGCGGGTGGGCGATCGAAGCCTTCACCGGAACACACCGCTCACATGGCGACTTGGACGTCAGCATCCCACGATCCGACATCGTCCTCCTGCGACAGCACCTCAACTCCCGCTTCGATTTGTGGGCCGCTGATAAAGGAACCTTACGTCCTCTGGTCGGTGACGTGAATGAACCGGTTCCATCCACTTGCAGCAATCTGTGGACGCGTACTGGCGGGGCCGAGCCGTGGGAGTATGACGTCATTCTCATGGACGAAGCCAATTCGATGTGGACCTACAAACGGGATGGGCGTGTCAGTCGCCCGACCGAGGACCTTCTTTGGACCCGCGATGGGGTTGACTATCTGCGGCCCGAGGTCCAGTTGTTGCACAAAGCTCCTGGACTCCGGCCAAAGGATCAGGCGGACTTCGAATCGTGCCTACCGTTGCTGGACGAGCCCGACCGACGATGGCTCGGGTCGGCCTTGCAAGTCGCCCATCCTGACCACCCATGGTGCAACACGCTTTAGATCCGCCCTTTTTCGCTCCTTCCGCATCAAAGGTCGATTTGCGGTGAGCTAACCGGCGCAGATTCGGACCTTCGTCGCGTTTCTGAGGCATTGGCCGAGGGTTCGCGATACCGTTGGGTTTTGTGATCATATGGCTCAACGGCACTCACGGAGTCGGCAAGACGACGACCGCTGCGCTTGTGCAGCCGTTGATCCCGGAGTCACGGGTGCTCGACGCCGAAAAGGTTGGCGAGACACTCATGGACATCACACCCGGGCTGCCGATGACAGACAACTTCCAGCACTGGCAGCCGTGGCGGCCTCTCGTCGTCGAAACCGCCCGACGCATTCTCGACTACACCGGCGGCACGTTGATAATGCCTATGACTGTCCTGGTCGAGCCGTACTGGCGCGAGATCAGCGCTGGCCTCGCCAGCCATTCCATTCCGGTCCACCACTTCGTTCTCCACGCTGATCAAACAACCCTCCGTGCGCGCATTGAGGGGGAACATATGCCCCCGTCTGCCTTCCGCCTCAGGTATCTGGAGCCCTACGCCGAGGCAGCCAGCTCATGGTTGCACGACGAGGCTGAGGTCGTCGACACCACCCACCTCACTGCCGCACAAGCCGCTTTACAGATCGCAGAGGCCCGAAAGCGCACTGGAAGAGATACACCGGCATAGCAGAACAGGTTAAGCATCCCGCGAACCGATCGACATATGGGAAGGGTCTCGTTTGTTGTTGAACGTACGGAGATCGCAGCGTGCGCGGTTTGTCAATCCGCAGAGGTACCAGCCAAGCGCCAAACCTGCTCTCCGGAGTGCGCGCGGAAACGTACAGCTGCGCTGATCCGCTCCGATCACCTGCAAGCCAGCATCAGCGATTCATCGGTTACCACCGCTCGTAGCACCACGAGACCCACTCCCAGCGCCGTCCAGATGACGGCCGAAACCAACGCCTGCCCCGGCGTCATATTTTGAAACGTGCTCGGCCATCGCATGGAGGAAGCCTGGCGCCACGTCGTCCAGGCGTCCCGGGGGTGGCTTGACGGGAATTGCTGCTGATGGATCGCCATGGCCCGGTATGCTCACTTCATGCCAGATTTTCTGTCCCAGCTGCGCGCTCTCGGTGACTCCGGGAGCGTCCAGTACGGCGTCGTATCCACGGTGGTGGCCGCAGTCGGAACCCTTGCCCGTCCCGTTCTGCCCTCCGAGTCCGGGTGGCTCCCTTACCGAACCGGGTTAGCAGCCTTTACGGCTCTGGAGCTGTCGGCCTGGCCGCGCGACGGCAGGCAGGAGATCCCCACTCTTCCCATCCGTATTGGTATGGCGGCAGGTGGTGCGGCCCTGATGTACAGGTTCGCCGGGTCGGCTGTGCGCGTTGATGGCTGGCTTGAGAACAAGGTGCGGTCGTTAGGTTCCCAGCGACCGCGGATCGTGATGGCACTCGGAGCTGGCGCACTGTCGATCTCGGTCTTCGTGCTGGAGCGCCGCACGAATCGCAGGTACGAGGAGGATCACGGTGGAAGGATGGCTGGTGCCGTCGGTGAGCCGGATCAGCAGCAGTCAACGCCGTGGGAAGAGCCATGTCCCGCACACCGTCGCTTATACGCAGGGATGGTCAGCGTCAGC
Source organism: Arthrobacter monumenti (assembly GCF_054511255.1). Classification (NCBI taxonomy): domain Bacteria; kingdom Bacillati; phylum Actinomycetota; class Actinomycetes; order Micrococcales; family Micrococcaceae; genus Arthrobacter; species Arthrobacter monumenti. The sequence continues at coordinate 210,770 of NZ_JBTNCY010000002.1, read as the reverse complement.
GAGGAGTACGGGCCTGTCCTGGAGGCTCAGTTTGCACATTCGCGGGTGCGCAGGAGTGAACACTGCGACCATGGATGCTTTGACATAGTGGTCACCGCCGACACCCCGCGGATCCCCCGCAAGACCGAGTGCCCCATCGCCTTCAACGCTATCGATCAGGCGACCGGCGCGGACGATAACGTCATGCTGCTGGTGTGGCACCGGAACGGGCTGGTGGACGGCGTCGAAATCTCCTGGTTTGAGGGCGATGCCCATCCACCGCCCGAGCTTCTGACCGTATTTGAATGATCGAAGTGCCCAAGGGATCTGCGAACTCAGCTTATTTTGCCGTCGCTGAGGTTTCGCTGCGGATCCCGGTATAGACGAGCACCACGAGGGGAATGACAGTGAAGCTGGCAAGCCCCACCAGCATGAGCCCTATACGCGAGAGACCGGTGGAATCTGCAGGAACCAGGGTGAGGGCGAATCCCAGGGTGAAGGCTGCGGGAACGGCCAGGCACACGACGGCCGGGTGGAGATTTCGGCATGCGAACATCATCAGGACAATCGCCGACACGGCGAACCCGATCATCCACACCGCGGCCGGAACCCGGCTTCCCAACCCCAACTGGACCGGCCAGATAAACCAGATCAGCCACAACGTGGCCGCGGCGACAGCAAAAAGGACAGTCAGTACTGCCTGTCTGGCAATGCCGCCGAGCCTCATACGCTTCATCGTAGCGGGAAGAACCGGCTTCCCTACTGGACCTGAAGCCAGAAAATTCCGTCCTCGACAATACCCCGGCCCTCCAACCTCCCGGTGTCGTATTCCTCAACGATGAGGACCAGGACGGCATACGTTGCCCACTCTTCAAGGTCTACTGGATCCGGGTAGCGTTCCCACGCTTCGTCGCCGATCACGGCCGGAGCCGGCAGCCGGGCACCAAACGGGCCGCCGCCATCCTCTTCGCTGCCTTTGAAGACGACGGCGATTGTCCCATCCTCCACGCTGACCGATGCCATCCGCATTTCCCGGCCCGTCGGCGTGGATGCAAAGACGAACTCAATGGCAGCCGAGAGCTCATCCGGGTTAATGCGGCCGGATATTGGGCCCAGACCATGGGTGTCATTCATGCGTTCCTGGAGGTCTGGCTTTCGGGTGGCAACGTTTCTGGATTGCCCGCGGCCGGTACTGCCTTCGAAGGAGCCGGATTCCGTGGATGAGCAGCGAGGCGCCGGCTAGACCGATAATCGATCCGGTCGGCATCAGAACGAAGTCATAGCGCTCCTGCAGCATGATGAGCAGTACGCCGTTCAGGAAAAGCAGCAGGACGACGTCTTCAACTATCCCGCGTCTGGTGATCATGCCGGTCTACCGATCTTCAGTTTCCAACGAAGCTAGAGGAGTACCAGCAGGTTCTGGTGCAGTTGCCGCCAGCCCTCAGACAGCTCCTTGCCCGCGTCATAGTCATCAACCACCAGCTTCGCTCGTACGCCAGAGACTGTCACCTCCAAGGGGGTCGCGCTGGGGATCTTGGTACACCCGGCAGATAGGGTGTTTGCTTCGAGGGTCTCGATGACCAGGCACACGTTACCGTTCTCGGGATTATCCGGCGCTGCGGTATAAAACGCGTAGCCGTCCTCTTCCACCAGCAATCGAATGCTGTCTGCTGCAATGTCTAAAGCGTCGGCGTCGCTGCCGAAAGTGTCAGCCGTGCCCGGTGGAACTTCGAGAGCAGATATTCCAGGCTTCGGATCGTTACTGCAGCCGGCCAACGCCAGCAGTACGACAACACCAGCGGTCAGTCCGGCCAATGTGCGCATTAGGTCCCTGTCTGGCATGAAACTACGTTGGTATCACGCTAACCGCGAGATCATATGAAGGCGAGAGTTGAGAGGTTGCGAAGCGATAACTTAAAAATGGCCAGAAGGCTGTGTAGCTGGTGCCGGCTCCACATCAGCTAGCTCAGTTTGCGCTCGGCAATCGAAGGGCGGAGTAGCAGAAGGCGATTGCGGTGATCTATTGAGCCCACCATCTGCCCGTCGGACGCATGGCCCTGCTGGATGTCAATGTTTTGCTGACACGAAGACGACAAATATGTGTTCCCCAACCGACCACTGCTGGATATGCTTCTCTTCATAATCGCGATGTGAGCTGGCAGAGCGGATGATCATCGCGGCTTCGACTCGTCAGCTCTTGCTTGGCACGATGTGATCGGGACAAAATGGCACGCTATGTGACTTCTAATGCAACTAAAGTGAACTATCTAGTTTTTGGATGGATATTCAGCATCTTTTTGGGTGTTGCGGTGACACTGATAGCCGGTGCAGCAGTTGGAATCGTTACTGTTCTCGCGCTTACGTTGGCTATGGTGGCCATCTTTGTACGGATATTCCGGGGTGAAGGCGAGCCGCTTACGCCCCGTCCATTGTGGAAGCTGACAGCCAAACCAACGTCCGGGTTTGTGGTGGCGGCAATATTCACAGTCCAAGCGGTCCCTTTGCTGATGACAAACTGGACGATCCAGACGGAGCCGGCGCTCACAATGATTTCGGCCATTCTCTATCTGCTCGTTGCAGTTGCATTCGCCAATTCCTCCCTGCGCATCCGGTCGATGACTGAAGATCGGCACCGAAGCGGGATGCGGTAGCGCCGTCCACAAGCCCATGAAAGGAATTTCAGACCGTTTGTCTTTCCGATACTTCAACGCTGGCCGATGGACGAGATTACTCGGATGCGCGGTAGCACGTCTTTATGTCATTCGTTGACCACAGGGACACTCGCCCTCTGCGCAGCAGACTAAGACGCCGTCGGGGTCGGTTCGGGCTGACACCACATATCCATTGATCGTTTTTGGAGCCCGAACCGCCACTAAGGCGCGTAGCATCATCGATACGAGCCGGAAGGGGTCACGGATGCGTCGAAGAGTCGGTGCTGTGACCTGGGGCGTGATCGGTGTTCTCGTAACGGGGGTCAGCGTCGCGGGGTGCTCGCCCCACCAGGGAATGGAGGGAGAGTGTACGGTCAGGGTCCGCTACGACGACGCGGTGTACCGGGCGGTGGCGGTGGCCTCGATGCCGCGGCCTGGCCGTTCGTTGGGCAGTGCGCATTTCGGCGACTGTGACGGTCGTCCGCTACAGACGTCGTACCAAGGTGAGTTGTTCACCCTGCCCAATACCAGTACTGATCAGGCGGTGTTGTTAGGCCAAGGCAGACGCGGTTCGGTGTACGTGAACACGTCCCTGAAAATGGATGAGTGGCCAGCCTTGGTCAAGGCCGCTTCCCGGCCCGTAGCGTGTGAACAACCGGTGGAGTTCACCGGGACGTGGGATATCGTCGTCGACGACGGGGCCATGCCCGATGAGGGAGACTACGACCTCACAGTTCCCTATACCGCGGCATTCACCACCGCCCGCGGCAAGGGGCTGAACCTGGATACTTGGTCGCGCGTAGAACTCAATGCGCGCGTCACCAGCAGCACAGATCCGGTGCCGACCCCATCGTTTCTCAAAGAAGCCTTAGCCGTGAAGAATCGGCCGCAGGTGACCGTGACCGCGACCTGCCGGGGCGCCAAGTTCGAAGTCACCACCATCAAGTTCGCAGATTGACGATCGAACGACCCTGCACACTTGAATCTGCCCCCCTCTTCGCATGGTCGTCAGCCGATCGTGGGGCCCCGCAAGCCGATCATTTGTCCGGCTCATCTAACACGAGCTAGGTCAGTAGGTGAGCAATGCATCGTGCGGAGAATTCTCGACAACGTTTGGGACAGATCTCAACGAAACTGGACTCCTGAGCCCGTCATGGCCACCTCGTGCCCGGCGCTATAGACTGCTGCGAAATCCGCTGGGGAGCTTACCGACAGGGGCAGTGATGGGATTTCTACCAAGCGTTCTCCATGAATGTTCTCCACCATGGGGGCCAAGAATCACCCAACGGTGCGCCGCGCCACCTTTATCTGGGCATCTCAATGCATCTAGCTCGCGAGGCTGGCAGTGGTTCTGATCTTTTTTTGGCAAATGCGGGACCCAACCAACGAAAAACTGGCCGTGGCCGCATTTGCTGTCGTTGCCACCATTGTTTGTGGCTTGTTGCACTGGAAAGCCCTCAAGCAGTTTCATCACGAGGACCGGTATGAAGATGAAGTTGAAGCCGGTGGCGCAACTGATGAGAGTTGAGGAGAGATCTCTTTGGCAAGGGTCTCCAACCCTGGAGAAGTGGGCTCATGAATGGAATTGACCGCCTGATGGCCGAGTCCAATGACCGGTGGTCCAAAGCCGTCCGCAGAGCCAAAGGCATAGCCGACAACGGTTTGGGCCCAGCACTGAAGACCTATTTTCTCCAATACTTTCCCATCGGGTTTCTTGTCCTGGTTCTGTTGGGTTCGGCAGGGACCGCCGCCCTTACCGGGCTCGCCTGGATGGACCGGCTGAACCTGCAGTTCGGGCTCCTTTTGGCCGTGGTGGGCGCCTTGGTTGGTGGAGTGGTCTACAACGCGAAGAAAATCCGGCCGGCAGCCGATGTTGGGAATGTCAGCGTGACGCTGTCGTTGGAAAGCCATGAGCAGAAGCATGTGAGACGGCAGGTACTCGGTAAGGAACCGGTGGAGGCAGAACATCTTCAAATCACTCGCGCCGCCGCGGTGCAACAGCGCAAGAATGTTGCCACTCAACTTCTGATTCAGCCCATGATTCCGCTGGGCTTCATCCCCCAGATGCTATCCGGAAGCAGCACAGTCTTGTGGCTCGGCATATTCCTCATTCTCTGTTACGTCGGGGCATTGACACTGATGCTGCGTGAATTTTGGCTCGCTGGCCGCTTCCTGATGCGCACGGATGGATGAGCCGGCGACCATTCCGGTGCCCGTTGAAGATCCTATTGTGGTGCCGGTCGTTCACTAGTGACCGGTCCTGATCCGCAAGGTCGACGTGGGGGGATCGGCCGTTGAGGGCGGTGGTGCCGCGGACACGTTCGACAGCGTCGGTGCACCGGCGATATTAGCCGGGGTCACGCCTCTGTCACGTGCTCGTTCCCGGAGGTCGAGTTACTGGATGTTCTGCACATAGAACGTCTCCGCACGGCGGCATTCCTTAGGAGCGTTCGTCAAGAGTATTTCGAGATGTGCTCCCGTGAGGAAGCCGCCGCCGAAGGTCACGGGAGCGACGATCTCAATCGAGCGTCCATCCACTTTCAAGGTCATCGATCCGTTTCCGGGCAACCGTGTATCGGCGGGGAACACCAACGTGGATTCCTGGCCCTGAGTGGTCCGTCCGATGATGCAGTTTCCGTCGCCGAGTGCCAAGGTTCCTTCGAATGCTGCTTCCATCTCGAAGTTGTCCGACCCGCTATCAGGATTTATCAGCAGGATCTCCCCATTCGGCCCAGTGGAGATGGGGCCATCGAAGACAGCGTCTCCCTGCTGGTTCCCGCACCCTGCCGTCATCGCAGAGACAGCCAGACTGGTCAAGAGGAGTACTCGTATTTTCATGACATATCGCTGCAGTTCGGGTCGTCCGGCTGTGCCTTGGTACTGCCGGTAGCCCGTAGTATGCCATCCTCCACATCGCACCGCGCGAGACAACTGGGAACGTAGCCGAACCGATACGTTCCCAACCACGTCCCCGTCAATAATTCACTGATATTCCGCCGCTAAAAGACGTGTATTGGCTGCTTGGCTATCAGTCCATGCGCCGGTGGTCGATCCCCAGCGGGCAGGTTGTTCGCAATCTAATCGGCACGACTGGCCCCGCCCGCCATTGCCTGGTAATGACCCCTGACCAGTACGACGAATCGATCGCGGTGTTGCTTACGTCCGCTCGTATATGGTTGTATCTAGATACATTTGCAATCTAGATACAGGATACAACAATGGATGTAAGTGCGTGGCCAGTCGGGGACCATAAGTGGGTGGAGCGCTACCGGATGTCGATGGTCGGCAAACATGTTCCAGTGCTCATACTCGAAGAGCGTGAGCATGAGTTACTCGACGCGCTCCGTGAGACCGGGGTCTCTGCAGCCGAACTCTTCGGCAACGCTGACGTGCTCGCGACAGAGGACGCTTCCGAGCTCGCGACCGTAAATGAAGCGGTTCGGACCTCGCTGGGCGGGGGGCTGCGACCCGCGCTCCGGGAGGTTGGGGGCACGCTTGTGGGTGTCGGCGCCGTCGCAGTGCTGCTTACGATCATTCGCCATGGCTGGTCGGTCGAAATGGATACCGCGCACTCCTTGGTCGCCGCGGGCGTTCTGGCCGCCTCCGTGGGATGGGTCGTAGCTCGAGCGCTCTTCTCCGCTGGACGGTCGGTCTTAGCTTTCGGTTCCCAGGCCGCGGCAGGGGCGATCGCTATCGCGGGCATCGCCGCCGCGGCGAACCTAGGTTCCGGGCACATCGCGGTGAGCAATGCACCAGTGCCGCTCCTGGCACTGGCGATGCTTGCCCCGGGCGTCATCGTGCTCGTGGTCGGGGGCCGGATGCCGCAGCAAGCACTCCGCGAGAGCTGGGACGATATCGAGTGGCTGCGCCGCTTCAGGGACGGCCTGCGGGCCCGCCTGATGCCGGCCGGCGCCGCCCGTGGTCACGTCCTCGAGATCGAGCAGGTGCTCGGATCTAAGGGGACTTCGGCATTCGAGGAGTTCGGTCACCCTTTGGCCCTGGCCCGTGAAGTGGCCGCGTCCGATCAGATTGCGCGGTCACGGCGCTGGTGGGCTTCCACTATTGCTGCCACGGGTGGTCCGCTGGTGATCGCCACGCTAGTCCTGGCAAACCAGAGTTGGGCAACGTTGAGCATCCCGGTGGCGGTTGCTCTCGCCGCTGTCGCCATTGGCGCTCTTGGCCGCGGCTGGGTTCGGAGACCGTGGAGGGAGGGGCAGTGAGCATTGCCGCGTGGCAGCGGGCCTCACTGCCGATGCTCATCCTCAGCGTGCTCGCCGTCGCACCGCGGCATGGGTACGGCATCTCGCAGGCCCTAGTGTCGGCGGGGCTCCAACCGATTAAGGGTGCCCAGCTCTACCCAGCGCTCGTGCGGCTCGAGGACGAAGGAGCCATTGTGGCGCAGTGGGAGCAGAGCGATTCGGGTCCCGCGCGGAAGGTCTACGGGCTAACGGACTCGGGGCACAGGCAGCTGAAGGACTTGGGAGAACAGTGGCGATTATTTATTGGCGCGGTGGATACCGTCGGCCGCGCCGACCAAGCCGTGCGCTCCAGGAGTCCATTTTGAGGCACTGAATGAGTTGGGGCCGACATGCGACCTCCAGACGTGCGATTCCCCGACGCACGCCGAGATCATACTCAGCTTGACCCGCCACAGGCGACGCAGCAACGGCGTGTCAAACAAGGATCGGCTTGTGCGAGCAAAGCAGCCCTGCTTTCTGCTGGCACATCCTGACGCATGGCGGCTAAGAATATTCAAGCCGCTTGGTATCAGTTCAGGCCCCAAAGGCGATGGCTACGGGAACTACCAGCATCATGAGCAAGACCGCACAACCGATGTATATGCCATAAGTGGCCCACTGAACGATACTGACTGGCAGTCCAATCGGCGGTAAGAAGAACGCCAGAATGAGTCCGACGACTCCCACCGGCAGGTTGGGGTCGTAGAGATCCCGTTGTGGCTGATACGACTGGGGAGCTAACCTCATCGGCCTCTTCCTTCTGGAAAACGTTGCCAAGCGGTTCCACCTACAACGCGAGCATAGCCGTCATGAACGACCGTGAGCAGGGATCAAGTCAAGTGAATGCACCGGTGCCTGAACTCCTCACTGGGTGGCGGAGGCGATCACATAGAAAATCGCCACCAAGGCAATTAGGCCAAGTGTTTGCCATGCCCAGCCGACAATTACCTTCTCGGACTTCGACCTCTGACTTGATGAGGAATCCGTCTGCATGGTGTGCCCTCCAGTACCAAGACTTGTGTGCCTGACGCTGTAACGTCATCGGAAAATGCGAAAGGTCCTCCCTTGGACCAAGTAGTCAATTTTCAACTTCCGCAGCTCCTGGACTGTCCCGTCCTTGGCAACAGCTCAATGTGAACAGTGAACGATCCGGCTGCGGGGCGGGGAGGATCTACTGCCCAGTGATGCGTTGCAGGATGGCGAGATTGTGGTCAAGGGTTCGGTCACCGGCCCCGGTGCTTTTTATCCAGGTTCGCACCTAACACGAGAATATGGCGCAGATCACAAACCCTCTTTTATGGTCAACTTTCACGAAGCTCCAACTATGGAGACAATGGCACCTCCAGAAACTGATAACCAGAAATAGGGTTGAATCGCAGCTTCATTTTGGTATCTCTTCTATTCCGTATGCGGATCCATCACCGCACTACGCCGTGGATCTAGTTCTCAAGTGTGTCCGTTAGTCGACGCCTACCGGTCACGATCGAGGGTAGGTTGGGTGTATATGCAGCAACAATAGAAAGTACTGGGGATATGGAATTTATTATTGTCACCGTGGCGGTAGTTGTTGTACTCGCCATTATTGGAATTATTTTGATGCGTTCGCTTCGGATCGCCAAGCCATCCGAAGCGCTGATTATTGCAGGGAAAAGCGGTAGGGATCAGGTTTCCGAAAATTCCGATATGGAAGAAGCGAAACAGCGGGTGGTATTTGGTCGTGCTTTTATCAACCCCTTCACCGAACGGGCGCACTCCATTTCATTGGCATCCCGTCAAGTCAGCCTTCGTATCGAGGGTATTTCAGAGAACGGAATCAAGTTGCATCTGACCGGCGTTGCGCAGGTCAAGGTCGGCGGCAACGAAGTGTATGTGCGCAGGGCTGCGCAGCGTTTCCTGGACCAGCAGCATGAGATTGACCCTTACACTCAAGAGACCCTCTCCGGCTCGCTGCGTTCCATTGTCGGAACGCTGACGGTCGAATCCATCATCAAGGACCGTGCATCTTTTGCCAGCAAGGTGAAAGAGGAAGCCGAACACTCGATGAACAACCAGGGTTTGATGATTGATACATTCCAAATCCAGTCGGTTGACGACGACACGGAATACCTCAGCAATCTCGGCCGGCCGGAGGCTGCGAAAGTTGCCCGGAATGCCGATATTGCCGAAGCCAATACGCGGCAAGAGTCCGCTGAAGCTGCTGCAATTGCTGACGAGAAAGTCGCGGAAGCTGAACAACGATTGGAAATCCGTCGTGCGCAGCTGAAGCGGGAGGCTGACGCGGCCCAGGCTGAAGCCAACGCGGCAGGACCGCTGGCCAAGGCTGAACAGGATCAAGCCGTCATTCTCAAAGACCAGGAAGTTGCCGAACGGCGTGCTGAACTGCGTGAGCGCGAACTAAACACTGAGGTACGCAAGCCTGCCGACGCGCAACGATACAAGGCCGAGCAGGAAGCGGCCGCAGGATTGGCCGCGGCGCAGGCCGAAGCAGACGCAGACAAGGCACGTGGTGAAGCCGACGCTGATGTGATTAGGAGGAAAGGCGAAGCCGAAGCCGCCGGGATTCAGGCGCAGGCCGATGCTTACAGCCATTTCAACGAAGCCGCCGTCATCAGCCGGGTGCTCGAGACGCTGCCGAGTGTCGCCAGGGAAATTGCAGCTCCGATGAGCGCCGTAGACAATATGACCGTCATTTCCCAGGACGGTGCCGGACACTTGAACCGGAATGTGGCTGCCGGGATTCAGGAATCACTCCAACTCTTGAAAGACACGACCGGATTAGACATCATCGCGACACTGCAAAACTTCAACGGTACGGGAAATACCGCTGACAACGCCGATTCGGAGGCAACGGCTGTTGCCGCTACAGATAATTCGGAAGAAGCTTCTGTGCATTCACAAAAGGGGTAGCTTGATTCGGCGTTGGGGCTTGGACGGACGCATCTAAGACGTGCTCAGCGAGGCGGCCCTCGCCTCTACGGTCGGGAAAAAGGTATCCGAGCACACCGGAACTTGCGGACTTGCAAAGTCCAGAACTTCCAAACGGGCGAACCTATAGGCATCCAGTGTCGACGCGTCTCCTTGGTCCGCACCATGGCCGACGCCGGGTGCCACCTGCGTCTACATGGTGGATTCGACACGCGTCCGACCTCAAGACGGCACAATGGGCACGCTCCGTCAGAAGTTGCGAAAACCGGAACAGGGTTGGTTCCATCGATTCTGACCCTTGGAGCTGAGGGCCTTCTCGATTGTCAGCCGTCGCCGGTTATAACCGGTTATGTGAAGGTAGTCGCTGTTATCACTGCGTCCACAGCGGCCGGGGATGCGGCAAGAAACGTTGCGGTATAGTCGCTCACAGACGCAGTGTGCAAGCGGGACGGAAGGAACGCGGTGGCCAAGGAATCACGAGATATTGAGCGGGTGTACGGCACCGACGAGGTGGTCGCGAAGCTACGGCGCCTCGCGGACGCACTCGAGAGCGGAGGCTCGTTCCGGATCCAGGTCGCCGGAGAGCGCATTCGGGTGCCGGCGCGGGCTGAGTTCTCCATCGAGCATGAACGCGGCGATGAAGAAGAGGAGATCGAGTTCCAGCTCAAATGGGCGCTCAGCGAGCAGCCGGCCTCGCCGGCCGACGACGAACCGCTCGTCTGACCTCCGAGGCCGTGCCGGGTCAGTCCTCCACGTCATCCGCAGAATGCGCTGGCTAGCACCGGGATTGAGGCCTAGAAGCGGTGAGATCGCTGTCCCGGCGGTAAAGGCCAAGACGGCGAAGATCAACAGCCCCCTGCTCGGGCTTTGTTCGTTGCTTCTCTGTCATAGCTGCAGCCTTCCCTTGCTTTCCTTGAACTCCCGCCAAGCAGTTGCTTGCCCCCTAGATGGGGGTGCCCGGCACGGGAGCGTTTCAGGCCTTGCGCTCTATTGCTTATCCGGGTTGGCTGCGGCGTATCGACGGGCCACTTCTTTCGGATCGCCGTAATTGTCGCCGCTGTCAGCTGCTACGCCTATAGCCATGGCAGCAGCATCGGGTGTCATGCCCAACTTCAATAACTCAGCTTCGAAACGCTGGTCCCACTCATCGTTATCTTCATTTTTATACCGATATTCGAATCGAAGCTGCTTTATCTGCCACACGACGAAGAAGCCCATCACGATCGCAAAAATGACGCTGGCGGCCGCCGCCCATATAAGCGTTTCGTTTGTCGGGTCTCGAACCGCTAAAAACGTAAAAAAGACTGCTGGGCCCGCCGCCCCGATGGCTCGAGTCGCCCACCAAGTGGACGCGCGCCTCACCGTCGGATGATCCTTGGCCTTCATCGCAAACGACCCGGTTGAGAATTCATTACTGCCCCTTATCCAAACAAAACGTGAAGGGTCACACAGCAGTCTAGCGCCCTGGCAGGACGGCAATCACGGGACGAGAATCTGGGGATCAAGCCGGCGGCGTTTCCATTGGCAGCCATGGATTGAGTCGCTGCGCCTTCATTGCGAATACTGCAAATCTGTGTTTCAACAGATCCGGTTCCAAATCTCACAGCCCCGTAAGACCATTGGGTAACCGGGAACCGGACCTGTCGGTGGGCCGTTGTACCGGGACCAGTGTGCTGCATGTGGAAGGGGGAGAAGGTGATCAACTCAAGGGGCTCACCTCAGTGCATGACGAGCCCGGTTCTTTGGGCATCCTCGGTCCTGATGCTCCTTACCGGGTGTGGCGCCCATACCGTGGTCAGCGCGGGGGATCCGGTTCCCACGCCCTACTCCGGACCGATGAAGGTGCCACAGTCGTTTGCGGACCGCGCGAGCGTGCGGGAGCGCTCAGGCGCTGCCGGCCTGGCTCTCGAGTGCTCGGGTAAGCCGTTCGCCGGGGGCGGTGCTGACTACCTCGAAAGCGACCTCTACGAGATCGGGGACAGCGCTGCGGAGGCGCTGGATAACTACCTCTCCGGGGAGCCGAATGCCAGATACGCGACTCCGGGGGAGGGCTACCAGGTGGAGCGCGAGAACGGTGGCCGGGTGCTGCTGTCCTACGACGTCGACGGCGAGACCAAGGTCGCGTTCGTCGCCGCTGCCGACGTCGGCAATTACGCCGGCGACCGCGGCTGGGGGATCGAGGCGTGGGCACAGTGCGACCCGGCTGAGTTCCCCACAGCGGTAGCCGAGGACCTGGGATTCGGCCTCTGGACCGACGAGCGTGGCCGCACGGTGCCGACCACGATGGTGCTCTCCCAACCCGGCCCGGAACACTGCGGCTGGGACGACCTCACCTTCTTGTACCTCGGTGGGGAGGAGCGCGGTGCGGTGTACGTGCGCGACCCCGACGGCGAGTTCGAGGCCGAACTGACGCGTACAACCTACGACGACGAGGTCGTTCTGCCGGCGGACGCCGAGGACACTGGCTATCGGCGCGAGGGTCATGAACTGTGGCTGGCGGCGGACCGTTCAGCGGCCTACGTCGTCGATGGCCTCGGGGCTGCGGAGCGGTTGCCAGCTGCCCCGGGGGTCGGATGCGAGTGAGGTGAGGGGCAGCGCCGAACTGGTTGCCGCATGCAGCGGTGATGGAAGGAATATACCTCGTGCCTACGGCGGCAGCTCCTCTCCCGTCACGAAGGCGGATTCACCGTCTCTGCCGACCAACCGTCAAGGCGTTCATCGAGCACTCAGTGTCGCGCGCTGCGGCTAAAGGACCATGAGGTGACCCATACGACGCCGATGGTGAGCACCAGCGCGCCAGGCACGTGAGCCCACAGCGTCGCTGCGCTGCCAAGATATGCTTGCACGAAGCTGAGCACGAACACCACGGCGGTGACCACTGCGGGCCACAGCGGTGCGTGCCGGATACGCCAGTGCGCTGCCGCGGCCAAGGTGGCTAGTCCGAAGATCACGTGCATCGCAATTGCACCGGCACCGTGGAGGTTCAGTGCGGCCACACTGCTGGAAAAGATGTTGCCAGCGGTGATGAATTGGGAGATCAGCGCCAGCAAGCTCACAACGGCGGTCACTTGCAGGGCGCGAAGGGTGGCTGTAGCCGGGGGAGTTTGGCGGGTTTCGGCGTTGGGCGGTCCGGACTGTGTCATGAGTACTCTCTTTCAGTCAGTCGCAGGCATCTATCTATGCGAAGGGTGACGGGCACTTCTCCATGTCTGCCTCTCGGCCTAAAATCCCAGCGGGGATGACGCCATGGCTACATCGTCAGGTATTCGCAGCCGACGGCCCGGACGGATGGGCCACCAGGCCCTCGTCGCCGGAAGTGGATAAAACGGTGGGGTGAAGCCGACAGGCCATCCCTCATGAAGAAGATTGGAATCCTGCAGTCCCGTCGGTCTTGATAGCGTAGAGCCGGGCAACGAGGCTCAAGGGGTGGTACGAAAGGGATGTATCAGTGAAAGCGCTTTATAAGTCCGGCGCGCAGCCGGGATTTGAATTGGTGGACCGGCCGGAGCCGGAACCTGGTCCCGGCGAAGTAAAGATCAAGGTGATGACTACCGGGATCTGCGGCACTGATTTGCACATCCAGTCCTGGGACAGTTGGGCGCAGAGCACCATCAACGCACCGCTGATTCCCGGCCACGAGTTCTACGGCGAGGTCGTCGAAACCGGCGACGGCGTGCACAATACCAAGATCGGCGACCGGGTCTCGGGCGAGGGGCACATTGTCTGCGGCATGTGCCGGAACTGCCGGGCCGGCCGGCGGCAGTTGTGCATCCACACGGTCAGCGTCGGTGTGCAGCGCGACGGCGCGTTTGCCGAGTACGTGGTGATTCCGGAGACGAATGCCTGGGTTCAGGATGAGCGGATCACACCGGCGTTGGGCGCTATCTTCGATCCGTTGGGCAACGCTGTCCACACGGCGTTGAAGTTTCCTGTCACCGGCGAGGATGTGCTGATCACGGGGGCGGGGCCGATCGGGCTGATGGCTGCCGCCGTGGTGCGTCATGTCGGTGCGCGTTTCATTGTCATCACGGATGTCAGCGAACCGCGCCTGGAACTGGCGCAGGCCGTGGGCGTGGATTTGCCGATTAATGTGGCGCGGACGAAGATCCGGGATGCGCAGCAGAGCATGGGGATGGCCGAGGGGTTCGATATCGGGTTGGAGATGAGCGGGCATCCGACGGCGTTGCCGGAGATGATTGCGAATATGAACCATGGTGGCCGGATTGCGATGCTGGGCCTGCCGGCGTCGTCGATTGATATTGATTGGGCGACGGTGGTCACGCACATGCTGACTTTGCAGGGGATTTACGGGCGGGAGATGTATGAAACCTGGTATGCCATGAGCGCTATGCTGCAGACCAGCGACTGGCTGCATGACGCGATTTCGGGCGTCATTACCGATCAGTTGCCGGCCGCCGAGTGGGAGAAGGGTTTCGAGGCCGCACGCAATGGTGTGGGCGGCAAGGTTGTGCTGGACTGGACCCAGGTCTAGAACCGCGACGGATTGACAGGAGAAGCAATGTATTCAGCTATGAAGGAAGATCTGCGGTCCGAGCTGGAGGCGATCCGCGAAGCCGGATTGTTCAAGGCCGAGCGGAGCATCAGTTCGCCGCAGTCCAGCCATATCCGGGCGGGACAACCGGGGGCGGAGCCGGCCGAGGTGCTCAATTTCTGTGCCAACAATTACTTGGGCCTGGCCGACCACCCGGAGATTATTGCCGCCGCCAAGGAAGCGATGGATGAACGCGGGTTCGGCATGGCCAGCGTCAGGTTCATCTGTGGAACCCAGGACCAGCACCTGCTGCTGGAACATCGGGTATCCGAATTCCTCGGCACGGACGACACGATTCTCTTCTCGTCCTGTTTCGACGCCAATGGTGGGGTCTTCGAGTCGCTCTTCGGTCCCGACGACGCGGTCATTTCCGATGCTCTGAACCACGCCTCGATCATCGACGGAATCCGGCTCTGCAAAGCCAAACGGTACCGCTACAAGAACCGCGACATGGCCGATCTCGAGACCCAGCTTCAGGCCGCGGCGGAGCAGGATCGATCCGACGGGTCCAAAGGCGCCCGGCGGACGATTATCGTTACCGACGGAGTGTTCTCGATGGACGGCTATCTGGCCCCGTTGGAGGCGATCTGCGATCTGGCGGATAAGTACGATGCGCTGGTCATGGTCGACGATTCGCATGCCGTCGGGTTCATGGGGGAGACCGGGGCAGGAACACCTGAACATGCCGGTGTTGGGGACCGGGTTGATATTTTCACCGGAACGTTCGGCAAGGCGCTCGGCGGTGCCTCCGGAGGATATGTGGCAGGACGCGGCGAGATTGTCGCCATGCTGCGGCAGAAGGCGCGGCCGTACCTGTTTTCCAACAGCCTGGCGCCCTCCATCGTGGCCGCCACGCTGAAGGCGCTGGACCTGGTCGTGAACAGCGGCGAACTCCGGAGCAGTCTCCAGGAAAACGCGGCGCATTTCCGGTCCCGGATGGCGGAGGAAGGATTCGAGCTGCTCGAAGGGGAGCATGCCATCATCCCGGTTATGTTCGGCGACGCCGTTGTGGCTGGCAAAGTGGCCGACGAAATGCTCGGTAACGGAGTCTACGTAACGGCGTTCAGCTACCCCGTCGTTCCAAAAGACGCCGCCAGGATCAGGGTCCAGCTGTCCGCCGCGCACAGCGCGGAGGACATCAAAAACTGTGTCAAAGCCTTTGTGGCCAGCAGGGACGCGGTGAAGGCCAGCTCAGTCGGCGATAACTAAAAGATTCGGCGATACCATACCCCTATGGCTGAAAACTGTGACGTTCTGATTGTCGGCGGTGGGATTGCCGGGCTGTCACTTGCCGCCCGGCTGGGCCGCGACTGCAGTGTGGCGCTGGTGGAGGCGGAGAGCTCTCTGGCCTACCACACCTCTTCCCGCTCGGCGAGGCAGATGCAGCCAAGCCACGGGCCGTGGCCGATCCGCCAGCTGACCGAACGGTCCATCGAGCAGGTTGAGGGGATTTCCGGCGAGATTGGCCGCCGGATCCTCAGTCCCAGGCCGCTGATGTTTGTCGGCAGTACCGAAGACGTTGACGCCAAACTTTCCGGCAACGAGGTGTTGGTGCCGATTTCCACCGCCGAAGCCCTGGAACGGAGTCCCGATCTTCGTCCTGAAGCGTTCGAAGCAGTCGCGCTGGATGAGTCCTCATTGCAGGTCGAAGTTGACGTGCTGGTCGACTACTACCATGACCGGGCCCTGGAAGCGGGGGTGCAAATCCACCGCGACGCACCGGTGCATACTGCCCAGCAGGTCGGTGCCGGGTGGGTCGTGGGTGCCGGGGATGAGGCGTTCAAGGCCCGTACGGTGGTCAATGCTGCCGGAGCGTGGGCAGATCCGCTGGCGGTCATTTTCGGTGTGCGGACCCTGGGCCTGGAGCCCTACCGGCGGACGGCCGCCGTCGTCAATACCCGTCAACCGGTCCCGGAGGACGGACACATGATCCTGGCGGCAGACGGCAGTTTCTACTACCGGCCTGATGGCGCGCAACTGCTGGTATCCCCATGCGAGGCGGTGCCCAGCAGGGCCGAGGACGCCAGGCCCGTTGCCACTGATGTCGAGCGGCTGATGGAGAAAGTCAATGGGATAACCACCCTCGGCCTGACCAGTGTGGACAGGGCCTGGACGGGTCTTCGTACTGAGCGCGCGGGCGGAATGCCGGTGGCCGGATTCGACGAGGAAGCGCCGAACTTTTTCTGGCTCGCAGGGCAGGCTGGTTACGGGATCCAGACGTCGTGGGCGATGGCGGATCTGGCAACGGGTCTGATTATGGGAACCATTGACGATACTGACCCGATCGCCGCTGCCTTGTCACCTTTGAACTAGGAGTCTGGGTCCGGCCGCTGAACGAGCCACCAGCCGCGGCCCACTGCACGGGGATGGCCGGCCGGGTCAGCCGTTTCAGCGGCCGGCAGTCATCGGATGGCGGGGTTACTGAATGTCACTGTCCGGCGGTGCCAACTGGAAATGCTGCTGTTCATCCACGGATTCGACGCCCTCTGCCGCCTCCAGTTCCGGGCGTCGGTCCTCGGGCAGCGAACCGGTGATGATGCCGATGCTATCGAGCACCTGCTCCACGTGCATGCCCTTGGTGCGCAGCACGGTCGCGACGTCTCCGATCACGCGGATGTGTTCCTGATCGACCGTCACTGTGATGTGGATCATGGCTCCATAATACGTCTGCGGCACCGGCTACTGCGGCGCCAGGACAAGCCCCGCGCCGACGTCGACGGAGGGGGTATGTAACCGCTGCGCCTCCTGGACGATGGTCGCCCACAGGTCGAGTCCACGGCGGCCGGTTGATCCGGCCCACAGCGCCGCAATGCCGGCGGCGTGCGGCGTTGCCATACTGGTGCCGCTGATGGTCTTGTAGCGCTCCGGCATTGGCCAGGAGGAGTACACCTCGAAGCCAGGTCCCGCCACATCGACCTGCCCTCCTCTGGCAGGAGCGCTGCGCGCGGAGAAGCTGGCAAGTTTCAGCTGTTGGTTCAGAGCTGCGGTGGCGATGATGAACGGGCTGTTGGCCGGCGTGCCGACGAAACCAAAATTGCCCTTGTCACGCTCAGCGTTGTTTCCAGCCGCAGCGACGATGAGCGAGCCTTGCTGCAGGGCCCGCCGGCCGGCGGCGGTGTAGGGCGGATGGACCTGCGCGACGTCGGCGCCGAGGGACATGGAGATCACCGCGCAGTCGTTGGAGACGGCCCAGTCGATACCGGCGAGGATGCCGCCGTCGTTGCCTGATCCTGCATTGTCCAGTACCTTGCCAGCGTAGATGTCGGCCTCATAGGCGACGCCGTACCGTGGACCGGTGGAAGGGCTCCTTGGGCCGCAGGCGGTACCGATGCAGTGGGTTCCATGGCCGTGTCCGTCCTGCGCCGATTCGCCGGGGATGAAGGACTCAGCGGTGATATTGCGTCCGGCGAAGTCGGGGTGGTTGGCATCGAAGCCGGTGTCCAGGACGGCAACTTTGATGCCCTTCCCGGATTGCGGGGAGGACGTGGCGCGGGTTGCCTGAAGGCCCCAAGTGGCCGTGGCCGAATCCTCGAAGTTCGCCGGCCGGTCGCCGGAACCGTTGTCGGCATCGGCGCCGGAATCCAGCCGCGCCGTAAGATCCGCGACGCCGTCGCGGTACCCGTGGGCATAAACCGACGATGAGTCCGTCAGTACACGGTGCACCAGTTCCGGCACGACCGAAATGACTTTTCCCTGGCTTCCGCTGGACGCCTGCAGGGCCGCGGCCTGCTCGGCATTAGCCGACACGACCGCCATTCCCAGCGAGGCGAAGATCGTCGCGTCGGCGTCCCTGGTTTCGGAGAGGTCAGCGCCGCGGTTACGGAAATCCCTCGAGCTTGCCACATTTGACAGGCCCGCGGCCGACGAAAGCACCGCGGAGGCATCCGTATCGGTGCCTGCGAAGATGACGATGTAGCGGCCGGTTGTTTCGGCTTCCGCGGCTGTTCCCGATCCGCCGCTTCCCGACGATGCTGCCTCGATCACGATGCTCTCCTTTGGTCGTGCGCCTCAACTCCGCCCGGTGCGGCGGCGTGGTGCCCGGCCACCAGTCGGCGGTCTGATCAGGATAACCGCTGGGTCACTGCAGTGGAGTGTCCAACACCGCATCGACGGCATGCAGGAGTGCGCCGGAATCCACCAGTACACGGGCGGCCTCGATTTCCGGTGCCAGATAGCGGTCGGTATCCGGTCCGGCAACGACCGCCCGGATCATCTGCCGTGCCGCCGTCGTCGCCTTTGATGTCTTCGCCTGGTCCACGCCGCCGTCGCGCATATCCAAGGCACGTGCCGAAGTGAGGATTTCCACCGCAAGCACACGGGTCAGGCCGTCGATGGCGCGGCGCAGCTTCAGCCCGGCGCTCCAGCCCATCGAAACGTGGTCCTCCTGCATGGCCGACGACGGGATCGAGTCGACCGACGCCGGTGCGGCGATGCGCTTGAGCTCGGAAACGATCCCGGCCTGGGTGTACTGGGCAATCATGTGGCCGGAGTCGACGCCGGGGTCATCCGCGAGGAACGCGTTCAGGCCATGGTTGCGGGCCGGATCCAGGAAGCGGTCCGTGCGGCGTTCGCTCATGGAGGCGAGGTCGGCGACGGCGATGGCCAGGAAGTCGAGCGCGTAACCCACCGGAGCGCCATGGAAGTTTCCGTTGGATTCGATCCGGCCGTCCAAGGTGATGACGGGATTATCGACGGCGGACGCCAGCTCGTAGCCTGCCACGGACTCGACGTGCGCAAGCGTGGCCCGGACGGCACCGTGGACCTGCGGCGCGCACCGGACGGAATAGGCATCCTGCACCCGGGTGAAACCCTCCGGGCGCTGCTCATTGATCAATGGCGAACCGGCCAACACCGCGCGGATGTTCGCCGCGGAGGTTTTCTGGCCTGGATGTGGGCGCAGCGCCTGCAGGTCTTCGGCGAAAACGGCGTCCGTGCCGAGCAATCCCTCGACGGTCATGGCCGCGGACAGATCGGCGATCTTGAGCAGCCGGTGCAGGTCGGCCGAGGCCATGATCAACATACCGAGCATGCCGTCGGTGCCATTGATCAACGCCAGGCCCTCCTTCTCGCGGAGTTCGACGGGTTTTAGGCCGGCAGCGGAGAGGGCATCGGCAGCGTCCATCAGTACGCCGTCGTTATTGCGCACTTCACCTTCGCCCATCAGTGCCAGCGCGCAATGCGAAAGGGGAGCGAGGTCGCCGGAGCAGCCCAGGCTTCCGTATTCGCGGACTACCGGCGTGATGCCCGCGTTCAGGATCCCCGCATAAGCCTCCGCCGTCGACGGGCGTACGCCGGTGCGGCCGGTCGCAAGCGTGGAGAGACGCAGCAGCATCAGCCCGCGGACGATCTCGCGGTCGACTTCGGCACCGCTGCTGGCCGCGTGGCTGCGAATCAGCGAACGTTGCAGCTGGGAGCGCAGATCGACGGGGATGTGCTTCGTGGCGAGAGCGCCGAAACCAGTGGAGACGCCGTAGTGCGGCTTGTCGTCGTCGACCAGCGCCTCGATGACCGCCCGGGATTCCGCCATCGCCGTCATCGAGTCTTCGCTCAGCCTGATCTGCGCGCCGCGCCTGGTGACTGCGACGACGTCGGCGGGAGCGAGTGCCCCAACTGATACTTCGACGACGCGCGTGGTGGT
This sequence comes from Arthrobacter monumenti, assembly GCF_054511255.1. Classification (NCBI taxonomy): domain Bacteria; kingdom Bacillati; phylum Actinomycetota; class Actinomycetes; order Micrococcales; family Micrococcaceae; genus Arthrobacter; species Arthrobacter monumenti. Next base: position 190,787 of record NZ_JBTNCY010000002.1, on the reverse strand, counting down.
CTCGTCAACAACGGACGTGCTGGTGTCGGTCATCGGTACTCCTCGGGATTGTGGGGGTGCGTCCTAGGCTACTGGCAAAATTCTTCGCCAGCGGTCTTGATATTGCTAAAGAATGAAATTACCGTTTTACTAAGTGAAATACATCTGACGCGGATCTGCAAGATCTGCACGGAAAATTCCGGTCCTCAGTACGAAGCCGGCGAAGGAGAGATCACCGTGGCAGACGCCTCAACCCGGACGGTCGAGCGGGCATTATCCCTGCTCGGTACCGTGTGTGACCGCGGATCCGTCACCCTTGCCGACGCCGCCCGCGGGGTGGACCTGTCCGCCAGCACGGCCCTGCGGCTGCTGCGCACCTTGGAAGCGGCGGGTTTCGTCCGCAAGGACGACGTCGGCTACCGGCCGGGGATGCGGATCGTTCAGTTGGGCGCCCAGGCCCTGAGCCACGAGTCGCTGGTGTCGCTGGCGGCCGAGCCGATGAAACGGCTGGTGCAGCAGACCGGCGAGTCGGCGTACCTGAACGTCCCGTCCCGGAAAATGCCGACCGATGACGAGGCCGGAATCTACATCGCTATCGAAGAAGGAACGCATTCGGTCCGGCACACCAGCTGGGTCGGCCGCAGCATTCCGCTCGAAGGCACAGCCGCCGGACAGGTACTGCACGGCTCGACGCCTGAGGCGGGCTACGTCGTCGTCAGTAATGGGGTTGAGCCGGATGTCACCGCCATCGCCGCGCCCATCCTGATGGGTCCGCGCGTAGTGGCCGCCTTGAGCGTCGTGGCGCCAAGTTACCGGATCAGCGACGACGACGCCGAGGCGATCGGCAAGCTGGTGGCGGCTGAGGCAGCAACCATCATGGACCACTACGCGGTACCCACCGCCTGAACACTGCTTCCACGGACGTATTCGACCAACCACATCCACTGACCACCACATCCACTGAGCAATCCCACTGAACCTGAAGGAGAAACCAATGCAGGGAGCACGCGAAGTACGGGCCGCCCGCGGCACCGGCCTGACCGCCAAGAGCTGGCAGACCGAAGCGCCGATGCGGATGCTGATGAACAATCTTGACCCGGAAGTTGCCGAACGGCCCGACGACCTCGTGGTCTACGGCGGCACCGGGCGGGCTGCACGCAGCTGGGAAGCCTATGACGCGATCGTCCGCACGCTCGAAACACTCGAGGACGACGAGACGCTGCTGGTCCAGTCCGGCAAGCCTGTCGGAGTCTTCCGCACGCATAGGTGGGCGCCGCGTGTGCTGCTGGCCAACTCGAACCTGGTCGGCGACTGGGCCACCTGGCCGGAGTTCCGCAAACTTGAGGCCGAGGGCCTGATGATGTACGGCCAGATGACCGCCGGTTCGTGGATCTACATCGGAACCCAGGGCATTCTGCAGGGCACCTTCGAAACCTTCGCCGCCATCGCCGCGAAGCGGTTCAACGGCTCCCTGGCCGGCACCCTGACCGTGACCGGCGGCTGCGGCGGTATGGGCGGCGCCCAGCCACTGGCCGTCACCCTTAACGGCGGCGTTGTGTTGATTGTCGACGTCGATGAGACCCGCCTGCGCCGCCGCGCCTCCAAACGCTATCTCGACGTCGTCAGTACTGATCTGGACGAGGCGCTGGCCAGGGTGCAGGAAGCCAAGGACGCCAAGCAGGCGCTCTCGGTGGGACTGGTCGGGAACTGCGCCGAGGTGCTGCCGGAACTGCTCAAGCGGGGCGTTCCCGTAGACATCGTCACTGACCAGACCTCAGCGCACGATCCGCTCAGTTACCTGCCCGCCGGTATTGCAATTGAGGACTGGAAATCCGAGGCGGAGGCCGACCCGGTCGGTTTCACCAAGAAGGCGCAGGCTTCGATGGCCGCGCATGTGGAAGCGATGGTTGGCTTCCAGGACGCAGGATCGGAAGTCTTCGACTACGGAAACTCCATCCGCGACGAGGCACGCCAGGGCGGCTACGATCGTGCGTTCGAGTTCCCCGGATTCGTTCCCGCCTACATCCGTCCCCTGTTCTGCGAGGGGCTCGGCCCGTTCCGTTGGGTGGCGCTGTCCGGGGACCCCAAGGACATTGAGGTCACGGACAAGGCCTTGATGGAGCTCTTTCCCGAGGACGAGCACCTGCATACCTGGCTCAAGGCGGCCGCCGAGCACGTCGAGTTCGAGGGCCTGCCGGCACGGATTTGCTGGCTCGGTTACGGAGACCGGGCCAAGGCCGGCGCGCTGTTCAACAAACTTGTCGCCGAGGGCAAGGTCTCCGCGCCGATCGTGATTGGCCGTGACCATCTGGATTCCGGTTCGGTGGCATCGCCGTACCGGGAAACCGAAGCCATGGCCGACGGTTCGGATGCCATCGCGGACTGGCCGCTGCTGAACGCCATGCTGAACACCTCCTCGGGCGCCACCTGGGTATCCATTCACCACGGAGGCGGTGTCGGCATCGGCCGTTCCATCCACGCGGGCCAGGTATCCGTTGCCGATGGGTCCGACCTCGCGGCCGAAAAGCTCGAGCGATTGCTGACCAACGACCCGGGTATGGGCGTTATCCGCCACGTCGACGCCGGGTACGACCGGGCGTCCGAAGTTGCGGCCGAGCGCGGCGTACGCATCCCGATGAAGGAGTAGGGTCCCGGCCTCCGGACCGAGCGATGCGTACGATCGTAGTTTTACAGAAAGTTGTCTGATGGAATCCGTATCTGAGTTGCTTGATTCGATTGATGATGTCGGGCGGGACGGCCGCCGCGGCGGGTACAGCCGGCCGGTGTATTCGACGGCGGAGCTGGATCTGCGCAGGTGGTTTGTCGAGCAGGCGCAGCGCCGCGGGCTTGATGTCGAGACCGACCGCAATGGTGCCATTTGGGCGTGGTGGGGAGCGCCGCCGTCGAACGCTGACGCCGGTGGCGCACTGGTGACGGGTAGTCATCTCGATTCGGTTCCCGGAGGCGGTGCCTTCGACGGGCCGCTGGGCGTGGCTTCCGCGCTGGCCGCCGTCGACAAGATGCGCGAACGCGGAATCACTGCTGGAGAAGGCGGAACCCGGCCGCTCGCGGTGACGGTTTTTCCCGAGGAGGAAGGGTCGCGGTTCGGTGTGGCCTGCCTGGGATCACGCCTGATGACCGGCGCGATCGACCCGGACCGGGCGCGCTCGCTGACTGATGCCGACGGCGTGACGTTCGCCGAAGCGGCGCGCGCCAACGGTCTGAATCCGGAGCACATCGGGCCGGATCGAGCTGCAATGGCGAGGATCGGACAGTTCGTCGAACTGCATGTTGAACAGGGCCGCGGGCAGATCGGCTTAGGGCCGGCGGACAGCTCCGAAAACGCCATCGCCATTGGTTCCTCCATCCTCGGGCACGGACGCTGGAAGTTCACCGTTTTCGGCCAAGGAAACCATGCCGGGACCACCCTGATGGCGGACCGTGCGGACCCGATGGTGGCAGCCGCGCGGATTGTCCTCGCCGTACAGCAGGTTGCAGCCGGGCGGGATGACGCGCGGGCCACTATCGGACGCCTGCAGCCGGTTCCCGGTGGCACGAACGTGATCGCGTCGAAGGTCGAGATGTGGATGGACGTGCGGCATCCGGATGATGCCGTGACGGCGTCACTGGTGACGAAGATCCACGGCAAGGCGCAAATCGCCGCGGCCGAGGAGGGCTGCTCGGTGACACTGACAGAGGAGTCCTACAGCAACACCGTCCATTTCGATACCCGGCTGCAGTCGAACCTGCAGGACCTGCTGCCCGGCGCGCCAACACTCGCCACCGGGGCCGGCCACGACGCCGGTGTCCTTGCCGCGAAGGTCCCTTCGGCGATGTTGTTTGTCCGGAATCCGACCGGCATTTCCCATTCTCCCGAGGAAGCCATCGAGCGCAGGGATGCCGACGCCGGGGCCGACGCGCTCGCGGATGTCCTGGCTGGTCTGCTGTGAGGAGCGGAGCCGGAATGGATTCTGTGTCTGCCGCGGACGCCGAGCGCCCGGCTGCCGCGGGCGACGTCGTCGTGCTGCCGGCCGGTGTCAACGCCCACTCGCATGCCTTCCACCGCGTACTGCGTGGGCGCACCCATCTGGGCCGTGGCAGCTTCTGGAGCTGGCGCGAGCAGATGTACCGTTCCTCGGCGGCGTTGACACCGGACCTGTACGAACGCCTGGCCACCGCCGTCTATGCCGAGATGGTGGTGACTGGCTGGAGCGCCGTCGGCGAATTCCACTACGTGCACCACCAGCCCGGCGGTTCGGCGTATCCGGCCCATGAGATGGAACATGCGCTTGCCCGTGCGGCGCAGAATGCGGGTATCCGGCTGACACTGCTCGACACTTGCTACCTCAAAGGCGGGATCGGGCAGGAGCTGAACGCGGAGCAAGCACGGTTCGCCGACGCCGATGCCGACGCCTGGCTGGAGCGGCTGGAATCCTTGCGGGCCGACTTCGCCTCGACCTACGACCCGTCGTTCGTGAACGTCGGTGCCGCCATCCACTCTGTGCGTGCCGTCGATCCTGACTCGCTGGCGAAGATTGAGCGGGGACTCGACCCGTCCCTGCCGCTGCACGTGCACCTGTCCGAGCAGCCAGCCGAAAATGAGGCGTGCCAACGCGCTTACGGGATGACGCCGACGGAGTTGCTGTCCGGGCACGGCTTGCTATCGGAGCGGCTTTCCGCCGTGCACGCCACGCATTTGACCAGCCGGGATATTGAACTGCTGGGTGCGGCCCGGGCCAATATCGTCATGTGCCCGACGACGGAAGCGGACCTCGCCGACGGGATTGGCCCGGCCTTTAAACTTGCACAAGCGGGGGCCGTGATTTCGCTCGGCACCGACCAGCACGCCGTCGTCGACCCGTTGTTGGAGATGCGCGCGCTGGAACACGGGGAACGGCTGCGCAGCGGTGAGCGCGGCCGCTTCACTCCTGCCGAACTGGTGGAGGCACTCAGCGCAGGTGGGGCACGCAGCCTTTCCGGGACACTCTCCAGGACCGAAACAACACGGCCAAACGACTTCATCCACGTACGTCCGGACAGCATCCGCACGGCCGGCGCCGCGGCCGACCAATTGCCGCTTGCCGCCACGGCCGCCGACGTCGAATCCGTGACCATTGATGGGAAAGTGGTCGCCCGGAATGGAATCCACGAATCGCTGGGAGATCCGGCGCGGCTGCTGTCCGCAGTACTGAAGGAACTGGAGTAGAGAATGAGCCATCTGATCACCAATATCGGCGAACTGATGACCCAGGACGTCGAAGGCACCGTACTTCGGGACGCCGCCGTCGTGATTGAAGGCGAGCGCATCAGCTGGACCGGCCCGGCGGCGGAAGCACCGGCGGCGGACAGCAAAACCGATGCCGGCGGCCGCGCCGTGCTGCCCGGCTGGGTCGATTCGCACAGCCACCTCGTCTTTGCCGGCGACCGGACCGCCGAATTCGAGGCCCGGATGGCTGGCGAAAGCTATCAGGCCGGGGGCATTGCCGTCACTACCGGAGCCACCCGCAACGCCTCCGACGAGGAACTGTCGCGGCTGCTGGCCGGCCGGATTGACGAGGCCGTTTCGCAGGGAACCACTTACCTCGAGACGAAGACCGGGTACGGGCTCAGCGTCGACGACGAAATCCGCAGCGCGCGGATCGCAGCCGAGCAGGTCGATGAAGTGACCTACCTCGGCGCACACCTGGTTCCGGACGGCATGGACCCGCAGGACTACCTCGATCTTGTCTGCGGCCCGATGCTCGACGGCGTCATCCCATACGTCCGCTGGGCAGACGTGTTCTGCGAGCGCGGTGCGTTCGACGCCGAGCAGTCCCGCCGGGTGCTGGAGGCGGCGCGGGATGCAGGGCTGGGTCTTCGGGTGCACGGCAACCAACTGGGGGAGGGGCCGGGAGTGCGGCTCGCCGTCGAAATGGCGGCCGCCAGTGTTGATCACGTGAATTACCTGAACCGGGACGACGTCGACGCCCTTGCCGGAACCTGGGGCACCTGGACTCCGGGCTCGGACAAGTACGGCACGGTCGCCACCTGCCTTCCGGCCTGCGATCTGTCCACCCGGCAGCCGCTGGCACGGGGGCGCGAACTGCTCGACGCCGGAGTCCAGATCGCGCTGGCATCGAACTGCAATCCGGGTACTTCCTACACGTCCTCGATGGCCTACTGCGTGACGACCGCCGTGCTGCAGATGAAGTTGAGTGTGCACGAAGCTGTCCGCGCCGCTACCTACGGGGGAGCGCTGGCGCTGCGGCGCGATACAGGCGAAGACTCGGACGGCCGGCGCGCAGTGGGGAGCATCGCCGTCGGGCACCGCGCCGATCTGCATATGCTCAACGCGCCGTCAGCCACCCACCTGGCGTACCGTCCGGGCATCCCGCTGACCTACGCCGTATGGCGGGCCGGCGAGCAGGTTATTTCCGGCGCCTGATTCGGGGCTGGCCACTTCATCCGCAATCCCATCGGTCATTTCCCATAGGTGCTTCGATGGGGCCATCTCCCACCACCGATTGGCATTCTGACACCCGTTTGGCGGGGCCATTTCCCACGTCCGATTGGTCCGGGGCAGGATAGAGAAATGCCTACGGAAACTCTCCCGCCGGACTACACGGAAACCCGCAGCCGCCGCTGGCTGACGTTTGAAGTGCTCATTGTGCTGGGATTGTCGCTCGGGCAGTCCGCCGTTTACGCCGTCGTCAATTTGTTGGACAAGCTCACCAAGGCCCCGCTGGGCGAACAGACCACGACGATGAACCAGCCCCTCAACGAGCGGCCGTACTTCGATCTGACGTACCAGCTGCTGGACATATTGTTCGCGCTGGTGCCGGTTGCATTGGTGCTGTTCCTGCTGACCGGTGGAGGCAAAACCGCTTTCCGCCGAATGGGATTTACCTTTGCCCGGCCAGTGTGGGATTTTTCGATGGGATTTGGGCTGGCAGTCGTCATTGGCGTGGGAACCATCGGTGTCTATGTCGCCGGACGTGCCTTGGGAATTACGACGGCGATTGTTCCGGCCGCGCTCGATGCTTACTGGTGGACGGTGCCGGTGCTGATTTTGTCCGCCCTTCGGCACGCCATCGTCGAGGAAGTGATTGTCGTGGCCTACCTGCTGGACCGCTTCGCCCGGTTCGGCTGGAGCACTCTGGTAAGCATTCTGGTCAGCTCCCTGATCCGCGGCAGTTACCACCTCTACCAGGGGATCGGACCGTTCATCGGGAACTTCATTATGGGTCTGATTTTCGGTTACTTCTACTCGAGGTACGGCCGGGTGATGCCCCTGGTGATTGCGCACGCCCTTTTGGATATTGGTGCGTTCGTCGGCTTCACCCTCTTCGGCGACGCCCTCGGCTTGGGCTAACTCCGGAGAGGTTGGAGAGGGTCCCGCGCTGAAGGGGACCCCGAACTGGTTGGGTTCCCTGCCCCCGCCCGGTCAGGTAATACCACCTCCGGATCTGCTTCTGCTTCAATCCGGGACATTTAGACATGCGCGCGCATGGCTAATGTCCCAACCTGAAGCCAAGATGTCCTAGCGCCGCTCCTGTCCGGGGGACCAGAGGTGTTTTCGCTTATCCGTTGCCAGTCCTGCTGCCCGCAGCTTCGCCGGAAGATTGGGTGGTGCATCAGGTCCGGCACCCCACACGTCGGACCACAACCACCGGACCATCCCGCGCCCGGTCATCCGCATGGCATCCTCACGGACTTTTTCTGCGTTCAGGATGTCGGATGGCAGATTGCCCTGAAGAAACTCATTACGGGAGTACTTGGCCAGACCGTCGTATTCACCGAGCAGCCGTAACTCCTCCCAGTAGAAGTCACTGATCCCGATCAATGACCCGTCCTCATCCTCGACACGGTACTGCAGCTCCGGCTGAACGAACCCTTCGAGATACATATTGGCTCGACTCGCGGATTCGCCGGGAGAACCTGAGCGTACGTCCGCAAAGCGCATGACGTTTGAAACCCGCTTGAATTTGGTCTTTGAATTCAGTCGTTCCGCGATGGCCATTATTTCGTTCTTACTGAGTGATTCCAACAACTCCTCGCTGTCTGCGTTGAGCACATGATCGGCGGCGGCGACGGCTTGTGGAAACGGAACCGAAAGGGCCAACTCGATGACAGTTTGCGCACGCGTAGTAACCCACAATTCCTTGCGTTGGACCGGTGATTCCAATTCCAGGTCCCGGTGGCTTTGGACGCCTGCGCTCAAACGGCCATGGGTAGACGGTCCAACCTGGACGTGGACATGGTTCTTGGCACCGAAAAACGGAATGCCCCATACCGAAGCTGCCGACTGCCGTGAAAAAATGGGATCGGATGCCGGTCCTTGAGCGACTGCTTCAACTTTCAGACGGTACTGGTCCCACCATGTGAGGTCCTGCCATTCGCGGGCGGGAGCATAGATACCAGGTCTTACCCGGACCAAGACGCCACGCTGCACCTGACGTGCGAGTGATCTTCGATTCTCTCCGGCTCGTTCGTAGTCGCTGACGGATATGAGAGCGTTCGCCATGATTCCAGCGTGCTGTATGGCACCGACCAGCGACAGCGCCATCTTCCTGGACGTGGAAAACCCATCAGTGTCCCGCCTCTGTGGAGGAGAACCGATCAGCGTGGCGGATAACCGGGAGTGCGGACGGGTATCGACTTGGAGCGTGGCGGATCGCTCATGACTAGGGCGTGGCGGACGGGTCCGAACTAGGAGCGTGGCGAACGGTGTAGGTACAACGGTGTAGTACTGAGGTCGGCGACAGGGCCGGTACCGGCGTCACTGGACAGATGAATACACGGTTCTGGAGCCAGAGCGGCGAAAAGCTTCAATCCGGGACAATTCGACATGCGCGCGCCTGTCGAATTGTCCCAAACTGAAGCAAAGGAAGGTGGCGAGGAAGGATCTGCTAGATCTCGACGGTGCCAGTAGGAGTTTCGAACTTCGCGGACATGATGCCCGGAGTACCGTTCGGAGCCATCCACTCGACCTTTACGTCGTCCAGCGGGTTTCCGACGTCGGTCCCGAGCCATTCCGTAACCCGTGCGGCGGAGCCGGCGATGGTCAGGGAGGTCAGCTTCACGTCGTTTTGCCGTGCGTTGGAAGGGTGCAGATCCGGGTCGCCCTCCCACTTAAGCATGTAGGGGACCTGGGGGTCGGCGATCAGACCCTTGATGCCGATCTGCCGCCAGACCAGCTCCCGTCCGTCGGGGAATTTGCGGTTGCCGGGGACGGATTCACGGCCCAGGCGTTGTTCAAACGGAGTCAGGTCATCGACCGCAACGCACCAGCCCATCCAACCGCCGCCGGCTTCCGAGCGGGCCCGGACGGCCTGCCCAAAAGGCGCCTTGTCCGAGGCCGGATGATCCAGCACTTCCACCACTTCGGCATAGTGGCCATCGGTCAGGGGAAAGATCATGTTCCGGGTACCGAAACGAGGATGGACACCACCCTTTACGGCATCTATTCCGAGGGCGTCGGCGACCCTTTCAGCTGTCGCGGCGAGTCCGTCAGGTCCACAGGCATATGAGATGTGATCCAAGCGCATAGTTCATCTTTACACGTTGTGATTCGCGTCTCGACTTAGGCCAACCTAATGCCGGTCCAAGACCCCTCGGCACGTAATTGTTACGCCACTTCATGTCATATTCTTGCCCTCCGCCGATTCATTTCCCACACTTGAATCAGGTCATGAGTGTCAGCAGAGTCTTGTAGACCGCCGGCGTGGTTTAACCGCGCGGACGGGAATGAGATTCAATGCCCCGGCTTGCTGACCGGCAACCCTCCATCCGCGGTGGGGTGCCCCGGGTGAAGACCTGGCATTCAGCCAGAAGGTTGAGTGCAAGCGCGGGTCACATCTCGTGCTGGAATGCACGTTCCAGCCAAGCTCTGTCGGCCCCGATCGACAGGAGTCTTCCATGAGCAATAACTGGTCTTTTGAAACCCGCCAGATCCATGTTGGCCAAGAGCCGGATTCAGCAACAGGCGCACGGGCGCTGCCTATCTACCAAACGACGTCGTTCGTCTTCGACAGCGCGAAGCAGGCCGCCGACCGGTTTGCCCTGGCCGAGCTCGGCCCGATCTACAGCCGGATCGGCAATCCCACCTCTGAAGCAGTCGAGGCACGCATCGCCAGCCTGGAAGGCGGCGTCGGCGCTCTGCTCGTCGCTTCCGGGCAGGCAGCCACCACCTACTCGATTCTCAATGTCGCCGAATCGGGCGATCACATTGTTGCCAGCCCCAGCCTGTACGGCGGCAGCTACAACCTGCTCCAGCACACGCTCCGCAAGCTGGGCATTGAGGTCAGTTTCGTGGCGGATCCGGACAATCTGGACCAGTGGCGCGATGCCGTCCGGCCCAACACGAAGGCGTTCTTCGCCGAGTCGGTCTCGAATCCACGCCAGGACGTGCTCGACATCGAGGGTGTCAGCACGGTCGCGCACCAGGCCGGCGTGCCGCTGATTGTGGACAACACCCTGGCCACGCCGTACCTGATCCGGCCGATCGAGTGGGGCGCCGACGTCGTCGTTCATTCAGCGACCAAATACCTGGGCGGGCACGGCAACGCCATCGCGGGCGTAATTGTCGACGCCGGCAAGTTCGACTACACGCAGGACCCTGAGCGGTTCCCCGGCTTCAACGACCCGGACCCGACCTACAACGGGCTGGTCTTTGGCCGCGACCTCGGCGAAGGCGGAGCGCTCGGCGCCAATCTGTCCTATATTCTCAAGGCGCGGGTGCAGCTGCTGCGCGACCTCGGTTCCGCCGTCGCGCCGATGAACGCGTTCCTGATCGCCCAGGGCCTCGAAACCCTCAGCCTCCGGATCGAGCGGCATGTGGAGAACGGGCAGAAGGTCGCACAGTGGCTTGAGAAGCACGACGCCGTCGAGTCCGTCGCGTACGCAGGCCTGCCTTCCAGCCCGTGGTACGAGCGGGGACGGACCTACAGCCCCAAGGGAATCCCGGCGGTCATCGCTTTCAATATCGACGGCGGGCTGGAAGCCGGCAAGCGCTTCGTCGACGCGCTGGAGCTGCATTCGCACGTGGCCAACATCGGTGACGTCCGGTCGTTGGTCATTCATCCGGCGTCTACCACGCACAGCCAGCTCTCCGATCAGGAGCAGGTCGCCGCCGGTGTTTCACCGGGACTGGTCAGACTGTCGGTGGGGCTTGAGAACATTGAGGACATCCTGGCTGACCTGGATGCCGGCTTCAGGGCGGCCAAGGCAGAGTGAGCACGTCGTCCCAACTGCGAAGGGGATGGAAGGAGCCGGCTCCGTTGGACGGGGCTGGCGCGCCTGCTCATGACCCACTGCACGCAGAAGCGCGCGCAGCGGCAGGTTCGTGGCCGCAGCAGGGTGGACTATGGCTGCTTCCCGACGACGGCGCCCCGGGTTCGGAAACGCCGTCAGCGGAACGCCAACCCAATAAGGCCGCGCCCGACGGCGTTCTGCAGCTGTTGCCGATCGGCACCCTGCCGCTGGAGGCCGGTGGTGAGCTGCCCGGCGTCGTACTCGGTTTCGAAACGTGGGGGACGCTGAATGCCGACGGGTCGAACGCCGTACTGGTGCTGCACGCCCTGACCGGCAGTACGCACGTCAGCCGGGGTTCGTCGAACGAGGACGGCTGGTGGGAACCATTGGTCGGCCCCGGCCGGGCGATCGACACGGACGAGTATTTCGTCGTCGCGCCCAATATCGTAGGCGGTTGTTACGGCAGCACTGGACCGGCCAGTCCTGCCCCCGATGGCCGGCCGTGGGGATCGCGTTTCCCGCTCGTCAGCCTGCGTGATTCCGCCGTCGCCGAAGCACGCCTGGCCGACGCGCTCGGCATTTCCCGCTGGAACACTGTCGTCGGCGGCTCCATGGGCGGCGCCCGTGCTCTGGAATGGGCTGCCATGTTCCCGGACCGGGTCGAACGCTGCATCTGCATCGCAGCCTGCGCGGCAAGCACCGCCGAACAGATAGCGTTTGCACAGGCACAGCTGCTCGCCATCCGCCAGGACCCGCACTTTGCCGGCGGCGATTATTACGACGACGACGGCCCCTCCGCCGGGCTCGGGCTGGCGCGCAGGATCGCCCACATCACCTACCGGTGCGAGCCGGACCTGGATTCCAGGTTTGGCCGGCTGCCGCAGGGCTCGGAGGAACCGCTGCGGAATGGAGCAAAGCCGCGCGGCCGGTACCAGGTGGAAAGCTACCTCGATTACCAGGCCGGCAAACTGGCCGGGCGGTTTGACGCCAATAGCTACATCGCCATTACCGAGGCGTTGATGAGCCACGACATCACCCGCGGACGCGGAAGCATCTCCGACGTTTTCGCCGGGACCGACGTCGAATTTGTCGTCGCCGCGGTCACTTCAGACCGGTTGTATTACCCGGCTCAATCCGAGGAACTGGTGTCCGCCCTGCCGGACGGAGTAAAGGCCCGGCTGGAGCTCATCGACTCGCCCGTGGGGCACGACGCGTTCCTGATCGAGGCGGCACAACTGAGCGACATCATCAGCCGCTGATCGCAGACGGCTGCCGGCTGACGGCTGACGCGTGATGCCGGACAGCAGGGCGGCGAGCACAGCGGTGCGCCCGGCTCAGCGTGGGTCGCTTGGTATCCCGGTGCCGAACATTGGTCCGGCCTCGGGCCTCTTCGCCCGGATATGGTCCCCGGACGACTGATGCCTGATCCGGCGCAGAACCCACGGCAGGAAGAACTCGCGGGCCCACACCAGATCCTCGCTCCGGGCGGTCCGCCAGTTCTTGGGTGGAAGAGGCTTGGGAGCCTTCGGATGCAGAGTATGGTCAACCGCCAGCGTGTCGAGCACCATGATCGCGACGGTGTGGTGCCCGAGCGGCGAAAGGTGCAGGCGGTCCCCGGACCACATCTGCGGATCGGATAGCTCCCGCAGCGCCCACATATCGGCAATAACGGCATCATGCCGGGTTGCCACCGTCCGCAGGTTCTCGTTCAGGATGGCGGTTTTGCTCCGTACGCTGCCCAGCACGGAGGTACCACCCCAATCCGGTCCGGTGAACAGCACCACGGTGGCGCCACCGACGCTCAGATCACCCACCGCGCGGTCCAGCTTTTCGGCCAGAACGTCGGGATCCGAGCCGGGACGGAGGATGTCGTTGCCTCCGGCGGAGAGAGTGACCAAGTCGGGCTTGAGCGCCAGAGCCGGTTCAATCTGTTCATCCAGGATCTGCTGCAGCAGACGCCCGCGGATGGCCAGGTTCGCGTAGGCGAAATCCTGGTGGCCGCGGCTCAGCTCTTCGGCCACCCGGTCCGCCCAGCCGCGATTGCCTCCCGGGCTCTGCTCGTCCGGATCGCCGATTCCTTCAGTAAATGAATCGCCCAGCGCAACGTAACGCCGCCAGGGGTGGGACCGGGGGTTGTTCGGCCGCGCACTCATCCCGGCCGGGGAAGTTCGGGCGACGTCCGCGGCCGGCGGGGCAGTACCCTCTTCGAACCGGAGTTCCTCCTCCGTGGTCGAAGCGTGCTTGGTGGTGGATTGATTGAAGGGTACCGCCGGAATACTCAAATCGTTGCTCACAGTACCTATAATCCTCCCGCCGCAACTTCTACGCCACCGTAGGTTACGCCGGCATTAGCCCATCGCAGCGGACGGTGCCAAAATGGGACGCATGACTGAACAGACTGTAGCCGCCCCCACCGTCATCTGGTCCAGGCCGGAGGAGGAGCGGGCCGGAACGCCGTTGCTGGTGCTGCTTCACGGTTACGGCTCCAACGAACAGGATCTCTTCGGCCTCGTTCCTTCACTGCCCGAGGAATTCACTGTCGTGTCTGTCCGGGCATCCCTCGCTACCGGACCCGGCTTCGCCTGGTTTCCGCTCAAAAACGATCTTTCGTTCTCGCTGCAGGCCGTGAAAGACACCACAAGCGCTCTGACGAAGTGGCTCGACGGCGTCAAAGGCCAGCACAGCAGCGTCACACTCTTGGGTTTCTCCCAGGGCATGGGAGTGGCGACCAGCCTGCTGCGGCACCGTCCCGCGGACTTCGCCGCCGTCGTCGGACTCTCCGGTTTCACCTTCAAAGCCGAGGGAGCGGACAATGAGGACAATTTCTTCGACGACGCCCAGCTCGCCGACCGCCAGATCCCGCTGTTCTGGGGCAGGGACCAGGAGGATCAGGTCATCGCCACCGAGGCCGTCGAGTTCACCAATTCATGGCTGCGCGAGCACACTAAGCTGACCAAGGTCCTGTACGGAAACATGGGGCACGGCATCAACGCCCAGGAGCTCGGCCATGTCAACGAATTCCTCAAATTGACTGTCCTGTCGCCGAAGGGCTAAAGAACCCTCAGGCGGGTGGCTCCGGTGCCGAAATCCGTACCGCCCCGTTTGGGGTAGCAATCATGTCGCCGGGCACAAGCTGGCGTCCGCGGCGGGTTTCCACCGTTCCGTTGACGGTCACCAGTCCATCCTCGATGATCTGTTTGGCCATCAGGCCGTCTTCGGCCAGATCCGCCAGCTTCAGTAGTTGACCCAGGCGGATCATCGCGTCGCGGATTGGCAGCTCAACAATGTCATCGGAATCCATGCATTCATTTTGCCTGACATAGGCTGGATACGTGTTTTCCTCCCCCCGAATCCCCTTGCTGCTAGGCCTGCCCCTGATGCTTGCCGTCGGGGTATTGCTTCCCCTGCAGGGACGGATCAACGGCGCCCTGGCGGTGGAGCTGGACGACGCCGTTACGGCATCCTTGGTCAGCTTCACCACTGGACTTGTGGTGATGCTGCTCGTCACTGTTCTGCTTCCGCGGGGGAGGGCCGGGATCCGGAATGTTCTGCCCGCACTCCGGGAGCGGCGTTTCCCGCGCTGGTATGTGCTGGCGGGCATGAGTGGCGCCTTTTTCGTGCTGATGCAGGCGACGACGATTGGCCCGCTCGGTGTTGCCATCTTTACCGTCGCGGTCGTGACCGGCCAATCGTTGAGCGGCCTGGTGGTGGACCGGATCGGCGTCGGCCCCGGCGGACGGCGGAGGATCAATGTGGCACGGTTGGCCGGAGCGCTGCTGACCCTCGCCGCCGTCGTGATAGCCCTTTCTCCCCGCATCAATGCGGAAGCAGAGCCGGCCCAGCTGATCCTGCTGGTGCTGCTGCCGATGCTGGCCGGGCTCTTCTCCAGCCTGCAGCACGCGGTGAACGGAACCGCCGCCGTCGCGTATGGCACCCCGATTACCGCGACGACGTTGAACTTCCTCGTTGGCGGCACGACGCTTGCATTGATCTGGACGGTCCAAACCCTGGCTGGCGGCGCCTCAGGAGAACTCCCCTCCGAATGGTGGTACTACATTGGCGGGCCGCTGGGGGCCATTTTCGTTGGGTTGACGACGCTGCTCGTCAGGACCATGGGTGTGCTGCTGGTCAGCCTGGGGATGATTGCCGGCCAGCTGCTCGGATCACTTGCGCTGGACATCGTTGCCCCGACTGCGGGAACGGTGATTGCACCGGCCACCATCGCCGGCACCGTGCTGACTCTGGCCGCCGTCGTCCTCGCCACCCTGCCCTGGCCCCGCCGGCGTCCGGAAAGACAGCCGGAACCTGTTCGGCAGCCCACCGCGGCGGCACAGGATTCGCCGCGCCGGTAGGGTAGTATCGATAGCTTCGTTGACCGTGCCTGCGCCCATAACCAGCGCACGATGCTCCGGCGCGGCGAAATACCCGCGGACCGCATCCAGCGGCCCCGCAGCACCCAAGAAAGAGACGGCGGTAACTGCCCATGGCTTCGAATCCATCCAACCTCGACGCGATCATCTCCCTGGCCAAGCGCCGCGGCTTTGTGTTCCAAGCCGGTGAGATCTACGGCGGTTCGCGGTCGGCCTGGGATTATGGACCGCTCGGGGTGGAACTGAAGGAAAACATCAAGCGCCAGTGGTGGCAGTCGCTGGTCCGCGGCCGCGAGGACATGGTCGGACTCGACTCGTCCATCATCCTGCCCAAGCCCGTCTGGGAAGCCTCCGGACACGTCGCCACGTTCTCCGATCCGCTGGTGGAGTGCCTCTCCTGCCACCACCGCCAGCGCCAGGATCACCTGATCGAGGCGTTCGAAGACAAGAAGGGGCGGCCACCGGAGAACGGCATGGAGGAAATCGCCTGTCCCAACTGCGGCAACCGCGGCCAGTGGACGGAGCCGCAGAACTTCTCCGGACTGCTCAAGACATTCCTCGGCCCTGTCGACAACCAGGAGGGCCTGCACTACCTCCGCCCCGAAACGGCTCAGGGCATCTTCGTGAACTTCAACAACGTCCTGACGACGTCGCGCAAGAAGCCGCCATTCGGCATCGGCCAGATCGGCAAAGCATTCCGGAACGAAATCACGCCCGGTAACTTCATCTTCCGCACCCGCGAATTCGAGCAGATGGAGATTGAGTTCTTCACGGCCCCGGATGATGCGGACGAGTGGTTCAAGGAATGGGTGGAGATCTGCTGGGAATGGTTCACGGATCTGGGTATCAATCCGGACAATATGCGCCGGTTCGATGTGCCTGCAGAGGATCGCGCACACTACTCGGCCGGCACCATCGACTTGGAATACCGCTTCGGTTTCCAGGGCAGCGAATGGGGCGAACTGATGGGTGTGGCCAACCGCACCGACTATGACCTCGGCGTCCACTCCAAGGATTCCGGAACCGAGCTGAGCTACTTCAATCAGCAGACGAACGAGCGGTTCACCCCTTACGTGATTGAACCGTCCTTCGGACTGACCCGCGCCATGATGGCCTTCCTGATTGACGCTTACACCGAGGACGAGGCGCCCAACTCCAAGGGCGGGGTGGACAAGCGCACTGTGCTGAGGCTGGACCGCCGTCTGGCCCCGGTCAAGGCCGCCGTGCTGCCGTTGAGCCGTAATGAAAAGCTCTCGCCCAAAGCCAAGGACCTCGCCGCAGCTTTGCGGAAGAACTGGAACATTGATTTCGACGACGCCGGTGCCATCGGCCGCCGCTACCGTCGCCAGGATGAAATCGGCACACCGTTCTGCATCACCGTGGACTTCGACACGCTCGACGACGACGCCGTTACGGTCCGGGAACGCGACACGATGGCGCAGGAACGCGTCTCGCTGGACGCCATCGAGGGCTACCTGGCAGCGAAGCTGATCGGCTCCTAAGAGGAGGACCAATGACTGAACTGACCTACCGCCCGTGGGACCCGTCCGACGGTGCCGCGCTGAATGATATTTGGGGCGACGCCGAGCACGACGCCATTGCGGGCAGGGAACTCTTCCGTGAACCTTCGGATGAGCCGTTTTCGCGCACCATCGTTGCCGAGGACCAGGGAATCCCTGTGGCGGCCGCCGTCGTTGCCGAAGCCGGAGTCCATCCCGAGCGGTTGTGGGCCTACGTCGAGGTCGCCAAGGACCACCGTGGCAAGGGCGTGGGCGGCACACTGCTGGGCATGCTGAAGAAGGAGGCCGAAGCGGCCGGCACGGGGACTCAACTGTTCCGCGCGAAGGTCGGTCCTGGAACTCCCGGTGCGTCATTCGCAGCTTCAGCCGGCCTGAAGCCCATCCAGCGCTCGCGCATTGTGCGTGTGGCCGCCGGTTCGCTGCGGCTGGAGGGCATTAGCGAGGACAGTCGGAAGGACGTGGAGGATCTGGCCACCGGATCGGTGGAGTTGACCCGTGCGCTCTGGGACTTCTACGTCAATGTGCACCAGTGGGACCCGCCCGCCGACATCGGTCTCGGCAAGGTGAACCAGCTCTTTCTCGGCGAGGCCGCCGGAGCCCACGGGGCAGTCGTGCTGCGCGAAAACGGCAAGATCCGGGTATTCGCCGTCAGCTACACCCAGCCGCAGGAGGACCCTGAAGCTGAACAGCCGCCGGCGGACGTGCTGCTCGGTTACGACACGTCGGACCCGAACGCCTCCGAAGGAGTGCGCCAGCTGCTGGCACTGCTGACGCACCAGTATCCGGTCGAGGTTGAGGTCGACGAGTCGATGACTGCGCTGACCGCCGTCGTCGACCCGCTGATTGAAGCCGGGGGAGCCGCCGTCGTGAGCGAAACGGATATCGTCAGCGAATAGGCGGCTCGATACCTGTCGTGTTGCAACCATTCGGCGCCCTGGGACGCCTTATTGGGTGTTCATCCACAGGTGCTGCGCCCGGGTCGGAGGATTTGCCATCCTTTGAGACAATAGACGGGTGACAGCCACGATTTCCGAGACCACGACATCCCGCCTCAGCCTGCCGGCCCTCCAGCTCGGAGGGCTAACCGTCGACACGCCGGTGGTGCTTGCGCCCATGGCCGGAATCACCAACACCGCCTTCCGCCGGCTCTGCCGCGAATATGGCGGGGGACTCTACGTCTCGGAGATGGTCACTTCCCGGGCTCTCGTGGAACGCACCCCCGAGTCGATGCGCATCATTTCGCACGACGACGACGAGAAGGTCCGGTCGGTCCAGCTCTATGGCGTGGATCCGGTCACCGTCGGCCAGGCCGTGCGGATGCTCGTCGAAGAGGACCACGCGGACCACATCGACCTCAACTTCGGCTGTCCCGTACCCAAGGTCACCCGCAAGGGCGGCGGTGCGGCGCTGCCATGGAAACTCGACCTGTTCACCGGAATCGTCCAGACTGCCGTCCGCGAGGCCTCCAAGGGCAACATTCCGCTCACCATCAAGATGCGCAAGGGGATTGACGAGGACCACCTGACCTTCCGCGAGGCCGGGAAAATCGCCCGCGACAGCGGAGTGGCCGCCGTCGCCCTGCATGGCCGGACCGCCTCGCAGTTCTATTCGGGCAAGGCGGACTGGAACGCCATCGCAGAGCTGCGGGAGGCATTGCCGGACATTCCCGTACTTGGAAACGGCGATATCTGGTCCGCGGAGGATGCCATGCGGATGGTCGCGGAAACCGGCGTCGACGGCGTTGTCATCGGCCGTGGCTGCCAGGGCCGGCCGTGGTTGTTCGGCGATCTGATGGCTGCCTTCGAGGGCAGCAGCGCACGGCACCGGCCGGATCTTGGCGCCGTCGCGGCCAGCGTGTACCGCCACGCCGAGCTGCTGGTGGACACCTTCGGTGATGAGCTCAAGGCGCTGCGCGATATCCGCAAGCACATGGCCTGGTATTTCAAGGGGTACGTGGTGGGTGGCGATCTTCGGGCCAAACTGGCGACTGTTCCTACGCTGGAGGTCCTGCGCGAACTGCTGGACCAGCTGGACCCGAATGCACCGTACCCGGGAGCCGACGCCGAAGGCCCGCGCGGACGTGCCGGATCACCGAAGAATCCTGCACTGCCTCAGGGCTGGCTCGAGGAACGTTGCCTGAACGCCGAGCAGCAGGGCGAAATCTCCGCAGCCGAACTGGACGTATCAGGTGGTTGAGGTCAACGACGGGCTGCGTGTTCCTGCCAGTTCCGTCGGCACGGCCTACAGCGAGGCGGACCACGAAAGGTGGGTCGCAGAACCCGCCAAGAGTACGTACCGCACGCACTTTGAACGCGACCGTGCCCGGGTGCTGCACTCGTCGGCACTGCGCCGGCTGGGCGCCAAAACCCAAGTGGTCGCTCCCGGCACCGATGACTTCGTCCGCACCCGGCTGACCCACAGTCTGGAAGTTGCGCAGATCGGCAGGGAATTGGGCCGCGCCCTGGGCTGCGATCCCGACGTCGTCGACGCTGCCTGTCTTTCCCATGACCTGGGCCATCCGCCGTTCGGGCACAACGGTGAGTCGGCCCTGAACGAACTGGCCCACGACGTCGGCGGCTTCGAAGGCAATGCGCAAACCCTGCGCCTGCTGACCCGGCTGGAACCGAAAATCATCAGTCCGGACGGCAACCCTGCCGGGCTGAACCTGACCCGCGCGAGTCTCGACGCCGCCTGCAAATACCCATGGTCGGCCGTCGAAGCGCCGATCATCCACGGGCACCGGACCAGCAAATTCGGTGCCTACGAGGATGACCTGCCGGTCTTTAACTGGCTCCGTGCCAATGCTCCCGAACGCCATCCCTGCATCGAAGCGCAGGTGATGGACCTCGCCGATGACATTTCCTATTCCGTGCACGACGTCGAGGACGCCATCGTCGCGGGGCACCTCCAGCTCGGACAGCTGACAGATCCGGACGAACGCGCCCGTGTCATTGGCTACACGCAGCAGTGGTACCTGCCGCACAGCGACCCCGCCGCCGTCGAAGATGCGCTCGCGAGGCTGGAAGCAACACCCGTCTGGGTCCGCGAAGCCGACGGCAGCCGTGCCTCGATGGCGGCGCTGAAGGACATGACCAGCCAGCTGATCGGCCGGTTCTGCACCAGCGCGCTCGATACGACCCGGAGGATCTTCGGGCCGGAACCGCTGACTCGTTATGCCGCGGATATGGTGGTTCCAGAGGAAACAGTCACGGAAATAGCGGTGATGAAGGGCCTGGCCACCACCTTTGTGATGACCAGCGACCACCGCCGGCCGTTGTATGAACGGCAGCGCCAGATCCTCGCCGAACTGGTCACGGCACTTGATGCCACCGGGGACCAGCATCTGGAAACCACCTTCGCGGCAGATTGGCGGGAAGCGCACGACGACGGTGCCCGGCTGCGCGTCGTGATCGACCAAGTGGCGTCGCTCACCGACGTTTCCGCCCAGGCATGGCACCACAATTTGGCGGACTGACGGTGGCTGGCTTGATACGGCGTGAAGACATCGATGAGGTGCGCCAGCGGACGGATATCAAACAGGTGGTCGACGCCTACGTCACGCTCAAGAGCGCGGGGATTGGTTCGTTCAAGGGACTGTGTCCGTTCCATGATGAGCGCAGCCCGTCATTCCATGTCCGTCCCCAGGTCGGCACGTACCACTGCTTCGGTTGCGGAGAGAGCGGCGACGTCATCTCCTTCGTCCAGAAAATGGACCATGGCAGCTTCTCGGAGACCGTCGAAAAGCTGGCAGCCAGGGTAGGTTTCGAACTCCGGTACGAGGACGGGCCCGGCCCCAAACGCGAAGACGTCGGCAAGCGCCAGCGGATGCTCGACGCCCATAAAATCGCAGCCGAGTTCTTCCGCGGCCAGCTGCTCACTTCCGGCGCGGCAATTGGCCGCCGGTTCCTGCAGGAACGCGGCTTCGGCCAGGCAGCGGCGGAGCACTTCGGTATCGGCTTCGCGCCACAGGGCTGGGAGGGACTGCTCAAGCATCTGCGCGGGAAGGGATTCACCGACGACGAGCTGTCCAACACCGGCATGTTCAGTCAGGGATCACGGGGAATTTACGACCGCTTCCGTGGCCGCCTGATCTGGCCCATCCGCGATATTTCCGGGGACACGATTGGCTTCGGCGCCCGCCGCCTGCTCGACGACGACAAAGGGCCGAAATACCTGAACACTCCCGAGACCATGCTGTACAAGAAATCGCAGGTTCTTTACGGCATCGACCTTGCCAAGCGGGAAATCGCCAAGAACCGGCAGCTGGTCGTGGTCGAGGGGTATACCGATGTGATGGCCTGCCACCTCGCCGGCATCAAAACCGCAGTAGCCACCTGCGGAACGGCCTTCGGCTCCGATCACATCAAGATCTCCCGCCGTTTACTGTCCGACGACGGAACGGGCGGCGAGGTGATCTTCACCTTCGACGGCGACGAGGCCGGGCAAAAGGCAGCGTTGAAAGCATTCGACGAGGACCAGAAGTTCGTGGCCCAAACCTATGTCGCGGTCGAACCGACTGGAGCCGACCCCTGCGATCTGCGCCAGAGCCGGGGAGACGGAGCCGTTCAGGAACTGATCGACTCACGCCGTCCATTGTTCGAATTCGCGATCAAGGCGACGCTGCGGAAGTTCAATCTGGA
The DNA here is from genome assembly GCF_054511255.1 of Arthrobacter monumenti. Classification (NCBI taxonomy): domain Bacteria; kingdom Bacillati; phylum Actinomycetota; class Actinomycetes; order Micrococcales; family Micrococcaceae; genus Arthrobacter; species Arthrobacter monumenti. The sequence goes on along the minus strand of NZ_JBTNCY010000002.1, from coordinate 169,046 downwards.
TACCGTGGAAGGCCGCGTGCAGGCACTGCGTTCCTCTGCTCCGGTTGTAGCGCAGATCCGCGATCCAGCCATGCGGCCCGCTTATTCCAGGGAGCTCGCAGGCTGGTTGGGCGTGGACCCTGATGAAGTCTCCCGTGCAGTGGCCAGCGCCGCCAAGCGTGGCACCGGCAACGGTCCCAACGCGTCGAATCAGCCCAAGCAGGAACTCCGCGGCGGACGCAATGGCGAAGCCGCCCAGGAACCCGCCGAAGCGTACCAGCCGACGTTCTCCCGGCCCGATCCCCGGGATCCGGTGGTACGGATTGAACGAGACGCCCTCGAAGTCGTACTGCAGCAACCCGGCCTGATGACATCTGCCCAGTGGGACGGGTTCCGGGCGGCGCATTTTTCCGCGCCCGCGCACGCCGCCGTCCATGAAGCTGTGTGCACCGCAGGGGAAGCGGGGGCATCACCGGCCCAATGGGTGGAGCAAGTCCGTCAGGAAGTTCCTGAAGTGCTCAGGTCGTTCGTCTCAGAGTTGGCTGTCCGTCCGTTGAACACCACCACCACGGAGTCCCTGGCAATCTATTGTGTCGACATCCTCAACCGGCTGTTTGAACTGCAGATTACGCGTAAAAAAGCGGAAAAGATGGGGCAGTTGCAGCGGATGGATGCGAGCGTGGATCCGGAAACCTACCAACGCCTGCAACGTGAACTGATGGAGCTTGAAATGCAACGCCGCGCGCTTCGCGAAGAGCGCTGAACAGGGGTTTCCGGAACGATTTCTCCTTCCGATGATTCCTTTGTTAGTCTTGTATCTGCTTCATTCCCCCGTAGCTCAATTGGCAGAGCATTCGACTGTTAATCGAAGGGTTACTGGTTCGAGTCCAGTCGGGGGAGCGGACAGGGTCCCGGGACCGGCGCGAACGCTGGTGCGGGACCCTTTTGTTTTGTTCGGCTTTATTGGGTTAGCGGCAAGAATGCGCCTTATTCTTTTCCACCGGGATTCACCCGGTACATCAGCAGCCCGACGACGACGGCCCCGAGGACGACGCCGAACAGGGGATTACCGCTGAAGCGCCCCACAAAGAAGCCAAGGACGGCGCCGAGGATCACTCCCAAAAAGAGACCCCGGCCATTGCGGTTCATCGGTCGATTCGCCATCCTGCCAGCATAGTGGCTCCATCATCCCCGGCGAGGCAGGTCCGGCGCAATCAGATGGCCGGTACCGTCCGGGGCCGCACAACGGTCCAGAGGACGATAATGGCCAAGCCGATACTGCCGGCCATCAGCAGCCCCATGGCGGCGGCACTGCCACCGAAGAGACCCACGACTGGAGTCATGGCGCCAGCGAAGCCGAAAGTCGCTGCGCCGAGCAGCGAAGCTGCAGTGCCCGCCTGCGCGCCATGCTTGTCGAGCGCGAGCACCTGGATATTGGGGAACGTGAATCCTACGGACATGATGTAAAACCACAGTGGAATAACGGTGCCCCAAAAGCCGAAGCCGAGCCAGTCGAAGACCGCGATTAGCGTGCCCATGATGAACATCGACGCGGTTGAGTAAGCCAGCACCCACTGTGGACCGACGTGGCGGACGATTCTTGCACTGATCTGTACACCGGAAACCACCCCCAGCGAGTTAATGCCGAATAGTAACCCGTACCCCTGGGGAGACAGCTCGTAGACCTCTTGGAACAGGAACGGTGAGGCAGACAGATAGGTGAAGAGACCGGCGAAATTCAGGCCTCCCATGATGAGCAGTCCAATGAAAATGCGGTCACTGAGGACAGCTTTGTAGCGTTGCGCCGCCGTCGTGCTTGAAGCTTTTCTCTTTTCCGGCGGCAGTGTTTCCACGATCAAGAGTGCGGCAGCGACCACCACAATGGCACCGTATGCGGCCAGGAACCAGAAAATGCCCGGCCAGTCCAATACCAGCAGCAACTGCGAGCCGATCACCGGAGCGAGGATGGGCGCCATGCCATTGACGAGCGCCATCCGGGAGAGCATCCGCACCAACGGATAACCGCTGAACAGGTCACGGATTGTGGCCATGGCGACAACGCCGCCGCCTGCCGCGCCGATGCCCTGCAGGACACGGAAGACCATCAGCGTGGTGATGTCAGTCGACATCGCCGCTCCGATGGAGGCCGCAACGTGGACGGAAGTCGCCAGGATCAATGGCAAACGACGGCCAACTTTATCGCTGAAGGGACCCACTAGAAGTTGACCAAGCCCAAACCCAACCGTCGTTCCAGCCAGCGTGAGTTGCACCGCCGTGGCGGAGACTCCTAAATCTTCTTCAATGGCGGGGAACGCCGGGAGGTAGAGATCAATAGTGAATGGTCCGAGAGCCGTCAACGCCCCGAGTATGAGGATGTAGACGAGTTTCTGCTTGCGGCTGAGAGCATCACCTGGATGCGTTCTGGCGGTCAAAGGCTTCCTTGGATTCGTTTGGCAGCTGTGCCGTGGTTGCATTCGTCATTGCTAGGGTGAACCGTAAGCATACTGACCGCATACTCCCAATGCTGTTTCATCGAGGAGATTTCATGAGTCCCACAGAAGCTCAACCACCTAAACCGCAACGGGGCAAGGTTATTGGCGTAACCATCGCCGCGGCCATAGGCGGACTGTTGTTTGGCTTTGATACCGCCGTCATAAATGGCGCCGTCGCGGCCATTGAGCAGGAGTTTGAACTCTCGCCCGGTGCTTTGGGTATTACGGTCGCTATCACTCTACTAGGGTGCGCCGTCGGAGCCTGGTTTGCCGGACAACTGGCCGATGTCTGGGGCAGAAAAAAAGTCATGGTGCTCGCCGCGGTCTTTTTTGTCGCGAGTTCCCTTGGCTCCGGCCTGGCCGTCTCTGAATGGGATTTGGCTGCCTGGCGTCTGCTGGGTGGGCTCGCCATAGGTATCGCATCAGTGATTGCCCCGGCGTATATCGGCGAGGTCGCACCGGCCCACCTTCGAGGCTCACTGGGATCACTGCAGCAATTGGCCATCACAACAGGTATCTTCGCCGCTCTGTTGTCCGATGCCTATCTAGCCGCAGCGGCGGGGAATCCATTGGCCGAGTTGTGGTTCGGCCTGGCAGCCTGGCGTTGGATGTTGCTGGTTGGCGTGATTCCCGCCGTCGTCTACGGTTTCCTGGCACTGTCCATACCGGAATCTCCGCAGTTCCTGCTGCGCAACGGACGTGTCGACGAAGCGCGCGATGTGGTGTCCAGGGTGACTGGTTCGCCGAATCCCGATGAGCGCATAAAGGAGATCCGGGACAGCTTCGAAGAGGAACGCCGTGCCAGTTACCGCGACTTGCGTGGACCCATGCTGGGGCTGCAGCCGATCCTGTGGGTGGGAATCGGCCTGGCTGCGTTCCAACAGCTTGTCGGTATCAACGCCATTTTCTACTACTCGACGGTACTCTGGCAGTCCGTGGGATTCAGTACCAGCGATGCGTTCCTCACCTCCGTCATCACCGCAGCCATCAACGTCGCGATGACCTTTGTCGCGATCCTGTTCGTCGACAAGGTTGGCCGGCGGAAATTGCTGTTGAGCGGATCGGCCGGCATGTTTGCCGGACTGGTGGCAACAGCGATCGCCTTCAGCCAGTCCACCGGCTCGGGCGTCAACGTTGAACTTGGAGCACCATGGGGCGCAATTGCCCTCGTCGGGGCAAACCTCTTCGTCATTTTCTTTGCCGCCACGTGGGGGCCGGTTATGTGGGTTGCCCTTGGGGAAATCTTCCCCAATAAGATGCGTTCTTTGGCCTTGGGCCTGGCGGCCATGGTGAATTGGATATTCAATTTCATTGTCACAATCCTGTTCCCGCCATTGAGCGAATCAATCGGGCTCGGATACATTTACGCCGGTTTTGCATTCTTCGCCCTACTTTCGTTCTGGTTCGTCAAGGTGGCCTTCCCGGAGAGGACAGGCAAGGAATTGGAGGACCGACAGGAACAAGTACGACCCTAAGTATCTATAGCGGCAGGGCTGATTCAATTTCCGCCGCTAAATGGTAATTTTGGACGGTAAGCGCCCTTGTCAAGGGACCAGCGGGCAGATCTGGTTCAGGCAGGGACGGCAGGTAGCAGCGAGAATTGGATGGAGGCGGAGCTGATGGTCGAATCTTCTGGCTCTCATAGCAGCGGCATTACCCGGAATTCTTCGATAGTTGGTTTGGCCAAACTCGCCGGCCAGCTGACCCCGCAGCAGTTCAAGGATGAACTGGCGATCGCCAAGGATGAACTCAAGCGAAAGGGAATCCAAGCCGGGATTGCTTCAGCTTTTTTTGTTGTCGCCCTTCTTTTCGTTGCATTTTTGGTCGTGGCTTTGATTGCGGCTGCAATTCTCGGCCTCGCAACCGTTATGCCGGGATGGCTGGCAGCGCTGATAGTGGCAGTTTTTTTCCTGCTGGTCGCCGGCATCGCCGCACTAATAGGACGCAGCCGGTTCAAGAAGGTCATGCCCGCCGCACCTGAGGGAGCCATGCACGGGATCCAATACGACATCGGCGTGTTGAAAGAAGGTTCAGCCTTTGACCCGCGCTCCATCGAGGCCAAGAAGGCACAGGCTAAAGAAGATAAGGCTGCCAAGAAGGAAGCCGATGCCAGGGCGAAGGCGAACCAGCCACCGCCTCCAAGCATCGACGAGCTGAAGCACCGCTCCCAGCTTCGGCGCGACCGTCTGGCCGCAGTCCGGGACTCGCTGGGCGAGAGACTGGATGTGAAGTCCCAGATGCGCGAGTCGGCCGATAGAACCAAAGCCATAATGGCCAGCTATGCCAACCGTTCACCCGATGAGACTTTGACCACCCTGAAGAACCGGTGGGTGCCGGTTACCGTGTTCATCTTCTCCGGTATGACGCTGATCGTACTTGCGCGAAGGTTCATAAAATCATGAACACCGACCGGCAACCGGGGCCCGTTGTGGAAAGATCGAGGTAACGAAAGGGGTGAGGCGTGAGGTTACGACGCGCTGGTTCGCGCCCCGGTCACCCCCCGGAAGTCCTCGACACGTTTTGGACAGTGCCCAACGTGCTGACCGTCCTGCGTGTCGTGGGTGTCCCTCTGTTCGTTTGGTTTCTCGCCCGGCAGGAGTACGCTGCCGGCGTGCTGGTCCTTGCCATCATGGCGGCGAGTGACTGGATCGATGGATTCATCGCACGAAGGTTCAATCTCGTCTCGAAGTTGGGACGGATCCTTGATCCGATGGCGGACCGTTTTACGCTCATAGTCGTCGCCATCACCATGGTGGCTACCGGCGTCGCACCATGGTGGCTGGTCTTTTCGATTCTCGTTCCCGATGGAATTCTGCTGATCACCACTCTCGTGCTCTTCCGGAGCCACCCGGGCCTGCCGGTGAGCAGGGTTGGGAAAATCAGGACTGGTCTCCTGCTGATGGGAACGCCGCTATTATTGCTCGGTCAGGTCCCCCTGCTGGCCAAGACCGCATTGGAAGCCGTTGCCCTGGTGATCCTTCTTATCGGCTGTATCGGCCATTGGATCGCCTCATACAACTACTGGTGGGCAGCGGTGCGTAAATATCAAGCCCGGCGCCGCCCACAAGTTTCCCCTTCGACATGACCGCAGCTCATCCGCGATCAGGAAGCGGAAGCGCATGGAGTGGCTAGCGGTATTCCTGGCGGTGCTATCGGCGATTTGCCTCGCTTACGGAGCTCAACGGCAAGGCAGCGCCGTCAGGGCCGACACCGGTGGCTTGACGCTCAATTCGACTGGCTTCCTGCGGCTGCTGCGCAACAAGCGGTGGATGTTTGGCTTGTTGCTGCTTGGTGCCGGGATGGGGCTCAACGTCGTTGCCTTGTCGATGGCACCGCTGATGGTAGTCCAACCCATTGGTGCCATCGCGCTCGTGATCACGACCATCGTCAACTCACGCGATCAGGGTATCCGGCTCAACCGGATGACGGTCGTGGCAATCGCCACCTGCGTCACTGGCAGTGCCTTGTTTGTGGTGATGGCCGTCCAAGTCACCAGGGAGTCTCACACCGTCACTGGCCGTGACGAGCTGACGACGGTCCTGTTGCTCGCCGTCGTCGTGGCTGTCTTTGGTTCCCTGGCACTGACGCTCGGGCACAAGATGCGGGCCTTCGCCTACATTCTGGGTGCAGGTGTGTTGTTCGGATTCGTCGCCGTGTTAACGCGGATAATCGCCAGCCAACTGTTGGATCCCAATGGTCTTTCGATCAGCAATGTTCAGTGGTACACCGTGGCCGGCATGGCCATTGCCGGCGCGCTGGGGGCATGGTTCGTCCAGAACGCCTACTCCAGCGGGCCACCCGATCTTGTCATCGCAGGGCTGACGGTGATTGATCCCATCGTGGGGATCGCCATCGGAATCTTGATCCTGGGAGAGGCGCGACCCGACGTGCCCGCCGTTATGAAGATTGCCATGGGAGCGGCTGCTTTGCTTGCTATTGTAGGTGTGATCGCACTTTCAAGGCATCATCCGGACGTCGTAAAGGAAACAAAGGAATCACGACGCCGGAAGAGAGTCGCGGTTATCAAGAATCCCGAAGGCTGACCAGTCCAGTGACCCAGGAGTCCCACCGAATGACGGACCAGTCGGGCGCCAAGCCGCTCAAAATTTTGATCGCCGCCGACACGTACCCACCACACATCAACGGCGCGGCGCAGTTCGGGTACCGGCTGGCGCAGGGCATGCTGAAGCGCGGACACGAGGTCCACGTGGTGACTTTCCGCGCCTCCACCGGACCTAGTTCGTCGGCACGTGAAGATGGGGCGATGGTCCACCGGCTGCGCTCGCATTCCGTGCCCACCCATGAGTACTGGCGGATCTGCCTGCCGTGGGAGATTAAGAACGACATTTCCAGGTACTTTGACGAAGTCCAGCCCGACGTCGTCCATGTGCAATGCCACTACATGGTGGGCAAGGCAGTGCTGGAGGAGGCCGAACGCCGTGGCATCCGCATGGTCGCAACGAACCACTTCATGCCACAGAACCTGGACCCGTTCCTGCCGTTTCCCAAATGGTTCAAGAGGATTGTGGCCAAGAACTCCTGGCGCGATATGGGCAGAGTCTTCAAGAAGGCCGCTGCAGTCACGACGCCGACCCCGCTGGCAGCCAAGGCAATGCACGAGCATGCTTTCCTGCGCAAGGTATTGCCTGTCTCCAACGGCATCGATGCCACCGATTACGAAATAGGGCCGGGCGAAGAAATCGAGACTCCGGATCACCCGATCGTCCTGTTCGTTGGACGCCTCGCGCAGGAAAAGCACGTGGATGTGCTGATCGAAGCGGCAGCGAAAACCCCGGCCGATCTGAACCTGCACGTCGAAGTGGTCGGCGGAGGTGAGGTGCGTGCTGCGTTGGAAGCACGGACCGCTGAACTCGGGATGAGCAACAGGGTACGGTTCCTTGGGTCAATCAGTAATGAAGAACTCCGGCAGGCCTACCTGCGATGCACCATTTTTTGCCAGCCGGGGACGGCCGAGTTGCAGTCGCTGGTGACGCTCGAGGCCATGTCGGCATCAAAACCGGTGGTTCTGGCGAATGCGATGGCACTGCCGCACCTGGTGGAGGAAGGCGCAAACGGGCATCTCTTCACCCCTGGCGACTCCGATGAACTTGCCCGCAAGCTCACATCCATCCTGACCTTGCCCGACTCGGAACGGGAAGCCATGGGCAAGGCCAGCCGCGAGATGGTGAACATCCACAGCATTGACGAAACGTTGTCGACTTTCGAATCGTTGTACCGGGGCGATCCAGTGAAAAGGGAAGCTGTCTAGAATCGGCCACTTCCAAGTCAATGTGGTTCCAGGCCGCGCGGGATACTAGGATGACATGGTCGTCACATATGGCAGGATTGCTATGTTCGAAAGACGCGGGGCAGTAGTTCAGCTGGTTAGAACACCGGACTCATAATCCGTATGTCGTGGGTTCAAGCCCCACCTGCCCTACTTGCGAAGCCCCGGTACTCGAGTGCCGGGGCTTTTGCCGTGGGCACGATATTTGATAAGTTACTCAACAGTAACTTGAGCAATTCGCTGACGCCATCTTTCAGGGGCGTTCCGGGTTTCTACACCTTCGAGTAAAGGACAAGTCCATGGCTACGAGCCCAGCCGATGTCAATAATCTGCCATATCCCGATGGGGACTTCTTCGCCTTCGAACAACTCCTCGGGCGAGCCGAGCTCGACCGGCTTCAGGAGATTCGGGAGTGGCTGGCCAAGGAAGTCCGGCCCATCGCAGGCGAGTACTGGAACCGGGGCGAGTTCCCGCAGGAAATCATTCCGAAGCTCGCCGATCTTGACATTGTCAGTCCGGTACGTCGCCAAGGCCGCTCATATCTCTTCGCCGGATTGATGCACGCAGAACTGACCCGGGCCGACACTTCCTTCGCCACTTTCATGGGCGTTCACGACGGTCTCTTTACCGGAAGTATTGAGCTGCTGGCGTCCGAGGACCAGAAGGCAGAGTGGTTGCCTGACATCTACTCTCTGAAGAAGACCGGCGCTTTCGGCCTCACGGAGCCATTGGGCGGTTCGGACGTGGCGGGCGGTACGCGCACCACTGCCGAGCGCGACGGAGACGGCTGGATCCTCAACGGAGCCAAGCGCTGGATCGGCAACGCGACGTTCTCAGACTACGTGGTTATCTGGGCCAAAGATGTGGCTGACAATCAGGTGAAGGGGTTCCTGGTCGACCCCTCGACGCCGGGGTACTCTGCGACCAAGATCGAGAATAAGATTTCGCTCCGCAGCGTCGAGAACGCGGATATCACCCTCAATAACCTGCGGATCTCGGAACACTTCCACTTGGCCGGCGCCAATAGCTTCCGTGACACCAACAAGGTTCTCAAGTCCACCCGTGTTGGGGTCGCATGGCAGGCAGTGGGTCAGCAGCTGGCGGCTTTCGATGTCGCCCGCCGGTATGCGGTTGAGCGGCACCAATTCGGCAAACCCCTGGCGGCGTTCCAGCTTATCCAGGACCAGCTCGTCACCATCCTCGGCAATGCAACGAGTTCCATGTCGATGATGGTCCGGTTGGCCCAGATGGAAGACGAAGGCATTGCGAAGGATGAGCACTCGGCCTTGGCCAAGGCGTTCACGGCCTCCCGGATGCGGGAGAGTGTCGCTCTGGGCAGGAGCATCCTCGGCGGCAACGGCATCGTCACGGACTACGAAATGGCGAAGATCTTCGCCGATGCCGAAGCCATCTATTCCTATGAGGGAACGCACGAGATCAATACACTCGTCACGGGACGTGCCATTACCGGCGTCGCCGCCTTCCACTAGGGCGCTTTTAGTCAGTCTGGCGGCCAGACCGCTTACAGTCGGGCTTGTTCTAATGTCTTACCCCGGGATGGGCAGGAGTACTGACGGACGCAGGTCCGTAACGAACTGCAGCGGATTAACGTAGGTTTCACCCCGGCGGACGCCCCAGTGCACGCATTCCGCCTCCGCGCCACAGCGCGGCGGCTCGGTGAGTTTGCCAATAACATCACCCTGCGAAACGCTCTCGCCCTTCGACAGATCGCTGCGCACTGACTCGAAGCTGCTGCGCAATCCTCCAGCATGAACGATGGTTAGTACCGGGCGGTCAACAACCCAACCGACGAAGCTGACTGTTCCGTCCGCAGGCGCCCGGATCTTTGCGTTCCCGGCCAAAGCCTCGAGATCAACGCCGCGGTGTCCGCTCAGCCATGGTTCCGGTGGAAGGTCGAATTCCCGAAGCACGTCTGGACTCTGCCCGACGGGCCAGTCCCAGGAGCGTGGCCCGGTCTGCGCTCCAGCGGGCAAGGAAAAAAGCAGAACGTAGACGGAAAGAACGACGAGCACCGCTGCGGCAGCTGCCACGACCGTCCGGTTGAAGCTGGCACGGACCGCTTCCTTGTACAGATGTTTCATGATTCAAGCTTCTGAGCCATGCGCGGAGAACCTCAAGAGCGATTGCGGCGTTTGTGGACGATTGCACGGACCGGGCTCTTGTGGAGGAGAAGTTAACGTGCGCTGTGATGGGTGCAAGGCGGCCCGAATATGGCCGGTCTGCCCGAGGATGCGCCTGTAGTACACTGGATGAAGCAGTTTGCCGTCTTCCGTGTGCATTCACGGGGTCGGCTGCTGACTACGCGTGCCTCAAATCCACACCTTGTAAGAGTGGTGGAGTGCGACCCTTCGGTCCGGACGGAAGTCCGGTGGGGGAGCACGTCCGGTCAATTATCGGCAGGACTGACGGGCACCAGGAGCAACACCCAACCGGGTGAAAGCTAATAAACCGTCAATTGGCAGAGTCATTGCGGGCGTGAAGCCGCGCCATGATTTATCTGCCGGAAGGAGTGACGACATGCCAGTCGTTACCATGCGCCAGCTGCTCGACAGCGGCGTTCACTTTGGTCACCAGACCCGCCGTTGGAACCCGAAGATGAAGCGCTTCATCTTCACCGAGCGCAACGGCATCTACATCATTGACCTGCAGCAGTCGCTGTCCTACATCGACCGCGCCTTCGAATTCGTGAAGGCCACTGTCGCCCACGGCGGCACCGTGTTGTTTGTCGGAACGAAGAAACAGGCCCAGGAAGCTATTGCCGAACAGGCCACCCGCGTTGGCCAGCCTTACGTGAATCAGCGTTGGCTCGGCGGTATGCTCACCAACTTCCAGACCGTCTCCCGCCGTATTCAGCGTATGAAGGAACTCGAAGAGATCAACTTCGACGACGTTGCCGGTTCCGGCCACACCAAGAAGGAGCTGCTGCTCCTGCGGCGCGAGCTGACCAAGCTTGAAAGCAACCTCGGTGGTATCCGCAACTTGACCAAGGCCCCGTCGGTCGTTTGGGTTGTCGACACCAAGAAGGAGCACCTGGCCGTCGACGAGGCCAAGAAGCTGAATATCCCGATCGTGGCCATCCTGGACACGAACTGCGACCCGGACGAAGTCGATTTCCCGATTCCGGGCAATGACGACGCGATCCGCTCCGTCAACCTGCTGACCCGCGTCGTCGCCGACGCTGTGGCCGAGGGGTTGCTCGCCCGGAACAGCCGCTCCGGCGGTGGCGAGGAAGCCGCTGAAGAGCCGATGGCCGAGTGGGAGCGTGAACTGCTCGAGAGCAAGTCCGAGACACCCGCCCAGGACGCTGTCGCTGAAGCTCCGGCTGCACCGGACGCCCAGACTGCCGCGCTGGTTGAAAGCGCCGCTGCCGATGAGGCCGAGGGTGCCGCTCCTGAGGAGTCCACACCGGTTCAGACGTCGAACACCGTCGCTGCCGACAACGCGACCGTTGCCGATGCGGCTGAAGCCTCCGACGCAGACAAGTAAACGTTAACTTCCCCGGCGCGCCAGCGCTGACGGGGGTTGCCGGCGCCGGTGGTTGGATTCTTATCCGAACCGCCGGCGCCTTTCAACAAACTACTTAAGGAGTTCAAATGGCGAACTACACCGCCGCTGATATCAAGGCTCTGCGCGAGCGCACGGGCGCCGGCATGATGGACGTCAAGAAGGCCCTCGACGAGGCCAACGGCGATACCGAAAAGGCCCTGGAAGTCATCCGCATCAAGGGCCTCAAGGGCGCCACGAAGCGTGAAGGCCGCTCCACCGCCGAGGGACTTATTGCCGCCCGCGTGAACGACGGAACGGGCGTCATGATCGAGATCAACTGCGAAACCGACTTCGTTGCCAAGTCGGCACCTTTCATCGAGTTCGGCGACAAAGTTGTCAGCGCCGCCGTCGAATCCGGTGCCGCCGACGTCGACGCGCTGCTGGGCTACGACGTCGACGGCAAGCCACTTTCGGAGCACGTTATCGAAGCCGGCGCACTGCTTGGCGAAAAGGTGAAAGTCCGCCGTATCGCCCGCGTTGAGGGCAAAACTGTCGACGCATACCTGCACAAGACGTCGAAGGACCTGCCCGCGCAAGTTGGCGTGCTGTTCGCCGTTGATGGTGAAGGCTCCGGCGCGAAAGAAGCGGCCCATGACGTCGCCGTCCACGCCGCCGCGTACAACCCGACCTACATCACGCGCGACGAGGTCCCGGCTGAACTGGTGGAGAATGAGCGCCGGATCGCCGACGAAACGGCCCGCGCCGAAGGCAAGCCGGAGCAGGCCCTGACGAAGATCGTCGAGGGCCGTTTGACCGGATTCTTCAAGGAAGGGGTCCTTCTCGATCAGGCGTTCGCCAAGGATCCGAAGAAAAGCGTGGCACAGGTTCTGCAGGAAGCTGGCGTATCGGCTACCGGCCTCGCCCGTTTCCGCGTAGGCTCCTAGTCAGCCGCGATTGTAAAGATCGCTCGTGAAAGGGGGTGGTCACCACGGTGGCCGCCCCCTTTTCCATGTAAGAAACCGTACTCATGCAACACCGGAAGGCCCCATGGACAACCTGAATCACATCCAGGAAAAGGCGCAGCGCCGTCGTGTACTGCTGAAGCTCTCAGGTGAGGTGTTCGGTGGCGGGAAGCTCGGCGTCGACCCGGCAACCGTACGCGGGATCGCCGAGCAGATCGCCGCGGCCGTCGGCAAGGTGGAGATCGCCATCGTCGTCGGAGGTGGCAACTTTTTCCGGGGCGCCGAACTGTCCCACAGTGGAATGGACCGTTCCCGTGCAGACTACATGGGGATGCTGGGCACCATGATGAACTGCCTGGCACTGCAGGACTTCCTGGAGCAAGCCGGCGTCGATACCCGCGTGCAAAGCGCCATCACCATGGGTCAGGTAGCGGAGGCGTACATTCCCCGCCGCGCTATCCGGCACCTGGAGAAGAACCGCGTCGTGATTTTCGGTGCCGGTGCCGGCCTGCCTTATTTCTCGACCGATACCGTTGCCGCCCAGCGTGCACTGGAGGTCCACGCCGACCTGGTGCTGATGGCGAAGAACGGGGTCGACGGCGTTTACACCGCGGACCCGCATCAGGACCCTTCGGCGGAGAAGCTCGAAACGCTGACTTACGACGACGCGATGCACCGCAACATCCGGGTGCTGGACCAGACGGCATTCAGCCTCTGCCGCGACAATCACCTTCCGATGCTCGTGTTCGGGATGCAGGGTGAAGGCAATGTCACGCGGGCTATTATGGGTGAAAATATCGGCACCATGGTGACCGCCTGACGCGCCCAATTGCCACTGCCCGCGTGGCATAGGATGAAGAGAGAGACCAGTATTCGCTCCCAATCGGCGGATCAACTGACGACAAGGAGAAACCATGATCGAAGAGACCATGCTTGAGGCCGGCGAAAAGATGGATAAGGCCGTAGAGGTGGCCAAGGACGACTTCGGTTCCATCCGGACCGGCCGGGCGAATCCAGCTCTCTTCGGCAAAGTTCTCGTTGACTACTATGGCTCGCCGACGCCATTGCAGCAACTGGCTTCCTTCCAGAATCCGGAGGCCCGCACGTTGCTGATCACTCCTTACGACAAGACGGCGCTCCAGGCCATTGAGAAGGGACTGCGCGACTCAGACCTTGGGGCCAATCCTGCCAATGACGGCAATGTAATCCGGGTGGTTCTTCCCGAACTGACAGCGGAACGCCGCAAGGAATACGTCAAGGTGGTCCGGGGCAAAGCCGAGGACGCCAAGGTATCGATCCGCAGCATCCGCCGCAAGGCCAAGGAGCAACTGGACAAGATCGTCAAAGACGGCGATGCCGGTGAGGACGAGGGCGCCCGCGCCGAAAAGGAACTGGATGCCCTGACCAAGGCGCACACGGAGAACGTCGATGAGCTGCTCAAACGTAAAGAAACAGAGTTGCTCGAGGTCTAATGACACACCAGCCACGTGGACCGGCTGGTTCATCTCCGGTGGATAACGACCCCGCCACCGGAACACCGCCGGACTCAGGCGGGGCCCCGGGAGGCACTGGACGCCGGTCCCGGCGGGCAAAAGTAAACCCGCCGAAGGCCGGAAGGAACCTGCCCGCGGCCATCGCGGTGGGCGTCGCTCTGGTCGTGCTGGTGCTGGTCGGCCTGGTGTTCCTGCCTGAAGCGTTCGTCCTCCTGATCACGGTTCTCTCAGTGACCGGCGTGTGGGAAATTTCCCGCGCACTCGCGTTCCGGAACATCCACCTGCCACTCGTTCCCGTCATCGTTGGTACGATCGCCATGCCATTTGCCGCCTTCTTCGGCGGTACTGAAAGCCTGGGGTTTGCCCTCGTGGCAAGCGCGACGGCGGTCCTCGTCTGGCGGGCGCTCGACCGGTCCGAAGGGTCGGCGGAGAGCATTATCGGCGGCGTCTTCACTTTGTGCTGGGTCCCGTTCCTGACGAGTTTCGCCGTCCTCCTCCTGCACGAAACCGACGGTGCCTTGAAAATCGCGACGGTTCTGCTCCTGGTGGTGGCCAATGATACCTTCGGCTACCTTGTCGGTGTCCTCTACGGCAAGCACCCGATGGCGCCGAAAATCAGCCCCAAAAAATCGTGGGAGGGCTTTGCCGGATCGGTTGGCGGAGCGGCTATTGTCGGCGTGGCCGGCGCGGTTTTCCTGCTCGATGAACCCTGGTGGATCGGCGCGGTCCTCGCCGTCAGCATGGTTGCGGCGGCAACCGCGGGCGACTTCGCGGAGTCGATGATCAAACGGGAACTGGGCATCAAGGACATGAGCAACATCCTGCCCGGACATGGCGGTGTAATGGACCGGCTGGATTCGGTGGTTTTCGCCTCTCCGGTGGCCTACATCGTGATGTCGCTGCTGTTGCCCGGCCAGGTCTAAGGTTGGCCGGCCCGTTAATGGCCTTCCACCCGGTCCAAGACGATTTAGGGGATCCCGGGTCGGCCTCCAGCCCGGCGGCGCGGCAGTCAGTATGATGGTGGACAACATTCTTCAACCCGGATTTTACGCACCGACGATAGACCACGAAGGAACACAGTGACGGTGGACGAGACACGCAATGCGCATGCGCCCTTCGAACGGGTGGACCGAAGCGAGTATGGCTATAACGTCAAGCAGGTGGACCAGTTCCTGGCCAAGGCCCGCCAGTACTACACATCCAACGATCCTGATTCGCAGACCATCACCAGCAGGGACGTCCGCGCAATGGCCTTCGACCCTGCCCGCGGCGGTTACGAGGCCGAGGCAGTGGACGCGGCACTGGACCGGTTGGAAGACGTTTTCGCCCAAAGGGAACGGGACCAGCTGATCGGAGACGAAGGCGAAGAGGCCTGGCTGATGCAGATTGGCCGGATCTCCGCCGTACTGCGCGCCCGCCTGCACCGCGAAGACGGTGACCGTTTCCGTCGTCCGAAGAAGCGCAAGACCCGCAGTTACAACATTGAGGACGTCGACGACCTCTGCCACGACCTGCTTGGGTACTTTGAGGCCGACCAGCCCCTCAGCGTAGACGTCGTCCGCCGCGCCGTTTTCCGGTCAGCGGATGGCCGGGACGGTTACGAAGAGGCTCAGGTTGATGCTTTTATGGACAAGGTTGTCGAACTGATGGCCGCGATCGACTGATCAGGTTTTGGCCCGCTCAGGGGTATGCAGCCGGGCGAGGATGGCCGCCACACCCGTGGGCCGGCGTTGCGGTGTCAGTTTAGAAACGATAATCATGACGGCGAAAGCCACCGGGACGGTCCAGGCCGCCGGTTGGGCCAGCAGGTCACCGGCGAAACCGGAAGGCCGCCCAAACAGGGCTGACCCGAGGATGGCGCCGCCGCACAGGATGCCGCCCGCCGCCATACCGGCCAGCGCGCCTGCATCCGACAACCCATGCCACCAGATCCCCAATAACAGCAGCGGCGCGATGGTGGAAGCCGTAAAGGCGAAGACGAGCCCCACGCTGCCGGCCAGGGCGAGCGAGTCAGTCATCAACGCCAAGGCCAGCGGGACGACTGCGGACAGCAGCGCCGCAATCCGGAAGCCGAACACACCGCCGTCGAACACGTCCTGGCTGATCACCCCTGCCGACGATACCAACAGGCCCGACGTCGTCGACAGGAACGCGGCGAACGCACCTGCTATGACCAAAGCCGACAGGAAAGCACCCGCGGTACCGCCCACCAATTCGCCCGGGAGCAACAGCACAGTGGAATCGGAAGCGTCGGCGTTGGACAGCTCAGGAGTGTAGAGCCGGGCCAGGACCCCATACATCGTAGGGAAAAGGTAGAAAACCCCCAGCAGGGCGAGCACGATCAGCGTCGTCCTGCGCGCCGACGGGCCGTCGGGGTTGGTGTAGAAACGGACGAGCACATGCGGTAAGCCGAGAGTGCCGAGCAGCAGCGAGAAGACCAGCGAGACGTTCCTGTAGATTGACGGGTCCGGAACGGTATTGAGTTCCTGCCGGAACGCAGCTCCACCGTCGGTGATCGGCTGGCCGGTATTGCCGAGCACCAGCAGGGCAAAGACCACCGGGACGGCGATGGCGGTCAACTTCAGCCAGAACTGGAAGGCCTGCGCGAAGGTGATGGAGCGCATCCCGCCGGTAATCACGGAAATGCAGACGACCACCATGACGACGACGGCGCCCAGCCACGATGGCAGGCCGGTAGCGATGCCCAAGGTCAACGCCGCGCCGTGCAGTTGCGGAACAATGTACAGCCAGCTGACCACGATGACCAGGATGCTGGTGAACCCCCGCGCCTGCCTCGACTGCAGGCGGGCCTCGGCAAAATCGGGAACGGTGTAAGCCCCCGAGCGGCGCAGGGGAGCGGCGACAAACAGCAGCAGCATCAGGTACCCGGCGGTATAGCCAATCGGAAACCAGAGCCCGTCGACGCCGGAGATCAGGATCAGCCCGGCCACTCCAAGGAAACTCGCCGCCGACAGGTATTCACCTCCGATCGCGGAGGCATTCCACCACGGCGGAACCGTCCGCGAGGCGACATAAAAGTCCCCGGTCGTGCGGGAAATGCGCAGGCCGTAAATACTGATCACCACCGTCATGATCGACACGGCAGCGATGGCGGCATAGCCAATCAGCGGATTCACGCCTACTGCTCACCCACCAAGTCCCGGTACCGCGCTTCGTTCCGGGTGGCACTGCGGATGTACAACCAGGCGCACAGGCACATCACCGGGTAGATGAGCGCACCCAGAATCAGCCAGGAGACGGGAATCGTCAGCACGGATACATCCTCCAGGACCGGAAACAGCGCCATCAGCACCGGCACGCCGAGCAGGATCAGCACGAATCCACCGGCAACGACGAGCGCGAGGCGCAACTGGCTGCGGATCAATGACTGGACAAAGACGTCACCGACCGCGGAATGCTCCGCCACCTCGCGGGACAGCCGGAAGCGATCCGGAGCGACAGTTGCCTTCGACCGCGGCGCCGTAACGCGGACCCGCTCCGGGCGGTTCTGCACGGGGTTTACGCTTTCCGGTTCAGGATTGCCGCTCCCCGGCCCGGTATCGCTGTCCGTCACGATTGCGGCCTGATCCGCGTCGTCTCCAGCATCCTGCGCAACAACGGAAGATGGCGGCGGCTGACCGGAAGTTGGACCTCGTCCAGAGTGACATTGGCCCTGCCGGCCGTGAGCTTTACTGACGTCACGTAATTCATGGACACCAGATAGGAGCGGTGGATCCGGACGAAATCCTGTGCCGACCACTGCTGTTGCAGATCGGTCAGCGGAATCCGCACGAGGTAGCTGGCGTCCACGGTGTGCAACCGTGCGTAGTCGCCCTGCGCCTGCACATAGCGAACCTCATCGAGGCGGATCATCCGGGTTATTCCGCCCTGGTCGACGGTAATCACGCCCGCCTTGTCGTCGCCGTCGTCCCGGATTTCACGAATACGGCCGATGGTTTCCATCAGCCTCTCCGGCCGGACCGGTTTGAGCAGGTAGTCCACCGCAGCCAGATCGAAAGCCTCCAGCGCAAGGTCATCATCAGCAGTGACAAATACGACGGCGGGAGGTTTGGTGAACCGCGAAATCACCCGGGCTATGTCGAGTCCGGATAGAGCCGGCATATGGATGTCGAGAAACAGCGCATCGACGTCGTGATCCTCCAGTGCGCGCAGAGCCTCGGCGCCGCTGGTGGCCCGGTGGATGGTGCCGATCCGGTCGTCCTGGCCCAGCAGGTAGGCGAGTTCCTCCACGGCGGGGATTTCGTCATCGGCAACGACCACGTTCAGCATGGGTTAAACATTACTGTGCCTCACGGCTGGTGGTCCGGCTGGAACTTCGGCACCCGCAAGGTAATCAACGTTCCCGCGCCGGGCGCAGTGTCGACCACAAGACCGTGATCATCGCCGTAGACCTGCCGCAGCCGGGAATCCACATTCCGCAGGCCCACATGGTCGCCTGCGGCATGTCCGGCCAGGACCGAGCGAAGATGTTCCGGATCCATCCCCACGCCATCGTCTTCAATCGTCACCTCGGCATGAGGGCCGGCGTCGTGCGCCTTGATTTCTATATGGCCGACTCCGTCCTTCCGCTCCAACCCATGGCGGACCGCGTTTTCGACCAGCGGCTGCAGCGACAGATACGGCACAACGGTACTCAAAACCTCCGGACCTATCTGCAGACTCACCTGCAGTCGTTCGCCGAACCGGGCACGTTCCAGCAGCAGGTACCTGTCAATCGCCTTGAGCTCTTCCGCCAGGGTGGTGAAGTCGCCGTGACGGCGGAAGGAGTACCGGGTGAAATCGGCGAATTCGACCACAAGTTCGCGGGCACGCGCCGGATCAGTGTGGATGAACGAGGCGATGGCGTTGAGCGAGTTGTAGATGAAGTGCGGACTGATCTGCGCCCGCAGTGCCCGGACCTCGGCCTCCATCAGTTGGTTTTTCGATGAATCCAGGTCCGCCAGCTCAACCTGTGTCGACACCCACGCAGCTACTTCATTTGTGGCACGGATCAGCCCCGCACGCACGTGCGGCGCATAGGCACCAACGGTGCCAACCACGCGTGAGCCGACGCAGATTGGGGAGAAGACCGCCTCGCGGAGCGGCGATTGCGGGTCAGCTTCAGTCGGACCCGGACCCGGACCCGGGCCAGGCGCCTCCGCTCCGGCAGCGTCAGATCCAGCAGGTCCCGCCGCTTGCACATCACCCTTCCGGAAGACCTGCGTGCGGCCGGTGGACAACACCTTTCCGGCAAGCTTCATTGCAGCATCAGGATCGGCATCGCCCGGGCCATCCCACGCCAGCTGCGCCGACTCATCCGTGAGCGTCAAGGCCTCGCAGGCAAGCAACATCCGCAGATGCCGGCTCGCCTTGGCCGCACCTTCCGGGTCCAGGCCCTGCCGCAGATACTTCGAAGCCAGTGCAGCGGTATGCAGCGTCGCATAGGTCGCCTGATCGGCATCGCTGCCTAGATCCCTGGACCGCGACAGTTTGAAGCCAATTGCCGAGACAACAACCACGGCGGCAAGAACGACGGCGGCGATCGCCAGCAGCTCGGCGACGGAGATAGGCATGCAGACAACCTTATCGGCAGAGCTGGCCCGGGAAGCTTGAGGAGCTCCGCGGGATAGGTCTTGCCGCCGGCCGGCCGTGAATCGGTCACCCCGCGCGGATTGGGCGCTTTGGAGCTCTGCCGTTCGTCGCCTCAGCCGACCGTTCAGCGCATCCAGGACGCCATCCACCGATGTGGTGCTCGTTGGGACTAGGAAATGAGCATTCCGGCATACGAGAGTGATTACAGTCACATAAACGCGTCTGAGAGTCAGGAATGAGCCCGTCTCCGAAGTGCGCGACTATTCCACCTAAGGAGGAATTATGGCGGACGATACCCCGCCGACCGAAGAGGAACTTGAAGCCGCGGTCGACTTCGAAGAAGTGCAGAAATCCGAACAGTTCCAGACGCTGCGGAAACGCCACCGGAGCTTTGTTTTCCCGATGGCGGTTGCCTTTTTGCTCTGGTACTTCCTCTACGTGTTGTTGGCTGACTACGCACACGAATTCATGTCCACGCCTGTTTTCGGAAATATCAACGTCGGATTGGTTTTGGGCCTGCTGCAGTTCGTCACCACGTTCGGAATAACCATGTGGTACGTCAGCTACGCGAATAAGCGGCTGGATCCCATCGCGGCAGAAATGCGGCGGGACCTGGAGCAGATCACGGAGGAAAAGAAGTGAGCAACATAAACATCCTCGCCCAGACCGGAGCTGAGGAAACGGTGGGAAGTCCGTGGGTCAACATCACGATTTTTGCGCTGTTCGTCGGCGTTACCCTGATCGTCGTGCTCCGCGCGAGCCGGAACAACAAGACGGCGGCGGATTACTATGCGGCCGGCCGTTCCTTCACCGGACCGCAGAATGGGACGGCCATCGCTGGCGACTACCTCTCGGCGGCGTCGTTCCTTGGCATCGTCGGCGCGATCGCGATCAATGGCTATGATGGCTTCCTTTACTCCATTGGATTCCTGGTTGCCTGGCTGGTGGCGCTGCTGCTGGTCGCTGAGCTTATGCGCAACACCGGAAAATTCACGATGGCGGATGTGCTCTCCTTCCGCTTGAAGCAGCGTCCGATCAGAATCGCTGCAGCCATCACCACCCTGGCCGTATGTTTCTTCTACCTGTTGGCACAGATGGCAGGCGCGGGAGCACTCGTATCGCTGTTGTTGGGCATCCGGGATGAGCTCGGTCAGTCACTGGTGATCACCGTCGTCGGCGGCTTGATGATTCTGTATGTACTGGTTGGAGGCATGAAAGGCACCACCTGGGTGCAGATCATCAAGGCCTGCCTGCTCATCACGGGCGCTGCCGCAATGACCATTTGGGTCCTCGCACTGCACGGATTCAATCTTTCGGAACTGCTGGCGCATGCTGTCGAAACGGCCGGAACTTCGGACATTCTCAATCCCGGCGGTGCATACGGTGAGAATGCCACCACCAAGTTGGACTTCATTTCGCTGGCGTTGGCATTGGTGCTCGGAACGGCCGCACTGCCGCATGTCTTGATGCGCTTCTACACCGTGCCTACGGCCAAGGAAGCCCGGCGCTCAGTCGTGTGGGCGATCTGGTTGATCGGTCTGTTTTACCTCTTCACGCTGGTGCTCGGTTACGGAGCCGGCGCCATGATTGGCGCCGACAGGATCGAAAACGCGCCGGGCGGCGTGAATTCGGCCGCACCGTTGCTGGCATTCGAACTCGGCGGACCCTTGCTGCTTGGCTTCATATCGGCGGTGGCGTTTGCAACGATTCTCGCGGTCGTGGCAGGGCTGACGATTACAGCAGCGGCTTCCTTCGCCCATGACATCTACGCCAACGTGGTCAAGAAGGGAAATGTGCCGCCGGATGGCGAGGTCAAAGTCGCACGGCGCACCGTCGTCGTCATCGGTGTCATCTCCATTCTTGGAGGCATCGGTGCCCAGGGGCAGAACGTGGCATTCCTCGTCGCGCTAGCCTTCGCAGTGGCAGCCAGTGCGAACCTGCCAACGATCATCTACTCACTGTTCTGGCGTCGGTTCACTACCAGAGGAGCGGTCTGGAGCATGTACGGCGGGCTTGGCACGGCCATGCTGCTCATCGCGTTCTCACCGGTTGTCTCCGGAACCGAGACATCGATGATCGAAGGAGCCGATTTCGCCTGGTTCCCACTGAGTAACCCGGGTCTCGTTTCCATTCCGCTGGCGTTCCTGCTCGGCTGGTTGGGAACCGTTACGGACAAGAAGCGGGAAAACGTGCAGAAGCAGGCCGAAATGGAAGTACGGTCGCTGACCGGTGTTGGTGCCGAAAAGGCAGTCGAGCACTAGTCAAGCGTTAGAAGGAGTGGCCCCCGGCAGATCACTGCCGGGGCCCTCTTTCTGACATGGCGCCGATTCCATTAATTATTGTTTCGTTACCGTTTCGTTATCCGGTAGCGAACAGGATTTCGAATAATGTCGGTGCCGGCTGATGTACTAAAGACATGGCAAACAAGGAAGCACCAGACGGCGGGAGCAGCGACGACGCTCCCACCGGTGCCTTCGAGCTTCCCGAACTGGCCGGCCCACTCGGCGACGTGGTGCCCGGGGTCTTGTCCTTCGATGAAGCGACCATGGCCCTGGTCTCGGCCGGGCAGCTCATCGCGTGGGCGGAGGGACTCAAAGCCCGCCTGGTCACCCGGCTCTGCGAAACATCCGCCGGCACGGTCCCTCAGCCCGATCCGGCCGGCCCGTCACGGAACGCCGAACGCCTGGCCCGGATGAACGTCGAGGGCGAAGTCAGCGGCGCGTTGACCATCGCAACGAGGACAGCCCAGAAACTCATTTTCGAAAGCACCGAACTGGTCGGCTCTTTCCCCGCCACCCTCGAACGCCTCGAAACCGGGGAACTGAACCGGGACCAGGCCATGGTCATCATCGACCAGGCACAAACCCTCCCCGAGCACGCCCAACCCGAATTCGAGAAGGAACTGCTCGCCGACGCACCGGAACTGCCACGGCCGAAACTGGCCGGCAAGGCCAAGCGCCTCCGCGAACGCATGCACCCCGAATCCGGCGCCCGGCGGAAAAAGAAAGCAGCCTGCGACCGCAGGGCCTGGTACCAGCCCGCCGAAGACGGCATGGCCTGGCTCGGCGCCTACCTGCCCGCCGAAGCCGCCACCGCCGCCTACAACCGAATCACCGACGCCGCCCGGGCCCTCCGCTCCCCGGACGAGGAACGAACCGGCACCCAACTCTGCGCCGACGTCTTCACCGACCTCCTCCTCGGCACCGGGCCGATCCCAGATGGACCAATTGCGGGCCTGAACGATGACAACAACAACGATCGTGGCAGGGGTGGGAATCCGTCCCCCGGCTCAACCGGCACTGCTTCCTCCGGTCAGGCCGTGGCGGAACCACACCTGCCCAACTACGAGCAGATCAAACCCGAAGTCATCGTCACCGTCCCCGTCCTCACCCTGCTCGGCCTCTCCGAAGAGCCGGCTGAGCTTGAAGGCTTCGGACCCATGGACGACGAAACCGCCCGAAAACTATGCGCGAACGCCCCCTCATTCAAACGGATCCTCACCCACCCGGAAACCGGGGCGATGATCTCCTTCGGCAGAACCACCTACAAAGTACCCGCCGACCTGAAAAAAATGATCAATATCCGCGACCGATGTTGCCGCGCACCGGGCTGCAACCGATCCGCACGCTTCACCGAACTCGACCACACCACGCCCTGGGCCGAAGGCGGAAAAACAGACTACGAATCGCTGAAAGGCTACTGCCCCATGCATCATCTCCGTAAAACCGCCTGCGGATGGAAAGACACCCAAGACAAAGACGGCACCATCACCGTCACATCACCAGCAGGACGAACCTACACATCCAAACCCGAAGGCCCCGTCCTCACCAGCCGCAAAGACGCCCAACGCTACGCCACCGGCAACGGCCACCACTTCGACCCATGGAACCCCAAAAACGCCGGCGCTGTCCCAAACGGCGACCACGACCAAACCCCACCACCATTCTGAAGCGAGCCCACTGTTCGCTCAGAGCAGAATGCGCCGCATTTAGCACTCCGCGCTTCTCAGTGCTAATATTTTTCTAGTTGAGCGATATCGACTCAACTTTAGTAACTGAGATCGCCGCAACCATGACGGTGCGGTGTATGTGAAGGAGTTGACACAACAATGGCCATGAAATTCGACCCATTCCGCGAACTGGACCGCGTCGCCGAAGCTCTTCTGGACAACCACCAGGGGCCGAGATTGATGCCGATGGATCTTTACCGCGACGGCGACCGCTACATTCTGAATGCCGACCTGCCTGGGATCGACCCCGGTTCGGTGGACATCGATGTCGACGGTCAGCTGCTGACCATCCGTGCCGAGCGCACGGCCCGCACTGAGGAAGGCGTAAAGTGGCTCACCCGCGAACGCCAGAACGGTTCTTACATGCGGCAGCTGAACCTGGGACAGGGCATCGACACTGGGAGTATTTCCGCCCACTACGAGAACGGCATCCTGAACGTGATCATCCCGGTTAGCGAACGGGCAAAACCCCGCAAGATCGAGATCTCGACTGGCTCCCTCGCCAGTGAGCCCACGGTGGACGGGGGAAGTGAAGAGAAGCAGCCGGAGGTCACGGCGTCCTAAATGACGCATCCCCCCGCCCATTCGACGAGGCAGTCCCCGCCGATACGAGTGCATCGGACGAAGACGGCGGTAAGGACTCGGGCGATGCACACATGACGAGCAGGGGACGGCTGCATTTCCGTCCCCTGCGTTCATTTATTCCGCCCACATTGCGCTGCCGGTCCACCATTGCCCATTTTCAAGGTCGCACCTCCAGCAAGCTCCACCCGATAGACAGTATGCTTAGTTTTAGCAATTCAGGTACATCGAATCTGATCGAGGAGGAATCATCATGGCTGTCGCACGCGACATTATGACCGGTGGCGCGGAGTGCATCGGCGAGAACGAGACGCTTGAAGAAGCAGCCCGGAAAATGCTGGATCTGGACGTCGGATCGCTTCCAATCTGCGGCGAGGACAACCGGCTCAAGGGTGTCATCTCCGACCGGGACATTGTAGTTAAGTGCCTCGCCAAGGGCGGAGACCCGAAAACGGCAAAGGCCGGCGAACTCGGCCAGGGGAAGCCCGTAACTATCGGCGCGGATGACAGCGTCGAAGAAGCCATCGATACGATGCAACAACATAAGATCCGCCGGCTGCCCGTCGTAGATGGACACGATCTGGTGGGCATGCTGAGCCAGGCTGACATTGCCCGCAATTTCCCAGAGGAGCGCTCCGGGGAGCTGGTGGAGTTCATTTCGTTCTAATCACCCCCTCGCGGAAGTACGGATAGCACCCAAGGCTGTTGGCCACCTACCGTGCAAGCGAGGTGGCCACAGGTCGGGGCTTCGTCCGGACGGTGCGCTTGAGGGTAAAGAAGAACGCCGCAGCCGTAGCAAGGATCAGGATGGCGGCGAAAGCAACCGTCGCCGGTTCAGTTGATACGAGCAGCGGGAGTCGCCTGCCAGGTGCTGTCGCGGCGAAGATAAACGCGATAAGCGTGCCAAGATAACTGCCGATCATGTTCCCGCGGTGCGCCGGTATGTTGCCGCGTGCTGCGCTGATGATACCCAGCGTCACGGTGGTCAAGGTGAACGCAGAAAGCCCATGCAACCAGGTGAAGTGGCCTTCGTCCATGATCCAGAAACTTGAGATGCATGTGACGGCGATGGCGGTCACCCAGGTGAAGCCAATGATCTTATGGATACGGTCCCGTTTGCGGCGGAAGATATTGAAGGGACCGAGCACAAGAACGTAACTCGCGGCAATAACGTGGCCTGCAATGAGGGGCGTCCAGAGATCCATACGTTTAGGATAGAGTCACTATCCAAGGCTGTAAATCAAGATAGTGAAGCCACAAATCCCTATCCAATGATCGATTCGCCCGACGGTCACGACAGAGCGAGGTACCCGGTGCAGCTCAAGGAACTCAGCCGCCGCTCGGGCATCAGCGCTGCGAGCATCAAGTTCTACCTCCGCGAGGATCTGCTGCCGGCAGGCGAAAGCAGGCATCCCACGCTCGCCGAATATGCCGATGCGCACTTGGTCCGGCTCGAACTCATCACCGCGTTGCGTAAGGTCGTTGGGCTGAGCATCGGCCAGATTAAGACCCTCGTCAGCGTCATCGACGATCCGGAAGTAAGTTTTCTCGACCTGCTCGGCAAGACCCAGTCGCTGGTGCTTGGCTACGACTTGAGCGAGACCCGCGAGCATCCGTTGACCAGCGCCGTCATCAATGGCGAGGACTGGCCGGACGTTCCGTCGGATGCCCGGAATGCCTTGAATGCGCATCTCTCCCAGATGGAGGCGCTTGGCATCACGGTCAGCCGGGACGTTGTAGAGGGTTATGCAGAAGCTGTCGACCGGGTGGCGCAGCAGGATGTCGGTTTTGTGACCGAGGGCGGCAGCCGCGACAGTGCCGTCCTAACGGTGGCGGTCGGCGTCCACGAGTACAGCAGGCTTCTGGTCCGGATGCTTGCCTTGGCCCAGACTTCCGAAAGCATCAGGAAGTATCAGTCCTGAGGGATGGCTCGCAACACCAGGTGCTTACTGGTTTCGGAGCAGTCCCCGGACATAAGCGGCCTGCCCCGCATGCTGGAGGCAGTCCTGGGTCACGCTGACCAGCCGGATTCCGAGGGTCACAGGCGGATCCCAGGAGTCGTCGATGACTTGGTCGAGGTCCTCACCGGATAGGCAGCGGATGTATTCGACTGTCCGGGCATGCACCGCCTTGTAGTAGTCGACCAGCAACTGGGCGGAGTCCACCTGGACAGATGAGACCTGCTCGCTGCTGTGCCCGTAGCCCGTTTCGCCGGTTCCGAGTGGCAAGTCGAACTTTTCGGACCAACCTGCCGATGTCCATAACTGCTCTGTCCCGGCGGCGTCGGCGATGTGGTCGTCCTCAACCCGGGAGAGGTGCCAGATGAGCCATGCTATCGAATTTCCGGTACCGTTTGGGCGGCTGCCCAAATCATCAGAATTCAACCCATTGACCACGTTTCTGATCAGGTCCGGAATCCTGCCGAATCCCTCCAGCAGAACGTCAGTGCTATTCATCCGCGGTCTCCCATCGATTTGCCGTGCTCGTCAGCTTCCAGCACTCAGTCTTCTCAGAACAGCACCGGATAGCAAGGATGGAGAGCACCAAGACGCCTAACGCCGGTGCCCGGGATCCGAGACCCAGGCACCGGCGTCGTAATAAATCAGTGCAGCGTTGGCTACTTCGTCTTCTCCGCGACGGTTGCCGCCTCACCCAGCTGCGGCAGGAACTCATCCAGCGCCCACGGCAGGCTCAACGGCGAAGCTGCGGAAATTGCGAGCGTCAACGTATTGTCCGAGTCGGCAACGAGCGCGCCGTCCTCGATCGCCGGAACCTGGCCCAGCAACGGATCGGTCTTGATGGCTTCCTTGGTCTTCTTGTCCGGAACCCACGTCACGAAGATGTCTGATTCCAGCTCGTCGGCACGTTCGGCGGACCACTCCAGGAAGAATCCGCTCTTCTTTTCGGCCTTTTCGATCACCGGTGCCATCTCCATGCCAATGCTGGTCAGGAAGCGGGGCCGGTTGTCCTGGGAGGTGTAGATGTTCATGCCGGTGCCGCTGTTGGGCTCAAGGTTCCCGTAAATGAAGGTCTTACCCTCAATCTGCGGGTACTTGGCGGCTTCGGTTTCGATGGTCTCCTCGGTCTTGGCAACCAGTTCCTCGGCCTGCTCCGACTCACCCAGAGCCTTGCCGATCATCGTCGTCGCCTTCTGCCACGGCGTGCCATAGGCAACCTCCGGATAAGCAATGACCGGGGCGATTTTGGAGAGCGTGTCGTAGTCCTCCTGCGTCAGGCCGGAATACGCGGCGAGAATGACATCCGGGGTGGTCTTGGCGACCTCCTCAAAGTTGACGCCGTCCAGCTCGGAGTAGGTCGCGATGCCGGCGGCCTCAGGCCCGCTGCCTTCGCCGGTGGCCGCTTCAGTAGCGCCGGCTTCAGCCAGTGCGGCGTCGAACCAGGGGGTGGACAGGTTTTCGTTTCCGCCCCACTCCTGCTTCGGCATTCCAACGGGTACGACGCCGAGAGCCAGTGAAATGTCGGCGTTCACCCAGGAGACGGTGGCCACGCGTTCGGGCTTTTCCTTGAGCGTGGTCTCGCCGAATTTGTGCTCAATTGTGACGGGAAATGCGTCCGGGTTCGATGACGAGTTCTGCGAGCTTTCAGCCCCTCCCTCGGTCGTTCCCCCGGCCGGACCGGTGGAACATGCTGACAAGGACAGAATTGCGACGGCTGCGGTTGCGACGATGCTCCGCATACGGGAAGGGATCAACGAAAACTCCTAGACTGATGAACGGACGAACTTAAGTAAGGGTAGCCTACGTTTACTCCAATTAGGAAACATCGGCGTCACGTATTTCGCTGAATTAATGAGACGTACACGGCTACAGATTTCGCTTGAATCTCCAGCCGCGGGCGAAAACGGCCCCTGCGGTTGGTTCTACAACCGGGATTCCATTAGAATTTCATATAGCAGTATTTCTGTTCCATGATACGAAAGCATTAAATGAATGGAGAGCAGTCATGAATGCACGCTTGACCCCTGGAAGCGAACCTTCACCGTTCACGTTGCCGGACGCCTACGGTGAACCCGTGAGCTTGAATGAGTTCCGCGGCCGCAATGTCGTGGTCTACTTCTACCCCAAGGCGGAGACTCCTGGCTGCACCACCGAAGCATGCGACTTCCGCGACAACCTTGCCTCAATCCAGGCTTCCGGCTACAACGTTGTCGGCATCTCACCGGATTCGCCGGACGAACTGGCAGCGTTCAGCAGCAACCACGGGCTGACGTTTCCGCTGCTTTCGGACGCCGATAACGCCGTGGCGACCGCCTGGGGCGCCTATGGCGAGAAGGAACTGAACGGCAAGACCGTCACGGGCATTATCCGCTCTACGGTCGTCATTGATCCGGACGGCAAGGTGCAGCTGGCTGAGTACGGCGTTGACGCCAAGGGCCATGTCGCGAAGCTCAAAGCAGCACTCGGGGTTAGCTGAGAAAAAACCATCAGAACCGGACGAACCCAGGCCAGACTTTTCCAGCCTGGGTTCGTCCCAAGTCAGCCCCTCGGCCGCCAGTCAGGTGGGTCCAGTGGGCTGACCGGCGGCTTAGGGGCTGATCCGCGGTGCGCGTGAGGCACGCCGCGCTTAGTTTTCGCCGCGGCGGATCAGCTGTCCGGAGGGAGTCTGCCCGTCAACTTCCTGGCCGCGCAGGAAGGTGCGGCGCACGACGCCGGCGAGGGTCCGTCCGGCGTAGGGGCTGATGGCGTTCTTGTGGTGCAGCTTCTTCACATCGACCACAAACGAATCGTCGGCGGCGAGGACAGCCAGGTCGGCGTCATTTCCGACGGCGAGCCGCCCCTTCCGCTCCAGCTGCGCCAGCGCGGCGGGCCGGGCCGACATCCACTCAACAACCTGCTCCAGCGGGATTCCGCGTTCGCGCGCGTCGGTCCAGATCAGCGACAGGCCCAGCTGCAGTGACGACACGCCTCCCCATGCGGTGCCAAAGTCGCCGGTCTCGAGGTTCTTCAGATCCACGGTGCTGGGCGAGTGGTCCGAGACGATGCAGTCGATAATCCCATCCTGCAGGCCTTGCCACAACAGTTCGCGGTTGGCACCTTCGCGGATCGGCGGGCAGCACTTGTGCGCGGTGGACCCCTGCGGGACATCCTCCGCCGTGAGCGTCAGGTAGTGCGGACAGGTTTCGACGGTGAGCCGGACGCCGTCGGCCTTCGCTGCGGCAATCTGTGGCAGAGCGTCCGACGACGACAGGTGCAGCACGTGCGCGCGGGCACCGGTGCGGCGGGCCCGCTCGATCACCTCGGCGATGGCCAGGTTCTCGGCGTCGCGGGGCCGGGAGGCGAGGAATGAGGAGTACTCGTTGCTGAACTCCTGCGGCGCCGTCTCGATGGTGTGCGCGTCCTCGGCATGGACGATCATCAGCGAGTCGAACTGCTTCAACTCGGCCATGTCGGTTTCCATCTCGTCCGCTTCCAACGCCGGGAACTCGTCCACGCCCGAGTGCAGGAGGAAGCACTTGAAGCCGAAGACGCCGTCATCGTGCAGTTCGCGCAGGTCGCCAGTATTGCCCGGCACCGCGCCCCCCCAGAATCCGACGTCGACGAATGCCTGGTCCTTCGCGACGCTGCGCTTGACCTGAAGCGCGTCCCGGTTGACGGTCGGCGGGATGCTGTTCAGCGGCATATCGATGATGGTGGTGACGCCACCTGCCGCGGCGGCGCGGGTGGCGGAGGCGAAACCTTCCCATTCGGTGCGGCCGGGTTCGTTCACGTGCACGTGGCTGTCGACCAGGCCGGGAATGAGCGTCTCATCCGGTGCAAGCTCGATGACTTCGAGGCCCTGCAGGTTGCTGCCGAGCGGTTCCAGCGAGGCGATTACGCCGTCGCGGATTCCCACCTCCCAGGCGCCGGTTCCGTCTGCTGTGAGGATCTTTTCGCCGCGGATCACCAGGTCGAAGCGCGTTTCGGCGCCGTTCGCGGATTCCTGCTGTCCCGCCGTCTGCGCTGCGTCGTTGCCGCGGGCGGTCGTTTCAGTCGTGCTCATGAGATACATCCTTCTAATTTCAATGTGTGCCTGCAGTCATTGTCAGGCCGGCTCCGGTTGCGGGTCGTCCAGTCACGGCCTGCCCGCCAAGGTCTTGCCGGGCCAAACCTTGCCCAGCCATGCCCGCTTCGGCTTGCCAGCCAGCACGGCGCCGATTTCCCGCCCCACCTGCTCCAGCAGCCCTGCAGCCTCTGACATGCATTTTCGCACGTCCGGCTGCATATCGGTCAGCGCGAAAGTGCGTTCAAACCCGGCCGCCTCAAGCCGCGCCGGACTCAGCGGTGTCCGTCCGCAAACGGCCATCACGGGAACGCCGGCTGCTGCCGCGGCCTGCGCCACCCCTAGTGGCGTCTTGCCGCCGAGGCTCTGTTCGTCCAGGCTTCCTTCACCGGTGATCACCAGATCCGCGCCCTGCAGCTTGGCGGCGAGACCGGTCAACCCCAGTACGACGTCGATCCCCGCCCGCCGCTGTGCGTTCAGCACCGTCATGGCCGCGTAGCCGACTCCCCCGGCGGCGCCCGCTCCGGGTGCGCTCAGGAGTTCGACCGCCAACGGCCCGGTGCCACGTGCGAGGACCCTGGCGAACTGGGCGAGGGCGGCGTCGAGCCCGGCGACATCATCCGCGGTGGCGCCCTTTTGCGGACCGAACACCGCCGCGGCTCCGTTGGCTCCCAGTAACGGATTGTCGACGTCGGCAGCCAGCGTGACCTCCACGTCCGCCAGCCGCCGGTCCAGCCCGGAAAGATCTATCCGGGCCAGCGATGCCAGTGCCGCGCCGCCGTGCGGCAATTCGCGGCCATCGGCGTCGAGCATGATGGCGCCGAGCCCTGTCAGCAGTCCCGCACCGCCGTCGGTGCTGGCACTGCCGCCCACGCCCAGGACGATCCGGTCGCAACCGGCGTCGAGGCAGTACCGGATCAGCTGTCCGGTGCCCAGGCTGGTGGCATCGCGTGCCCGCAGGATTCCTCCCGGGAGCACCGCCAGCCCGGAGGCCACCGCCATTTCGACGACGGCCTCCCTGCCACGGACCGCGACGGGAGCCTGCAACGGCTGCCCGGTCGGTCCGGCGACAGTTACTTCATGGAGCGTGAAACCCGCGGCGACGGCGGCATCCAGGGTACCTTCGCCGCCGTCTGCCATTGGCGCCTTGTCCACGGTGATCCCTGGATCGACCGCGAGCAGTCCGGCTTCAAGGCAGTCCGCGACCTGCGGTGCAGAGAGCGAACCCTTGAACTTGTCCGGAGCGATAACGACGCGCATGGTGGTCCGCTTACGCCAGTGCGGAGATCGCGGTGGGCGCGTCGTCAGCGGAGACCGCCAGGTCCTCGAACTCGTTGATCGCGTCGATCCCGGCAGCACCCATCGAGATGTTGGTGATGCGTTCCAGGATGACCTCGACGACGACGGGTACCTTGTACTCGGCCATCAGGCCGCGGGCCTTCTCGAACGCCGCCTGCAGGTCATCTGCCTCGCGGACCCGAATGGCCTTGCAGCCCAGTCCTTCGGCGACCTTGACGTGGTCCACGCCGTAGCCCTCCAGATCCGGCGAGTTCACGTTCTCGAAGTCCAGCGACACGTGGTAATCCATGTCGAATCCGCGCTGAGCCTGACGGATCAGGCCCAGGTAGGAGTTGTTGACGACGACGTGGATGTACGGCAGGTTGAACTGCGCTCCGACGGCCAGTTCCTCGATCATGAACTGGAAGTCGTAGTCACCGGACAGCGCGACGACGGAAGCCTCCGGATCAGCTCGGACGACGCCGAGGGCAGCGGGTGCGGTCCAGCCCAAGGGTCCGGCCTGGCCGCAGTTGATCCAGTTGCGCGGGTTGTAGACATGCAGGAACTGCGCTCCGGCGATCTGCGACAGGCCAATGGTGGAGACGTACCGGGTGTCCCGGCCGAAGGCCTCGTTCATCTCCTGGTACACGCGCTGCGGCTTGATCGGAACGTTGTCGAAGTTGGTCTTGCGCTGCATCGTCGACTTGCGGTGTGCGCAATCCGCAGCCCAGCTCTTCCAGTCCGGCAGGCCCTTGCTGTTCTTGCGCTCCCGCGCCAGTTCAACCAGCCCGGTCAAGGCCGCACCGGCGTCGGACACTATGCCGAAGTCCGGGGCGAACACGCGGCCGATCTGCGTGGGCTCGATGTCGATGTGAACGAACTTGCGGCCCTTGGTGTAGACGTCGACGGCGCCGGTGTGGCGGTTGGCCCAGCGGTTGCCAATGCCGATCACGAAGTCGGATTCGAGCATGGTGGCGTTGCCGTAGCGGTGTGAGGTCTGCAGTCCGACCATGCCGGCCATCAGCGGGTGGTCGTCCGGAATGGTGCCCCAGCCCATAAGGGTCGGAATCACCGGGATGTTCAGCAGCTCCGCGAGCTCGACCAGCTGGTCCGACGCGTCGGCGTTGATGATGCCGCCACCGGCGACGATCAGCGGGCGCTCGGCCGCGGTCAGCATGTCGAGTGCCTTCTCGAGCTGCTTGCGCGTCGCGGCGGGCTTGGAAACCTGCAGCGGCTCGTAGGAATCAGGATCGAATTCGATCTCGGTCTGCTGAACGTCGATCGGCAGGTCGATCAAAACCGGTCCGGGACGTCCCGTGCGCATCTCGTAGAACGCCTTCTGGAAGGCACCCGGAACCTGAGCGGCTTCGAGGACAGTCATCGCCATCTTGGTCACCGGCTTGGCGATCGAGGTGATGTCCACAGCCTGGAAGTCTTCCTTGTGCAGTTTGGCCACCGGTGCCTGGCCGGTGATGCACAGGATCGGGATCGAGTCCGCCCAGGCGGAGTACAGCCCGGTGATCATATCCGTGCCGGCAGGCCCGGAGGTGCCGATGCAGATACCGATGTTCCCGGCCTTGGCCCGGGTGTAACCCTCGGCCATGTGTGAGGCGCCTTCGACGTGGCGGGCGAGCACGTGGCGGATCCCGCCGTGGGCGCGCATGGCCGAGTAGAAGGGGTTGATGGCGGCGCCGGGCAGGCCGAAAGCCTGGGTGGCGCCCTCCTTTTCCAGAATGGCAACTGCTGCGTCAACAGCACGCATCTTCGGCATGGGATTCTCCTTGAAAGTGAAAGTTTTTGAATCGAGCTGGAATGCTTAGTCGTTGTCGCGGCCGGAAAGCTGCTCGACGAGCTTGAAGAGACCGGAGTGGTCGAGGTCGCCGTCGCCCTGGTTGACCATCGAACCGACCAGCTGGGCGACGACGGCGCCGAGCGGGATGGTGACGCCGGCTTCGCGGGCGGCGGAGGTGACGATATTCAGGTCCTTGTGGTGCAGCTTCAGCCGGAACCCTGGCTCGAAGGAGCGGTCCAGCATCTTCTGGCCCTTCTGGTCCAGCACCTTGGAGCCGGCCAGTCCCCCGCCGAGCACCTTGAGCGCCGCGGCGGTGTCGACGCCGTAGGCCTCGAGGAAGACGACGGCCTCGCTCAGTGCCTGGATGTTGGCTGCGACGATGAGCTGGTTGGCTGCCTTGACGGTCTGGCCGGAACCGGCCGGGCCCACATGCACAATGGTCTTGCCGACCGCGTCGAATACCTCGGACGCGGAGTCGAAGTCGGCCGGTTCACCGCCGACCATTATGGACAGCACGCCGTCGATGGCACCGGCTTCGCCACCGGAAACCGGAGCGTCGAGCGGCTTGAGACCGGCCTTGCGGGCAGACTCTGCGAGCTGGACGGCCACGTCCGGGCGGATGGTGGAGAAGTCGATCCAGAGGGCGCCTTCGCGGGCGTTGGCGAAAACGCCGTCGTCGCCGGTCACTACCGCTTCGACGTCGGGCGAGTCGGGGACCATGGTGATGACGACGTCGGCATCCTTCACCGCTTCGGCAACGGTGGCCGCGCCCTTGCCGCCTTCGGCGACGAGCTTGTCGACCTTCTCCTGGCTCCGGTTGTAACCGGTGACCTGGTGGCCGGCCTTGACGAGGTTTTTCGCCATGGGCAGGCCCATGATTCCGAGTCCGATAACTGCAACGTTTGTCATGTCTGTTCCTTAAGAAGTATGTGTTTGGGTTACTTGGAGGTGGCTCCGGCTGCGGCCCAGTCGAAGGCGGTGTCGGCGGGAGCCTTGTATTCGAGGCCGACGACGCCGGTGTAGCCGAGGCTGCGGCTGGTTTCGATCCACTCGCTGATCGGCAGTTCGCCGCTGCCCGGTTCTCCGCGGCCCGGAGCATCGGCAATCTGGATGTGTCCGAAGTCGGCTGCGTGGTTCTCGATCACCGCGGCAACGTCGTCGCCATTGACCGCGAGGTGGAAGAAGTCCGCGAGGAGCTTGATGTTGGTGACGCCGCGGGCCTTGACCTTCTCGATCACGGCGAGCGCATCGGCGGCGGTCTTCAGCGGGTACTGCTCGGCGCCGCTGACGGGTTCGACCAGCACGGTTCCGCCGATCGGAGCCACTGCTTCGGCAGCGAGGACAAGATTTTCGACGGCGATGGCGTCCTGCTCCTCGGGGGTGGAGTCGTCGACGCGGTTGCCATACAGGGCATTGAAGCCCTTGCAGCCCAGACGTCCACCGATTCCTGCGACGACGCCGAGATTGTCACGGAACTCCTGGCTGCGGGCCGGCCAGGACACCAGTCCGCGGTCTCCACCCGGCATGTCGCCGGCATTGAAGTTCAGCCCTGTCAGCTGGACGCCTGCGTCGGTGATGGCTTTTTCGAATGCGGCGATCTCATCGACGCTGGGGGTCGACGTCGGGAAGGGCCACCAGAACTCGACGGCGTCAAAGCCGGCCGCCTTGGCCGCAGCCGGGCGCTCCAACAGGGGCAGCTCGGTGAGGAGTATGGAGCAGTTCACGGTGTAAGACATCAGTTCATCCTTATTCGACTTAGCAGTTAGTTCCACATTGTGGAGTTTATCTTTTGCTTTATGAAAATTCTAGAGGGATCGGTGGAATGCGTCAACCATTCATTTGCGGGATGCGGCAGAAGCAGCGCCCTCGCCTGTGGATACGCCACTATTTGGGGGAAGCACAGCGTAGGGTCGTACTGGATATTCCCCCGAGGAAGGAAAACCGCGTGCCGTTTGTGCTTGCCCGCTTCGTCCGCCGTCTCGGCCGCGCACGGACCTGGGCGCTGCCGGTTGCCATCATCGCCACGGTTTTCCTCACCAGCTGGCCGTTGATGATTTGGGCGGAACCATCCGGAAACGCCATCACCTCCGTGGAGAACTACTGGTGGTGGTTCGTGGTCACCGCGTCCACCGTCGGCTACGGCGACTTCTTCCCCACTACTTTTGGCGGCCACCTCGTCGGCGTCTACGTCATCGTCGGCGGCATCGTCACGCTGACCACCATCTTTACGAGGATCGCTACGGTGATCGAGAACGCGAAAGGACAGCGCATGAAGGGCCAACTCGAACTCGATCTGTCGGACCATCTGGTGATCGTCGGCTATACCCCGGGTCGTACCGAACGCCTGATCCAGGAGATTGCAGCCGACGGCACCCACCCGGTTGCACTTTGCGCCTGGGAGGAAGTGTCGCAGAATCCGCTGCCCGAACATCCGGATGTCGGCTTCGTCCGTGGCGATCTCACCGAGGAGGACGTGCTGCGGCGGGCCGGTGTCCACCGCGCGGCACGGGTGCTGATCGATGCACGCGACGACAATGAGGCGCTCGCGCTCGCCGTGGCGGTGACGCACGTAAATCCGGACGCCCACACCGTCGTGACTCTGCGCGATATGAGCCGCGCGCGAAACTTCTCCTATGTCGACGACGACGTCCGGTGTGTGCAGTGGCATTCGCCGCGGCTCGCCACCGAAGAACTGCAGGACCCGGGCATCGCAGTGATCTATGCCGACCTGATGTCCCACGGCGGCCGCAACACCTACAGCACTCCGCTGCCTTCGGCGCTCGCAAAGGTGGGCTTCGGACAGGTCCAGACGGCCATGGGGCGCAGCTTCTCCACTACGGTTTTGGCCGTCCAGCACGACGGCGGGATACTCACCCCGGACTGGAAGACGCCATTGCCGGAAGGCTCCGTACTGTACTACGTCGGCGAACGCAGGCTTTCCGCCGAGGAGATCGCCGGCGCCCTCACGGGGAATCCTGCGCCTTAGTTTGCAGGCGCGGGCAGTCCCCTCCAGCGGCGCAGCTGAAGGGCTCTTAGCGGCGCGGATAGAGGGGCAAACTGTCAGGAAACAGGTGTATCGTTGCAGACAAATCCATAGTTATGCCCGGCGCATGCCGGCGGCAACGAGGAAGTGTTTTTCTTGGCACGGATATGGAAGAAGTGGACGCCCGCCGTCGGCGCGGTTGCAGCGGTTGCCACTGCTGCGTTCGCCGGCCCGGCCCTCGGGCCGGTCATCGCGAATGCCGCCGTCGACCTCCCCGACAAAACTCCTGCCCAAGTGCTGGAGCTGGCTGGCGGGCACGACGTTGACGCGCTGTCAGGCACGATTGAACAAACGTCCGACATGGGGCTTCCCGACCTCTCCCTGACCGGACCAAACGGCGGGCAGGGGCCGACGTCGGACTCAGGTTCCCCGGATGGATCCTCGGAAATGTCACCGGAATCTGCCGCCCTGGAGATGCTCACCGAATCCCACACCGTACGTGTCTTCCTTGACGGGCCGGAGCACGCCCGCATCCAGGTGCAGGACCGGTTTGCCGAGCGCAACCTGATCCGCAATGGCAACGACGTCTGGTACTACGACTCCGAAGAGAACACGGCCACGCACGCGGTCATCCCGTCCAGCCACAAGCACGCGGACATGCAGGATGACCGGGGCTCCTTGGAGGGGCAACAAGCACCGGACGAACAATCGCATCCGATACCCGGCGATGCTCCCACACCCGGCCAGCTTGCCGAAAAGTTCCTCGGCAAGGTCGATTCCAGCACCGAGGTAACGGTCGGCGCAGACAAAATTGTCGCCGGCCGCGCCGCCTATGACCTGCTCCTCACCCCGAGGACTTCCGAAACGCTCGTCGGTTCCATCTCGATCGCCGTCGACGGCGAAACCGGGCTGCCGCTCGCAGTCAGCGTCACGGCCCGTGGGGAGACCTCTCCGGCGTTCAGTGTCGCCTTCAGCGATATTTCCCTGGAGGCTCCGGACGCGGAATTGTTTGAGTTCACGCCTCCTGCCAATGCGACAGTGAAGGAGGTCCAGGACAAGCACCATTCGGCGGACAAGCACGAGATGCTGAACGACCGCGGCGAACGACACGATGGCAGCGGTCAAACGGCGAAGCCTGAGATGGGCAGCCAGGACTGGGACGACCAGGCAAAGCCCACCGTCATCGGCTCGGACTGGAGTGCTGTGCTGGAGCTGCCGGGCCGCGGCGATCTGGAAAGTATGGACCGGGAAATGATCGACCAGCTGAGCACCCCGGTTGACGGCGGACGGCTCCTGCAGACCAAACTCGTGAACGTGCTGCTGACCGACGACGGCCGCGTCTTGGTTGGAGCCGTTCCGGCTGAACGACTGCAGTCAGTTGCTGCCGGACAGTGAGCGACGCTGACCCTCACACCGCTGGCCCTGCTGTGGCGGATCCCGTTGTCCAAACCCATCGACTGACCAAGCGGTTTGGCGCGCAGACAGTGGTCGACGGTATTGACCTGTCGGTTCCGCGGGGATCCGTGTTCGGATTTCTGGGTCCCAACGGTTCCGGTAAAACCACCACCATCCGGATACTGCTCGGCCTCGCCGCGGCTACCTCCGGTGAAGTCCACGTTCTCGGCCAGGCCATCCCGCGGCATCTGCCTAGTGTCCTGCCGCGGGTGGGAGCCTTGGTTGAAGGTCCGGGGTTTTATCCGTTTCTGTCCGGCCGGGCCAACCTGCGCCGCCTCGACGCCGCCGACCGGTTCGTGTCGCCATCGACCCGCCGTTCCCGGGTGGAAACAGCCCTGGAACGCGTCGGGCTCTCGCACGCCGCGGGAAAGAAAGTCGGCGCCTACTCGCTGGGGATGAAGCAGCGGCTCGGCATCGCGAACGCGCTGCTGACGCATCGGGAACTGATCGTGCTGGACGAACCGACCAATGGCCTGGACCCGCAGGGCACCCGGGAGGTCCGCCACCTCGTACGCTCGTTGACGGCGGAGGGCACCACCGTTTTTGTCTCCAGCCATCTGCTGGCCGAAGTGGAGCAGATCTGCTCGCACGTTGCCGTCCTGCGCGCGGGCCGGCTCGTGGCTCAAGGAACTCTGGACGAGGTCCGCGGAGCCGGGCAGAAACTCCTGCAGGTGCTGACCCCCGACGTCGAACTGGCGCACCAGGTCCTCGCCGGCGTCGGACTTATTGCTGAAGGTCAGTTGGACGATCACCACGACTATCACGATGGCAGTCCACGGATCAGCGTCCCGCTCCCCGCAGACTTTCCACCGGACGGGATCGCCACCGCTCTCGTCTCGGCAGGCGTGCGCCTCAATGGATTCTCCGTTGAGCAGGCCGGGTTGGAAGACCTCTTCGTGGCCCTGACCGGTGAAGGATTCGACGTTGTCCAGTGATCAGATGAGCAGCCCGGCCGGGACATCGACCGTTCGACCGGCATCCGGTTGGGTGTTTATGGCGTCGGAACTTTCCGTGCTTTTCCGACGACGACGAACCTGGGCGCTGTTGCTTGCGCTCGCCGCGATTCCCATCCTGATCGCGATTGCCGTGCGGCTGACGTCCGGGCCGCCGTCGGGGCGTGGGCCGGCGTTCCTCGACCAGATCACGCAGAACGGGTTGTTTGTGTCGGTCACCGCGCTGACGGTCGCCATACCCCTTTTCCTCCCGCTGACCGTCGGCGTCGTGGCCGGGGACACCATCGCCGGTGAAGCCAGTTCCGGCACATTGCGTTACCTCCTGGTGGCTCCGGTGGGACGGGCCAGGCTCCTGGTCGTGAAGTATGCCGCGGCCGCCACCTTCTGCCTGTCCGGAACGCTCGCCGTCGCTGTGACCGGTACTCTCATCGGCGCCGCTCTTTTCCCCGTTGGACCGGTGACGCTGCTGTCCGGCGACACGATCGACGTCGGCGAATCGCTGCTGCGCACGTTCCTGATCTGCGCCTACGTCACACTGTCGCTGCTCGGTCTCTGCGCCGTCGGACTGTTCATTTCCACGTTGACCGATGTGCCGGTAGGGGCGATGGCGGCAACCGTGGTGGCCGCGGTGATATCGCAGGTGCTCGGCCAGCTTCCGCAGCTCGAATGGATCCACCCGTGGTTGCTGAGTCAGCATTGGTTCGGTTTCGCCGATCTGCTCCGGCAGCCAATCGAGTGGTCCTCGTTCGGCTCCAACGCACTTTTGCAGGCCGGCTACGTCGTTGTTTTCGGAGCGCTCGCATACGGGCGGTTTACCTCGCGGGACATTCTGGCGTAGGTATCCTTCTATAATTTTCCTCATGCAATCTCTCCGGAAGCCGGCGGTCCTGACGCTGTTGGCCCTGCTTCCGCTCGCAAGTCTCGTTTCCTGCACGGCGCCGGAAAACCGACCGGCATCGACGGTATCCGCCACGGAAGCGGCACCATCCGGCGGTGCAACCGAACCCGGCCAGTCGTCGTCGAACGCCCCGGAGTCCGCACCCCGACCGCTGGTATCCAACCCCGCTGAAGCTTCGTCGTCGGGCACCTCCACTTCGCCGCGGAAGAATGCCGGCGATCCTGCCGGAAAGCGCGAACTCGTCCTGGCCACGGAGGCGTCCAGCAACGCCCTGGCCGTGGTTGATCCCGGGAACCGCGCCCGCCCTGTTGTCGATGAAATCACGGTGGGAACGGCGCCGTGGGACGTCACGGTTCACGCACCGACGCGGCGAGCGTTCGTTTCCACGGCCGAAGGTGTTGCGGTAGTGGATCTGGAAGAACGACGACGGACCGCACTTATTCCCTACAGCCACCCTGCTGGCACCATCAGTTTCGGCGAATACCGGAACGGCGGAACCGGCATCGCCGTCGGGCCTGGCGGCAAGTACGTCTACGTCGCCGTCGTCGTGGCAGGCGGAAACTCCGTTCTGGAGAAAATCGACCTGGACTCGGAGCAGGTCGTGGACAGCGTCGACGTCGGCTTGCGGCCCTTCGACATCCTGATCTCCGACGACGGCTCCGACGTCTACACCATCGACCACGACTCGTTTACGGTGCACGTAGTCGACACCACCGCGATGACTGCCCGGCGGATTGAAGTCGCGCCGTTCGGCACCGAAGGCGGACTCGGTTCGTGGGAGAAGCCGCACTATGCCGCCATGCGGAAGGACGGAAAGATTCTGCTGCCGTACCAAGGGCTGGCACTGGCCGTTCTGGATCCCGAGTCCGGCAACATCAGGATCAAGGACATGAGCGCCAACTCGCATCAGCATGGAACGGGACTCAGTCCTAATGGATCCACCCTGGCTGTCATCGGCACCGGCTCGTTCGGCAATGCCACCGGCGGGCCAAACCTCACTCTCAGGAAAGTGGCCACCGGTGAGGAGGAAATCATCCCGCTGGACCGGCTGCACGAGACCGTCACGTTCTGGACTGATCCGACCACCGGCCGGGAGAAGGTGCTGCTCTCCGGCGGCTACACCCGCGCCGGCTACTGGAACGGAATCACGGTCGTGGACCTGCGCAGCTATGAGAAGTATACGATTGCCGTGCCCAACCGTCCGCAGAGCATTGTCACGGTTCCCGCTGACCGCTCGTAAGGCTGACCGCTCTCAAGAATGACGCAGGAAGGCCATCCTCCCCCAACCTGTGAAAGTTCGCGGGGAAGGATGGCCCGCGGTTCAGATGCAGTTCCTGCTCAGGGAGTGCAGCATTCCGGTCCGGCTGAATGTCCGGGCGGAACAGACCTGGGAAGGATCCGACGTGCGGCCAACAGGGTCCGCTTCATAGTGTGGACTCCGTTGCCCTTCGTGATTCGGGCTCCGGAGATCTTCTGGGTGCGGGCTCCGTTCAGCTTCGCGGGCGTCCCGTAAAGCGGACGGCGCCCGACCACGAGCAGCAGTTCCTTTTGCTCAGTGTGGAACATCTTCAGCATATGATCCGGGTGTAACGGCAGCATAGCCGTGCCTTTCTGGTGACTTGCCGTCGTCGTCTAGAAATTGACCAGACGACTCTGGGATGAGCGGTTGGATGGCTCTGCCGTGCCGTCGGCGGAATCTGTACCCCTGGCGCGGAAAGGCCATTCCTTATCGAAAGCGTCCAGCGCTTGGTTCACGGGGCTGGGAGCCGAGACAACGCCCAGGCCCTTCCAGAAGTTGCGGACGATCTCCCGCGGTGAACGGGCCATCGGGCGGCGGTCCTTGGCGGGAGTCGAGGACCGTCCAATGTAGACGAAGATGGCGACGGTTGCGGCGAGGACTAACAGCAGTGACATGGCTTTCCTTCAATGAAGTGGAGCTGGGTGGATGGAGTGGATCAAACCTGGAATCAATGCCGGCCGGTGGAGCTAAAAGTTCCGGCTTCGATTTCCATGTATTGATCATCTGCCCGACGCGATCAAAGAAACAGTGGCATAAACGACCATGTTCGCTAATTTTCTGCCATACTTGTTTTATGTTGAAATCAGTAGCTGTCATCGTGCTTCCCGGGCTCTCTCCATTCGAGTTCGGCATACTCTGTGACGTATTTGGAGAGGACCGATCCGGACTCGGCGTCGGCCTTCCCAAGTTCGACTTCCGGATCTGCACGCCCGTGCCCGGCTTGGTTCCGACTGGTAAGGATTTCTCGATTCAAGTCGACAAGGACATATCCGCTGCAGCAGATGCCGACCTCGTCATCATGGCGCCGCATCGCCGCACGCCACTTCCCGCCGTCGTTATTGGACAACTGCAGGCTGCAGCGGCGCGGGGTGCCAGCATGCTTTCCGTATGCACCGGATCGTTCTCGCTGGCGGAAGCAGGTCTGCTCGATGGTCGCTGCGCCACGACGCATTGGATGCACTCGCCCGAGTTCGCGGCCACCTATCCCAAGGTCCGGGTCGACGAGAACGTTCTCTACGTCGAGGACGGCAACATCATTACCAGTGCGGGATCGGCGGCCGGAATTGATGCCTGCCTGCACCTGATCCGGCGGGAATTCGGCGCTAAAGCCGCCACCGCCATTGCACGCGGCATGGTGGTTCCTCCGCACCGCGACGGCGGGCAGGCGCAGTACATTGACCGTCCGGTTCCAGCGCACACCGGTGACACGATGGAGGAGTTACTGGTGTGGCTGGCGGCGAACCTGGACAAGGAATTCTCGGTTACCGAACTGGCGGCACGGATGCACATGTCGGACCGCACCTTCGCGCGCCGCTTCCGGGCCGAAACCGGCACCACTCCGGCCGCATGGGTCAACGCGCAGCGCATTCTCCGGGCCCAGGCGCTGCTGGAAGAGACACAGTTGAGCATCGACGAAGTTGCCCGGGAAGCGGGCTTCGGCCAGGCGGTCCTGTTGCGACATCATTTCCACCGGGCGTTGGGAACGAGTCCCGCGGCGTACCGCCGCACCTTCCGCGGGACGGCCGCCAGCGCTGGTGCCGCTACCAGCGTTGCAGCCCAACCGGCGTAACGACGACGGCGCCGGCCCCGCCGAGTAAACGCAACGACGGCGCCCCGCCCGATCGCGAAACTACGAGGAGGTTCATCCAACAACGAACGACGGCGGTCCGGTGAGGACCGCCGTCGTAATGGCTGCTGTCGTGTAGGCGCCGCCTGGGATTTCCCACCCGAGCCCGAGAACGGTGCTCACCGTCGAAACCGGTGGTGGCAACCAACGTCCTCGGCGCGCAGGACCGTTCTCGCGGCTCCTGCAAGCCAGCCAGGGGGCTAGCAAGACCGTGGTCGCAGCCCAGGACCGTTTTCGCGGCTCCTGAAATCCGGTCAGCCGAGCTTCATCTGCCGGTTGACGTCCTTGTACAGCAGGTAGCGGAACTTCGACGGTCCACCGGCGTAACAGGCCTGCGGGCAGAACGAGCGGAGCCACATGAAGTCGCCCTCCTGCACCTCCACCCAGTCCTGGTTCAGCCGGTACACCGCCTTGCCTTCAAGCACGTAGAGGCCGTGCTCCATCACATGGGTTTCGGCGAACGGAATGGATCCGCCCGGCTCGAACGTGACGATGTTGACGTGCATGTCGTGCGATAGGTCCGCTGGATCGACGAAGCGCGTGGTCTTCCAGGCGCCATTCGTGTCCGGCATTTCCCGAGGTTCGACGTCCTTTTCGTTGGTGACGAACGCGGCCGGAGCGTCGATCCCGTCGACGGCTTCGTACGCCTTGCGGACCCAGTGGAAGCGGGCCGGCGCGTCGCCGTCGTTTGCAACTGACCACTGGGACGACGGCGGGATGAAGGCATATCCGCCGGGCTCCAGTGTGTGCTGCTCACCCTCCAGGTTCAGCGACAAGGTGCCCTCCATCAGGAACACCACGCCCTCCGCCTCGGGGTTGGATTCCGGACGGCTGCTGCCGCCGCCGGGCGAGACCTCCATGATGTATTGCGAGAAGGTTTCGGCGAAGCCGGACAGCGGCCGCGCGAGAACCCACAGCCGGGTCTTATCCCAGTGCGGAAGGTTGCTGGTGACAATGTCGCTCATCGTTCCACGCGGGATGACCGCATAGGCCTCGGTGAACATCGCCCGGTCAGTCAACAGGTCAGTCTGTGGCGGCAAACCGCCGTGCGGGGCGTAGTAGCCCATGAGTATCCCTTCAGAAAACGTTGCGGTTATCGTGCAGCTTCGAGGCTGCGGTTATCGTGCAACTGCTGCGGCTATTGTGCGGCTTTGGGGTGGGCCAGTGCGAACAGTTCGGACCCGCTGATGCCGACGGCGGAATCCAGTTCCGCCGTCGAGACCGCCCCACAGAGCAGGCCACGATGCACGAACCGGGCCAACGCCCGGGCCGTTGCCGGCTCATCCATGACTTCCGACTCCACCTGGTGCACGTAGTTGTGCAGGCGGCGGGCGGCAGCGTCCCAGCCCTGCCGGTAAAAGGCATACGTGGCCAAAAAGCGCGTTGGCAACTGGGCCGGATGCAGGTCCCAGCCCTGATAGTACCCACGCTCCAGGTGCCGCCGGACCAGGCGCGCATGCAACTGCCACGCCTGCTGCTTCTGCTCATCCGAACCGGAGGGGATGATGTTGGTCGAACCATCCGAGAGCCGGACCCCGGTACCTGCGACGGCAACCTGCATGACCTGCTTGGCATAGTCCGCGGCCGGATGCTCCATCGACTGGTACTCGGCCGCGATTTGCAGCGAGTCGCTGTAGTCGTAGGTGCCGTAGTGGAACGCGGTGACGCGGCCTTCGGCACGGTGCAGCAGCTGGGCGACCGGAACGGTACCGTCCGCGGCCAGGATCAGCTGCGGCGTTTCCATCTGTACTTCGAACTTCAACCGCCCGGCAGGCAGACCGTGGACCGCCTCAAGCCGCTGGCAGGCGAAGACCATCGCTTCGACCTGCGCGACGGTGCTGACTTTCGGCAGGGTCAGCACGAGGCCGTCCGGCAGCCCGCCGTCGGCAATCAGCCCGCCGACAAACAGGTCCAGCGTCCGGAGCCCCCGGCGGCGCGTGGCCGCCTCGAAGCACTTGAACCGAATGCCGATGAACGGCGGGGCAACACCGTCGCGCATCGCCTGGGCCACCAACTTGGCGGCCCGGATGGCGTCTGCATCTTCCTCGTCGTCAGGCCGGTTTCCGTACCCGTCCTCGAAGTCGAGGCGCAGGTCCTCGATCGGCTCGGCCGCGAGCTTCGCCGACGCCTTGCCGGCAATCCGGGACGTCAGGTCGGCGTCGAACCCCAAGGTCCGGCACAGTGCGTCCATCCCCCCGGCCCGTTCGACGACGGCCACCGCCTCGGCGCCCCAGGCACCTGGCAGCGAGGGCTCGTATTTGTCGGCCGGCACATACACGGTGTGTACGGGCTGCCGGGAACCGTCGTCGCCCGGATAGGCACGTTCCAACAGCTCATCGGTCTGCGCCAGCGTTTTATCGAGGGCGGCGTAGTCTTCGGAACCGAATGCTGTCACGGCGGAGGTGCTGAGACCTGAGGCTGCGGCCATGGTCAGCTCACCAGCTCGTAGGCCGGCAGGGTGAGGAAGTCCGTGTAGT
This sequence comes from Arthrobacter monumenti, assembly GCF_054511255.1. Lineage (NCBI taxonomy): Bacteria > Bacillati > Actinomycetota > Actinomycetes > Micrococcales > Micrococcaceae > Arthrobacter > Arthrobacter monumenti. The sequence goes on along the minus strand of NZ_JBTNCY010000002.1, from coordinate 124,161 downwards.
CCTCCGACAGGCAGATATCGCCAACCAAGCGGCTCGCCGGTTCGAAGTACTTCACGTAGTTGTCCTCGCCGACCTCGCCGCGCAACCGCTCGGTCTCTTCGGCGAGGATGGACTGGACCAGATCCTCCGTGACCCGCTTGCCGCTGTCGGCCAGCTGCACGTTGTTCCGGAGCTGCTGCCAGACCTGCGAACGGGAGATTTCCGCCGTCGCAGCATCCTCCATCAGGCTGTGGATGGCCACCGCGCCCATTCCGGACAACCAGACCGCAACGTAGTTCACCGCAACGTAGAGATTGGACCGGAGACCTGCTTCGGTGACGTCGCCATCAGTTGCGGCAACATTGAGCAGCTCGCCTGCGGTGACGTTGACGTCGTCGCGCTTGCGGTCCACCTGGTTCGGAGCATCGCCGAGCACCGAATCGAAGACCTCCTTGCACAGCGGCACCATGTCCGGGTGGGCCACCCAGGAGCCGTCGAAGCCATCGTTCGCCTCACGGGTCTTGTCCTCGCGGACCTTGGCGAAGGCACGCTCAGTGGTCTCCGGCTCGCGCCGGTTGGGGATGAAGGCAGCCATGCCACCCATCGCGAAGGCGCCACGGTGATGGCAGGTCTTGACCAGCAGTTCGGTATAGGCGCGCATGAACGGCGCCGTCATCGAGACGCTGGCGCGGTCCGGCAGGATGAAGTCTTCTCCGGCGTCGCGGAAGTACTTGATCATGCTGAACAAATAGTCCCAGCGACCGGCGTTGAGCCCGGAGGCGTGATCGCGCAGCTCGTACAGGATCTCGTCCATCTCGAACGCAGCCGGGATGGTCTCGATCAGCACCGTGGCGCGGACAGAACCCTGCGGCACACCCACATAGTCCTGGGCGAAGACAAAGACGTCGTTCCACAACCGTGCCTCGAGATGGCTCTCCAGCTTCGGCAGGTAGTAGTACGGGCCGCTGCCGGTTTCAAGCAGGTGCTTGGCGTTGTGGAAGAAGTGCAGGCCAAAGTCCACCAGCGCACCGATGCCGGGTTCGCCGTCGACCAGCACGTTCTTCTCCGGCAGGTGCCAGCCACGGGGGCGGGCAACGACGACGGAGAGCGGTGCGTCCGTGCGGAGCTTGTATTCCTTACCCTCCGGCGAGGTGAAGCCGAGTGTTTCGCGGGCGGCGTCGAGCAAGTTCAGCTGCGCGTCGATGACGTTGTGCCAGGTTGGCGTGCTCGCGTCCTCGAGGTCGGCCAGCCAGACCTTCGCGCCGGAGTTCAGCGCGTTGATCGCCATCTTGGCGGGCGATGCCGGTCCGGTCATCTCCACGCGGCGGTCCTGCAGCTGCGCCGGTGCCGGCGCCACGCTCCAGTCGCCGTCGCGCACGTCCTTGGTCTCCGGCAGGAAGTCCAGTTTTCCGGTCTTGGCCACTTCCTCGCGGCGGGACGACCGTGCAGCCAGCCGCTCGTCGCGCGTACCGCGGAACTTCTGGTGCAGCGCCTCGATGAATGCAAGCGCCTCGTCGGAGAGGATTTCCCCGGCCCGTTCAACGGATTCCGGTGGGGTTAGTTCAATACTCACTACTTCTTCTCCTCTGCATCTGCTGCCGCTGCGGCTGCAACGGCGGCCGCTACATCGCCGGCGACGTGCGCGTCGAACACGCTGGGAATGATGTAGCTTGCATTCAGTTCATCACTTTCCACCCGGTCGGCAATCGCCTTGGCAGCGGCGACGAGCATCGGCGTCGTGATGTCCGATGCTCCGGCGTCGAGCAGTCCGCGGAAGAATCCGGGGAAGGCCAGCACGTTGTTGATCTGGTTCGGGTAGTCGCTGCGGCCGGTGGCGACGACGGCGGCATGGCGGCCGGCGGCGATCGGATCCACCTCGGGGTCCGGGTTGGCCATCGCGAAAACAATCGCGTTATCGGCCATGGCTTTGATCTGTTCTTCGCCGAGGACGTTCGGGCCACTGACCCCGATGAAGACGTCGGCTCCGGGCATCGCCTCGTGCAGGGTTCCGTCGAAGCCATCCTGGTTGGTGTTTTCCGCGATCCACTGGCGATGCGCGTCGGCATGCTCCTGGCCGCTGTGGATGGCGCCGTTGCGGCCGCAGGCGACGATGTTCTTGGCACCCTGGGCCTGCAGCAGCTGGATGATGGCGGAACCGGCGGCGCCGACACCGGCGACGACGATCCGGACTTCCTCAATGTTCTTCTTCACGACCCGCAGCGCGTTCTCCAGCGCGGCCAGCACCACGATGGCGGTTCCATGCTGGTCGTCGTGGAAGACCGGGATGTCCAGTTCCTCGCGGAGCCGGTTCTCGATTTCGAAGCAGCGCGGAGCGGCAATGTCTTCAAGGTTTACGCCGCCGTAGACAGGCGCCAGCGCCTTCACGATGCTGATGATTTCCTCGGTGTCCTGCGTGTCCAGGCAGACCGGCCAGGCATCGACGTTGGCGAACTGCTTGAACAGCGCCGCCTTACCTTCCATCACCGGCAGGGCCGCGGCGGGGCCAATGTTGCCCAGGCCCAGGACAGCGGAGCCATCGGTGACTACGGCAATGGTGTTGCGCTTGATGGTCAGACGCCGGGCGTCCTCAGGGTTTTCGGCAATGGCCATGCAGACGCGTGCGACGCCGGGAGTATAGGCACGCGAGAGTTCGTCGCGGTTGCGCAGGGCGACCTTGGGGACGACCTCGAGCTTGCCGCCGAGGTGCATCAGGAAGGTGCGGTCGCTGACTTTCTGGACACTGATGCCATCGAGCGCATTAAGAGCGTCGCGCACCTGGTCGCCGTGGGCGGCGTCGGTGGTGTTGCAGGTGACATCGACGACGATGCTGTCGGGGTGGGATTCCGCGACGTCAAGGGCGGTGATGGCCGCTCCCGCTGCACCGACTGCCGCGGCGAGTTCCGTCGTAGCGGTGAAGCTCGACGGCGCCTTCACGCGCAGGGTGATTGAGTATCCGGGGCTGGGACTCGCCATTAATCCTCCTCATAACGACCACGGTGGGCCAACTGTTTTCGTATTATGGATATTATTATCTGACAGATGGAAATACAAGCCCATCGGTTCTTCTATATTCCGAATGATGGAACTAGGATAGTAGTAAGGTTCCGCAACGCGGATAAAAGTTGTCATAAACGCAAGGGGTAGAGCCACATGGCCGAACGAGCTGCTGGAAGCGGCGTCCAATCTGTCGAGCGGGTTTTTGAACTGCTCGAGCTCATCACGGATGCCGGCGGCGAGGTAACGCTGAGCGAACTCTCATCCTCCACCGATCTCCCCCTGCCCACCATTCACCGCCTGCTGCGTACTCTCGTCTCCCGCGGTTACGCCCGCCAGTTACCGAACCGCAGGTACGCGCTCGGGCCCCGGCTGATCCGCCTCGGCGAAGGCGCCAACAAGCAGCTGGGCGCGCTCGCGATGCCGCAGCTCAAGGACCTGGTCGACCGGCTCGGCGAAACCGCCAACATGGCAGTCCTGGACGCCGACATGGTGGTCTACATTGCCCAGGTGCCATCGTCGCACTCGATGCGGATGTTCACCGAGGTGGGCCGCCGCGCCCATACCCACGACACCGGCGTCGGCAAGGCCATGCTCGCCCAGCTCAGCGACGACGTCGTCCGCGGGATTGTTGCCCGTGCCGGAATGCCCACGCATACGGATAAGAGCATCAGCAACATCAATGACCTGCTGGCGGAGCTGAACATCATCCGTGAGCGCGGCTACTCCATTGACGAGCAGGAGCAAGAGCTCGGGGTGCGCTGCTTCGCGATGGCCGTCCCGGACGCCCCGACGCCCACCGCCGTTTCCGTATCCGGACCGGTCTCCCGCGTGGACGAGGAATTCGCCGACCGGGCCGTACCGATCCTGCGCGACGCCGCCAAGGCAGTCTCCGCCGAATTGAACAAGACCGTCAGCACGGTCTAGCAATATGAACGCACCGCAGAGTGACCCTCCTGGGACCCCGCGGTGCGTTTATATTTCCTCCAGCGTTATTGCCTTCTACCGGGCCGCACGGACCGGCGGCACGCCTGCCGACACATACTCCTGCTTCGGCAGTGGCCAGCCGGTCATCTTCTTGCGGCGGGGAGCCGCGTAGGTGCGGACTTTCGACGTCGTCAATCCCAGCCTGACCAGCGACTCGGCCTGGACGACGGCGGCGGCTACCCCGTCCACCACGGGTACGCCGGCACGACGGCGGATTTCCTCGTCGAGTCCCGACATCCCACCGCAGCCGAGCACAATCACCTCTGCACGGTCCTCGATCACGGCGAGCTCAGCCTCATCGACGATGCTGGCGATGGCCCGTTCCGGGTCTGCCTCCAGCTCCAGCACGGCCAGCCCGCTGGCGCGCACCGAAGCACACCGCGCATCGAGACCGGCAAGCTTCAGCCGGTCCTCGATCAGCGGAACCGTCCGGTCCAGGGTCGTGACCACGGAGTATTTGTGGCCAAGGTACATCGCCGTGCTGGCCGCAGCTTCGGTAATGTCCACAACGGGTACGTCCACGAGTTCCTGCAGGCCTTCCCGGCCGTGCTCGCCGTAGCCGGCCTGGACGACGGCGTCGAACTCGCCGGGATAGTTGACCACCTGGTCCATCACCGCGACGGCGGCCAGGTAGCTTTCGAAATTGCCCTCCACCGATTCCGCGCCGAACCGGGGCGTCAGCGGAACAATTTCGGTGCCCGGAGCTGCAAAGCGGCGGGCCTGCTCGGCGATGCCGGCGGTCATAGATTCAGTGGTGTTGACGTTGACTACAAGTATTCGCATGGTGGTCCTTCAGTAACTAGTGCGCACTGTCGACGGCGATCGGCTCACCGGAGACATCGTCGTACACACGGCGGCGCTCTCCAATAACGTAGTACGTCACAGCCGCGATGCCGGCACCGAAGAACCAGGAGAACGACGACGCCGCGGCGAGGGCGGGTACGAATGCGATCAGGATGGCAATCACCGAAGCCGGCACCAGCGCCGCAATGGCACGGGGGTTGAAGCCGCGCTTGAAGAAGTACGCTCCGGCAGGATCCTCCGTGTACAGCTCCGGAACGTTCACCCGTGCCTTGCGGACGAGCCAGTAGTCAGCCATTACCACGCCGAACAGAGGTCCGAGAAGTGCGCCGAGGCCGCCGAGGAAGTAAACGATCACCACCGGGTTGCTGTAGAGGTTCCACGGCAGGATCACCAGGCCAATAATGGCGCTGACCATTCCGGCCCGCCGGAAGTTGAGCTTCCGCGGGAAGAGGTTGGTCAAGGCGTAGACGGGAGCCACGAAGTTTGCCATCAGGTTCACCGCGATGGTCAGGATCAGCAGCGCCAGGCAGGCCAGCACCAGGAAGAGTGTGTTGGGAATGGTCTGGACGATGTCCGCCGGACTCTCGATGACGGTGCCGTTGATCTTGAACTGCGCCCCGGCCAGTACGACGACGATCACGCCGAACGCCAGCATGTTCACCGGGATGCCCCAGAAGTTTCCGCGGCTGATCGATTTGCGCGAGGTGGACGAACGGGTGAAGTCGCAGAAGTTGAGCACGAAGGTTCCGTAAATAGCCACCCAGAGGGCGCCGCCGGCGAAGATGGTCCGCCACATTTCGCCGCCGGTGAGGCTTTGGTCCGTGGACAGCGCAATGGATCCGCCGGCTTCAATGAACATCCAGATGGCGATGGCGGCCATTGTCACAAGGATGACCGGTCCGGCGAAGGCCTCGTACTTGCGGATCATCTCCATGCCGAAGCTGACAATGACGACCTGGACAACCCAGAGGATCAGGAACGAGATCCAGCCCAGCGTGGACAGGCCGAGAATATTATTGCTGTCCAGCGATGCCAGGGAAGGCACGACGGCGACGGCGGCCACGCGGAACACCACTGACGCCAGATAAGTCTGGATGCCAAACCACACGATGGCGACACCGCCACGGAGCAGAGCGGCAATCTGCGCCCCGTGGACACCGAAACTGATGCGGCTCATGACAGGAAAGGGAACACCGGTCTTGTAACCCATGTAACCGGAGAGGTTGAGCAGCAGGAAGAGCAACACGGCCCCGACGCCCAAGGCCAACAGGATCTGCCAGCCACCCAATCCGAGTGCGAACAGACTGATCGCGAAGGCGTAGTTACCCAAGCTGTGCACGTCGTTGGCCCACAGGGTGAAGATGCTGTACGCATTCCATTTGCGGCCCGCGGCCTTGGTGGGCGCGAGGTCCTTATTGTAGAGCCGCGGGCTTCGCGGCAGCATGGTTGGATTCTGCGGTCCACCGGCGGCGGGAGCGGCGACGGAGGGCGTCGCCAGGTCTGCGGACGGCGCTATGGGAGTAGTTGAAGTGACGTTGGACATAATGCCTCATCAGGATCTGGGCGCGCACTGGCGCCGGAAGAAGAAAGAAGTGCGGCGGACGGCTCTCGACAGGGTTATCCATCGGGCCGGTCCGGCAGCGTTATGAGACGGCGGACGCAGAAGGTCCGCTCAGGGGCGGCCGCGGAAAAGCAGCCGACGGAACGCTAGGAGATGAGGGCTTCGGGAGGCCAGGACGCGCGGTCACCGCGTCGGCGCTCTTCGCTGCGGCACAGCAGCGGATGCTGTTTCCGGGTCCTGCGCATGCGCGCATCCCGGTTGGCACCTGTTGATGCAGTGATTTTCATGGAGCTTGGGCCAATCACATGGTCGGAACGCCTCAGCTCTGAGACGTTGCACACAACTGTAACCTGCATCACGCGACTTCCACAACAGGAGAGATGAATTCCGTCATGCAATAAACAGGAGAACTTGCGCCCGTGACGTCTCAACCGCGCACGGGTGCGGGATGCCGCCATCGGACTGTTTGGGCGGAACGGTTTCGGCACCGGCGTGCGGGCAATTGCCGAGGAGGCCGGTGTCAGCCCCGGGTTGATCCTGCATCATTTCGGTTCGAAGGAAGGGCTGCGGCAGTCCTGTGATGAGCATGTTCTGCGGATGATCCGCGAATACAAGGAAAAGGGCGTCCAGGCCGGCTCCGCCGACCAAATGCTGATGGCTATGGCCTCCGTGGAGGATTCCGCGCCCTTGGTCGGTTACGCTCTGCGGAGCCTTCAATCCGGAGGTGATCTCGCAAAGTCGTTCATCGATCATTTCGTGGCCGACGCCGAGGAATGGATAGCCGATGGCGTGGCCGCCGGGACAATCCGCCCGTCACGGGACGAGAAAGCACGCGCCCGCTTCATAACGGTCCAGGGCTTCGGCGCCTTGATGCTGGATCTCGCCTTGAACCCTCCCGAGGACCCCTCCGATTTCGCCGGAATGCTGCGCGGCTACATCGACCGGATGGGATTGCCGACGGCCGAGCTCTACACCCAGGGGCTGATGACAGACAGCTCGATGCTCGACGCCTACCTGATGTATGCCGGAAACGACAAGCCATGACACTCAAACAAAGAAGCCCAACCATCGAAAAAAGGTGTTTCCCATGTCTGCAGTTATTGATGTGCGGCAACTGAGCAAGTCGTTCGGTTCCGTGCGCGCTCTCGATGAGCTTGACCTGACGCTGGAGCCTGGCGAAGTCCACGGTTTCCTCGGCCCCAACGGTGCCGGTAAGTCGACCACCATCCGGGTCCTGCTCGGCCTGTTGCGGGCCGATGCCGGCACCGTCCGCGTGTTCGGCCAGGATCCGTGGCAAAAGGCAGTCGGTCTGCACAATCGCCTGGCGTACGTTCCGGGTGACGTGAATCTGTGGCCTAAAGTCACCGGCGGCGAGGCCATTGACTTCTTCGCCAGCCTGCGCGGCGGGCTCGACCGGAGCCGCAAGGACGAACTGCTCCGACGCTTCGACCTGGATCCAACCAAAAAGACCCGCTCGTACTCAAAGGGCAACCGGCAGAAGGTGGCGCTGATCGCGGCGCTCGCCAGCGACGTCGAACTGCTGGTCCTGGACGAGCCGACCTCGGGGCTCGATCCGCTGATGGAGCTGGTGTTCCAGGAATGCATCCGCGAAGCCAAGCTCGCCGGCCGGACCGTCCTGCTGTCGAGCCACATCCTCGCCGAAGTCGAATCGCTCTGCGACAAGGTCACCATCATCCGCCAGGGCCGCACCGTACAGAGCGGGACGCTCGCCGAGCTGCGGCACTTGCACCGCACCTCCGTCGTCGTGGTTTGCGACGGCGATCCCACTTCCGTGGAGAGCCTGCCGGGGGTACATGATGTCCGCCGCGATGGTGATCGCGTGCTGTTCAACGTCGACGACGACGCCCTGCCGGCTGCGATGGAACGGCTGCTGCCGCTGGGGATCCGATCCCTGGTCAGCACTCCCCCGACCCTGGAGGAGCTCTTCGTCCATCACTACGGCAACGGTGCTGCGATTGGTGCCGGAGGTGAGCAGTCATGACCGCCACAATCACCGCGTCGCGAGCGGCTCACCGCAGCCACCGCGACGACGGCGGAAACCTGATTGCGACCGGTAGGCTGACCCGTTTCGCGCTGCGCCGGGACCGGGTGCGGATTCCGGTCTGGGCGGTGTCGATGGCAGGTCTGATCGGCTACTTCGGGGTGGTAATCCCGGTCGCCTATCCGGACCAGGCAGCGCTGCAGACCCGCGCCGCCATCATGAAGGATCCTGCAGGCGCCATGATGACCGGTCCCGGCTACGGCTTGGGGGACTACACCCTGGGCGCCATGGTCGCGAACGAACTGCTCGGCATGCTCGCAGTCGCTGCTGCCTTGATGTCCATCTTCCTGGTCATCCGGCACACCCGCGCCGAGGAGGAAACGGGCCGGGCGGAACTAATCCGCGCCAATATTGTCGGCAGGCATGCGCCGTTGACGGCGGCGCTGATCGCCGTGGTGATCGCCAATGCAGCCATAGTGGCTCTGCTCGCGGTTGCCTTGATGGGCAACGGTCTCGAGGGGATTGATTCGCTTGCCGTGGCCGCAGGCGTCGGGCTGGTTGGATTGACCTTCGGCGGCGTCGCGGCGGTAACCGCCCAGCTGAGCGAACATGCGCGGACTGCTTCCGGCATGGCCGGAGCCGTGCTCGGCCTCGCCTACGTGCTGCGCGGAGTCGGCGACGCGCAGGAACTGGGCGGCAGTGCGTTGTCCTGGCTCTCCCCGATCGGGTGGGCCCAGCAGACCCGGGCGTTCGTGGACCTTCGCTGGTGGCCGCTGCTGCTCTGCATTGGCCTCACCTCCGTGCTGCTGGTGGTTGCATATCTGCTTGCGGCCGGGCGCGACGTCGGCGCAGGGCTGATTCCGGCCCGTTCCGGACGGGCCAATGCCACCGCCGCACTGGTCCATCCTGCCGGACTGACCCTGCGGATGGAACGTGGGAGCATCATCGGTTGGGCAGTCGGGCTGTTCGTGTTCGCCGCGCTGACCGGCTCGATGGGCCAGGGAATAGTCGACAGTTTCGAATCGCAGCCGCAGTTCGCCGAGATGTTTGGCGCGCTCGGCGGCGGGGACGTGCTGCGCCAAACCCTGGCGACATTCCTCGCCACCTTCGCCATGGCGGTCGCCGTCTACGCGGTAATCTCCGTAAACCGGATGCGCCGGGAGGAAACAGAGGGCCGGACCGGTGCGGTGCTTGCCACCAATGTGAGCCGGCCGCACTGGCTGCTGAGCTCGCTCGCGGTAACCGCGCTCGGCAGCACGGTACTGCTGGCCGTTTCCGGGTTCGGTCTTGGCGCCGGAGCCGGAGCCTCTATCGGCGAACCGGCGCTGGTCTGGGACTTCACCGCCGCGGCCCTGGCCTACCTGCCGGTAGTGCTGTGCTTTGCAGGTCTGGCACTCCTGTCATATGGACTGCTGCGCCTCGGCGGTTGGTGGGTCTGGCTGCTGCTGGTGGGCTCGATTCTGATTGGCCTCTACGGCCCGATCCTGAATCTGCCCGACGCCGTGCTCGACGCGGAGCCGTTCGGCCTGGTGCCGCAGGTTCCCGGGGCAGAGTTCGACGCCGTTCCGTTGCTGTGGATGTCGCTGGCTGCGGTGGCGCTGACCGCCGCCGGCACCTTGGCCTTCCGGAGACGTGATCTGGAGGCGTGAGTCCAGACAAAAGTACGACGGCGGGTGGCCGGGGCAATGCCCCTGACCACCCGCCGTCGTACTCCCCCTTGGTGCGGCTATTGTGCTGGATGCGTTGGAACGGATCCTGCGCTAAGAGTTATCCTTCTCAGGTTTGGCCACTTTCACTTCCGCTTCATACTCCTCGGCGGTGAGGACCGGAATTTCATTGCCGTCGCAATCGATGAGCTTGCCGTCCTTGTAGACGTCGCCGTCTTTGAGGCATTTCAGCTCCTCTTCGAGGACCACCCGCGGCGGGCTGGCTGCGAAGACGGAGGAGTCTTTCGAGTTGCCGGCCTTGAAGTGGTTGAACAGCAGGTTCAGCAGGACCGCCATGACCGCGGCGGAGCTGATACCGGAGTGGAAGATGGTGGCGAACCACTCGGGGAAGTTGTCGTAGAACGTCGGGGCGACGATCGGGATCATGCCGAACGCGAGCGACGTGGCCACGATGACCAGGTTCATGTTGTTCTTGTATTCCACCTTGGCCAGGGTGCGGATACCGCTGGCGGCCACGGTGCCAAACAGCACCACGCCTGCTCCGCCGAGCACCGGCGTCGGAACCGCTGCAACCACACGGCCGAGGATCGGCAGCAGTCCCAGGGTCACGAGGATGACGCCGCCGGCGCTGACCACGAAGCGGCTCTTGATGCCGGTAATGGCCACCAGACCCACGTTCTGGGCGAAAGCGCTCTGCGTGAAGGTATTGAAGACAGGCGCAATGGCGCTGGAAAGCATGTCCGCACGCAGGCCGTCGGCGATGCGCCGTGAGTCGACCTTTGACTTGGTGATTTCACCGACCGCCAGGATATCCGCCGTCGTTTCCGTCAGGATCACCAGGACGACGATGGTCATGGAGATGATGCCTGCAACCTCAAAAACCGGCCAGCCGAAGGCGAATGGCTGTGGGAAGGCGAAGATCGGGCCTTCCGAGACCTTTGAGAAGTCGGCCATGCCCATGGCGGCGGCGATGACCGTGCCGAGGACGATGGCCAGCAGGATGGACAGCCGTGAGATGGCGGCATTGCCCACCTTGCTCAAGACGAGCACGATGGCCAGGGTCAGGGCGGCCAGGCCGATGTTGGCGAGGCTGCCATAGTTGTCCGCCGTCGAATTTCCACCCATCGCCCAGTTGGCGGCGACCGGCATCAGCGTCAGGCCGATGGTGGTGATGACGATGCCGGTCACGACCGGCGGGAAGAAACGGACGATCTTGGCAAAGAACGGGGCAATGACCAGGCCGATCACCCCGGCAGCGATGACGGCGCCGAAGACGGCTTGGATTCCTCCCCCGCCGTTGACGATGGCGATCATGGTGGCCACCGAGGCGAATGAGGTTCCCTGCACCAGCGGCAACTGGCAGCCGAAGAACTTCACACCGAAGCTCTGCAGGATGGTGGCGATGCCGCCCACGAACAGACACGAGGCGATAAGGACGCCCAGTTCGGTGGTGTTCATGCCGGCGGCCGCACCGATGATCAGCGGCGGGGCGATGATTCCGCCGTACATGGTCAGGACGTGCTGGAACCCGTAGGCGAATGTCCGCCCAACCGGCAACCTCTCGTCTTCGGGCCGTTGTGGCCGTTTTGCTTTAGACTTATTTCCTGTAGCGCTTTGTGCGTTCATAGCTGACCTCCACGTCGGCTGTTTGGCCGGGACGCGTGCTGGCGTCCCGGCCTTTTTAGTTATTAACAGAAGCCTGGGGTGTTTTCCCAGATTTTTGCGGGGCTGGTTGTGCCTTCTGCACCCTCGCGCTCAACGGTCGCTTCGATCAGGCCATAGGGCCGGTCCGCCGCGAAGAACACTTCATTGGGGTTGTCCAACTCGAACGGGGCAAGATCCACCAGGAAGTGGTGCTTGTTCGGCAGGGACATCTTGATTTCCGCGATTTCCGGATGTGCTTCCAGGACCTGCTTGCCCATCTGGAACATGGACTGCTGCAGTGCCAGCGAGTGCGTGTTCGCGAAGGCATCCAGCAGGATGTTGCGGACGCTGGCGTAGACGGCGTTGAAGTCCACGTCGGTGGTGTTGTAGCGCCAGCGCGCGGTCACGTCGGTGGCCAGAATCCGGTCGGTGGTCTCGGTCAGCGTGGTGTAACGGTCACGTGGGAAGCCGTGGAACTCCGAGCCGGTGGACTTCAGGACGGTCAGGTCCTGCAGGCCGGCCACAATCTGCTTCTCGTCACCGTCGACGAGCAGGACGGCGGTGCGGGTCTCGGACTTGTCCTTGGAGAAGGCGTGGTCGTGGCCATTAATGCGGTTCCAGTTGTACTGTTCCGCTGCCCAGCGGCCGCCGCTGACCCAGTCGAAGCTGCCGGTGAAGTGATCCCCAAGACGGAGCAGGAAAGCCTCCGGCGAACCGACGCCGGAGCGGGCCAAGGCATACACCGTGTTCTTCTGGGTGTCGGTGGCGACGACGTGCGAGTTGTCGCCATCGCTGTGCGCTGCGGCAAAGTCGCCATGCAGCTGCGAGGAGACATTGAGGTCCTCAATCTCGTGACGGTCGGTGTCCCGGGTGATTTTCACCAGGCGGACTTCGGCCTTTCCATACTGGTTCTGTCCCAGCACGATTCGGCTTGAGGCGGTGGCTGTGCTGTTTTCTGTGGTCAAGGTGGTCATGGTCAGCTCCCTCGGTAGGTTGAATAGGCAAATGGGCTTAGCAGAAGTGGTACGTGGTAGTGCTGTGCCGGGTCGGTGAGCGAGAACGTCAGCGCCACGGTGGGGAAGAATGTCTCCGTATTGGTGGCTTGGAAGTACTCGCCGGTCTGGTACTCGATCCGGTAGGTCCCGGCGTCGAGCTGTTCCGGTCCCAGGTTTTTGATGCGGCCGTCGTCGTCGGTTACGCCGTCGGCAATGCCCTGCCAGCCGTCAGCCGTGCGGGCTTCAAGCCGGGCCGCGACGCCGGCGGCCGGGCGGCCGTTTCCGGTGTCCAGGACGTGGGTGGTGATGTGGCTTGGTGTCATGCTTCAACAACTCCTTCCAGTCTGAGGATGGCGATTTCGCGAAGCTGGCCGGCAATGATCGGAAGCTCCTCCTCGGGGGTGTGATTCAGCCGTTCCTGCAGGGCGGCGAGAATGTCTTCCGCGCTGCGGCCGGCGGCGCGGATCAGGAAGACGCGGCCGAACTTTTCCTCGTAGGCGCGGTTGCCGGCGATCAGTTGCTGAGCTGTGTCGTCGGAAGTGGCGACGCCGGATTGCTCACGGCGGGAGAGGGACGCTTCAGCGGAGGAGCCTTCCGCCCGTTCGCCGATGCGGGGATGGTGGGCCAGGGCGCCGTCGATCTCTGTCTCGGTCCACGGGTTCGCAGCCTGCTCCGCGAAACCGAGGAGACCGGTTTCGGTCTCGAAAGGACGGGCGTCGACAATTTCGTTGATCCAGCGGGGAATGTCGATGCAGGGACGGAGCATCTGCGTTGCCTCTTCGGTGGAGGCTGCATTGAGGGACTTCAGTGTCATGGGTGTCAGCTTTCGTTACAGCTCCGCCATCAGAAGCTGAACACCCTTACCCTCGAACGAATTCGATTTGACTCGATGTTTCTGTATGGCGGAATTTTTATTCCATCGTTATTGTAAGCCTGATCACATTGGCTGTGTCAATAGTACTGGATGAAATGTTCCAGATTGAACGGTTGGGTCTCCGGGCAAACCCTTGACCCGCACCGCGCATGACCTTAGTATTTTTCGTAGAGCAATATCTTTATTCCACAATACGAAATGAAGGGCGTCATCATGAACACACCACCCAGCGACACTGGTCCGATCACCGCCGCAGCTGCCTCCTACGAGACTGGAGGATCCGATCCTGATTTCTATTTCCCCGCTCCCGGCACGTCCACGCGAGGGTCGTATCTGGCGCGGATCTCCAATCTGCCATCGAAGTTGTTCAAGCTCTTTCGCCGCTGACGGGTGTGCTGCGGTCACCTCCGCCACTGACGGGATGTGCCGGCGTCGTGTAAGGGGACTGCCCCAGCAAGATGACGGGCATAACTACCCATGTGGATAACTGGCAAGGTCCCGCGGTGCCACATATGGTGAGGAGTGCTTGCATTCTTACTAGTGACAGGACTCCCGTGACCTACCCCAGCATGTACCCCTCGTATGGCTATCCGGTTGACGCTCCATTGGACCAACCGCAGTATGGTGCCTCATTTGGCGCCTCCATCAAGCGCTTCTTCAAGAAGTACGCCACATTCTCCGGGCGGGCCAGCCGGAGCGAATACTGGTGGGCTTTCCTGTTCAACGCCATCGTGGTCACGGTCCTCTACATCGCCGCCCTCGCGCTCGCCTTCACCAGCGTCGACCCGGTCACGGGAGAACCAGGGGCGGCGTTCATCGCCCCCTTGGTGTTGCTCTCCATCTATAGCCTTGCCGTGATCCTCCCCAACATCGCCGTCACTGTGCGGCGCCTGCACGACGCCAACTTCAGCGGATTTCTCTTCCTGCTTTCGTTCATCCCATTCGTCGGCGGATTAGTCGTCCTGGTGCTCACGGTGATGCCGGCCAACCCTGAGGGCGCGAGGTTTGACGAGCATCCGCCCCAGCATCCCGGACAACACCCAGGTCAGTACCCCGGGCAGTACCCCGGCCAGCAGCCGCAGGGCTACACACAAACCGGTTACCCAGGCCAGCCAGGCGCTTGATCCATGGATCCCGTCGACGCCCTCAACGAGATCGCCTTTTGGCTGGAGCGGGAACTCGCCCCGACTTTCAAGGTCCAGGCCTTCCGCCGGGCGGCCGAAACCATTAGCGGACTGGACCGGGACGAGTTGGCGAACCGGGCGCTGGACGGCCGGCTGAAGAAGACGAAAGGGATCGGCGCCCGCTCCTTTGAGGTCATCGCCCAGGCACTCGAGGGCGGCATCCCGGAGTACCTGGTCAACCTGCGGGAGCGCTCCTCAACTTCCTTGGCCGACGGCGGAGGAGAGTTGCGTGCGGCGTTCCGGGGCGATTTGCACTGCCACAGCAACTGGTCCGACGGCGGCAGTCCGGTTGAGCTGATGGTGGAGGCCGCGCGGTCGCTGGGCCATGAATACTTGGCCATGACGGACCACTCCCCCAATCTCAAAATCGCCAATGGCCTCAGCGCAGAGCGGCTGACCGAGCAACTCGGGCTGGTGGAAAGCATCAACAACGACGGCGATGACTCTTTCCGCCTGCTGACCGGCATCGAGGTGGACATCCTCGAAGACGGCACGCTCGACCAAAGCGACGAGATGCTCGACCGGCTCGAGATCGTCGTCGCAAGTGTGCACTCAAAACTCCGGGCGGACCGGCGCACCATGACCAAACGCATGCTGGGTGGCATCCACGATCCGCACACCAACGTTCTCGGCCACTGCACCGGGCGGTTGGTACAGGGATCGAGGGGTCAGCGCCCGCAATCCGAGTTCGACGCCGCCCGGGTTTTCCAGGCCTGCGCCGAGAACAATGTCGCGGTGGAAATCAACTCCCGGCCGGAGCGGCAGGATCCGCCGGACGACCTCATTCAGATGGCCCTCGATGCAGGTTGCCTCTTCAGCGTCGACAGCGATGCCCACGCGCCGGGCCAGCTCGACTTCCTGCAGTACGGTGCACAGCGGGCCGAACAGAACGGCGTGCCGGCCGAGCGCATTATCACCACATGGCCGCTCGAGCGGCTGCTGGATTGGACCAGCAGCCGCTGAAGATCAGCCCTCGCCGCCCGGATTGCCGCTGGTACCGGCGTTGACGTCGAGCAGCTGGTACTTGTCGATCGCTTCCTTCGGGACGTTCGCATCCACCTCTCCGGAACGCACCAGCATTTCCAGCGTGCGGACCACAATGGAGTGGCTGTCGATCTTGAAGAACCGCCGGGCAGCCGCGCGGGTGTCCGAGAATCCGAACCCGTCGGCGCCGAGGGTGGCAAATTCATTCGGCACGAACTGACGGATCTGATCCGGTACAGCCTTCATGAAGTCGGAGACTGCCACGATGGGACCGGCTGCACCCTCCAGCTGCTTGGTCACGAACGGCGTGCGCGCCCCCGAAGCGGGATCCAGGAAGGCTTCCTCCTCCGCAGCGAGCCCGTCCCGGCGCAGTTCATTCCAGGAGGTTACTGACCAGACATCGGCGGCGACGCCCCAGTGGTCGGCCAGCAGCTTCTGCGCTTCGAGCGCCCACGGAACGGAGACACCGGATGCCAGGATCTGCGCCTTCGGACCGGCGATCTGCCCGGATGCACCCTGCAGTTTGTAGATACCACCGAGCACGCCTTGGACGTCCAGGTCCTCCGGCAGTTTCGGCTGGAGGATCGGTTCGTTGTAGACGGTGATGTAGTACATCAGGTTCCGGTCATCGGAGTCCGGGCCATACATCCGCTCCAGCCCGTCCCGCATAATCAGGCCAAGCTCGTAGCCGTAGGCAGGATCATAAGTGACGACGGCGGGGTTGGTGGAAGCGAGCAGTGGCGACTGTCCGTCCGCGTGCTGCAGGCCCTCACCGGTCAGCGTGGTCCGGCCCGCCGTCGCACCAATAATGAACCCGCGGGTGAGCTGGTCCGCGGCGGCCCAGAAGGAGTCGCCGGTGCGCTGGAAGCCGAACATCGAGTAGAACACGTAAATAGGGATCAGCGGTTCGCCGTGCGTGGCGTAGGACGTTCCCGCGGCGGTAAAGGCAGCCACCGATCCGGCCTCGTTAATGCCTGCATGCAGGATCTGGCCCTGCTCGGACTCCTTGTAGGCCAGCATCAGTTCGCGGTCCACCGACAGGTAGTTCTGTCCGCTCGGATTGTAGATTTTCGCCGTCGGGAAGAAGGCGTCCATCCCAAAGGTCCTGGATTCGTCCGGCACGATGGGAACTACCCGGCGTCCGAACTCTTTATCCCGCATCAGGTCTTTCAGCAACCGCACGAATGCCATCGTGGTCGCGGCCTGCTGCTTACCCGAACCACGCCATGCCATCTCGTAGGCCTTCGCCTCTGGCAGGTGTATTTCCGATTTCTCCACCTTCCCCTGCGGCGTTGGGTGCTGGCCCATTTCGCGGCGTTCGGGGACGAAGCCGCCGAGTTTTTCGCGGCGTTCCATCAGGTATTTGATCTCGGGGGAGTCTTCGCCGGGGTGGTAGTACGGGGGCAGTTTCGGGTTTTCTTCCAGCTTCGCGTCATCGATCGGGATCCGCAGGTGATCGCGGAAGTCCTTCAGGTCATCGATGGTCAGCTTCTTCATCTGGTGCGTGGCGTTGCGGCCCTCGAAATTCGTGCCGAGCCCGTAACCCTTCACGGTCTTGGCCAGGATCACGGTCGGCTTGCCGGTGGACTCGGTCGCGGCCTTGTACGCGGCGTATACCTTGCGGTAGTCATGCCCGCCGCGCTTGAGCCCCCACACCTGCTCATCATCCATATCCGCGACCATCTCCTTCGTCTGCGGAGACTTCCCGAAGAAATGCTCCCGCACGAACGCACCGGATTCGGCCTTATACGTCTGATAATCCCCATCCGGGGTCGAATTCATGATGTCCACCAGGGCACCGTCGTCGTCCTTGCCGAGCAGTTCGTCCCATTCCCGGCCCCAGACAACTTTGATCACGTTCCAGCCGGCGCCGCGGAAGAATGCCTCCAACTCCTGCATGATCTTCCCGTTACCGCGGACCGGACCATCCAGGCGCTGCAGGTTGCAGTTCACCACAAACGTCAGGTTGTCGAGTTTCTCATTGGCTGCCAGCTGCAACAGGCCACGCGATTCGGGCTCGTCCATCTCCCCGTCGCCGAGGAACGCCCACACATGCTGCTCGGACGTGTCTTTGAAACCGCGGTTCTGCAGGTACCGGTTCGACTGCGCCTGATAAATCGCGTTCATCGGCCCGATTCCCATCGACACCGTCGGGAACTCCCAAAAATGCGGCATCGACCGCGGATGCGGATACGAGGACAACCCATGCGGGGCAGCGGACTTCTCCTGCCGGAACCCGTCCAGATCCTCCTCTGACAACCGCCCCTCCAAAAACGCCCTGGCGTACATGCCAGGGGAGGCGTGGCCCTGGAAGAACACCTGATCCCCGCCACCGGGATGATCCTTGCCCCGGAAGAAATGATTCAACCCCACCTCATACAAGGTCGCCGCCCCCGCATAGGTGGAAATATGGCCGCCGACGGCGATATCGGGACGCTGCGCCCGGTGCACCATCACCGCAGCATTCCACCGCAACCACGCACGATACTTCCGCTCGACCTCCTCATCCCCCGGGAAGGCAGGCTCCTGATCCGAGGGAATCGTGTTCACATAATCAGTGGTCGTCACCATCGGCACACCAACACTGTGTGAACCGGCACGCTGCAACAACGAACGCATAATATACTGCGCCCGCTCCGTCCCCTGCCCCTTAATCAACTGATCAAGAGACTCAATCCACTCAGCCGTCTCCTCAGGATCACGATCAGGCAATTGCCCGGTCAAACCGCTTAGAATGTGCGTCATATCTTGTTCTGCAGCCATGCCAAACCTCTCCCACCCGGCAGCCGATGTCTGCGGGATCCTAACTGAATGCGATTTTCATAATCCGGAAGTACTTTTCCATTATGATAAACCCCAGTGAACTGTCCCACAAAAGATATGTCAATCACAACGAGGAGTTTCATGCCAGCGTCCACCGACCAATCCCCCAAAACCGCGGTCATCACCGGAGCAGGATCAGGAATCGGCCAGGCAACCGCACGTTGCTTTCTCGACGCCGGCTACACCGTGGTGCTGGCAGGACGGCGCCGGGAGCCGCTGGAAGAAACGGCCGACGGCCACCCCCGCGCACATGTGGTCCCCACTGACACAACCCGGCCCGACGACGTCGAACGCCTCTTTGAATACGTCCGGTCAGAATTCGGCCACCTTAATATTCTGTTCAATAACGCCGGCACCTTTGGCCCCGCCGGTGCAGTCGACGAGATTCCGCTGGACGAGTGGGAACAGACTGTCGCGGTGAACCTGACCGGGTCGATGATGTGCGCAGCGGGGTCCGTGCGGTTGATGAAAAGCCAGGACCCGCAGGGCGGACGGATCATCAATAACGGCTCCATTGCCGCCCACGCTCCCCGGCCGCTTTCCGCCGCGTACACCACCACAAAGCACGCCATCACCGGGCTGACTAAATCGATCGACCTGGACGGCCGCCCCTACGGCATTACCTGCGGCCAGATCGACATCGGCAACGCCGCCACCGCACTGATGGAGAACATCGGCAGCGGCACCGGTGCATTGCAGCCTGACGGCACCCGCAGGACCGAGCCCACCTTCCCGGTGGAAGAGGCCGCCGGAGCGGTGCTCTACATGGCCCAGTTGCCGCCGTCGGCGTCCGTTGGTTCCATGGTGATTACCGCCAGCGGCATGCCTTTCATCGGCCGGGGGTAGTCAAACCTTCACTCCTACGTCGATAACCGTGACGCCTTCGCTCGCACTTCCGTCCGCCATGCCAGCCAGCGCGTCCGGCACTTCGGCCAGGGTGATGCGCCTGTCGATCAGCGTTTCCGGACGGAGCGCGCCGGACGCAACAAGTTCCAACATTCCGGCGTAGGCACTGGCCGGCATCCCGTGGCTGCCCAGGATCGCCAGCTCCTTCGCGATAACGGCGGACATAGGGATGACGGGCTCGCCGGGGAAGAGCCCGATTTGCACGTGGCGCCCGCGCGGCTTCAACGACAGTATTCCTGCTGCCGCCGTTTCAGCCCGGCCGAGCGCATCGACCGAGACGCTGACGCCGTCGGGAACGATGCCGTGAACCGCCGCTACAAGGCCGTCCTGTCCCTTCCCGGCAGAGTTCACCGTGTGCTGCACGCCAAGCGCGCGTGCGCGTTCCAGGGACTGTTCGTTGATGTCCACGGCGATAACCTGCGAACCGAGTGCCAGCCCGATCATCGCCGCACTCAACCCAACACCGCCGCAGCCCACGATCAGGAGCCACTCACCACTCTTCAGGTCCGCCTGATGCACCAGTCCCCGGTACGCCGTCGCAAAGCGGCAGCCAAGGAGCGCTGCCGCACCGCCGTCGAGCTCCTCCGGCACCAAGATGAGGTTGTTGTCCGCGTCGTGCAAGGCAACGAGTTCGGCGTAGGAACCCCAATGCGTGAATCCCGGCTGGGTTTGGTTCCGGCAGACCTGGCCGTTGCCGGTCAGGCATTCCGGACACCGGCCGCATGCGCAGATGAACGGTGTGGTTATCCGCTGCCCCACCTGGAAGTTCTGCACCTGCGCGCCGACGGAGTCGATCACGCCCACCAGTTCATGGCCCGGAACATGCGGGGTGACTATTCCGTCATCGTGTCCCAGCCAGCCATGTACGTCGCTGCGGCATAAGCCGGTGGTTTCAACACGCACGACGACGCCGCCAGGACTTGGCACCGGATCCGGAACTTCCCGGAGTGTGGGCTTTTCAGCGAACCGGTCAAAGCAAACAGCCCGCATCCTATGGCTTCCACACCATCAGCACGACAACGACCGCCAGGAGCACGGCGGACATTCCCGACGTCGCTGCAATCCGTCCATAACCCATCGGCTTTTCGCCGCCGGCCGGCAACCCGCCGTAGCCAATCGGAAGTTCCTCGGCAGCCCGGCGCATGGTCGGCACGACAACGAATAGATTCAGCATCAGCGCAATGCCGTATACGAGGATCGAGATCAGAATCCACGGCGTCGTTATCGACAGGGCGCCACCGCTCATACCCATAATGGCGAAGCCGAAGAACACTACGATCAGCGACAGCAGGCTGAAGGTCGAGGTCGACTTGGCCAACGATGCCACCTGCCCGCCGCTTTTAGCCCGCAACGCACGCATCGCCGTCATCGGCAGGATCGCCATAGGACCAATCAGAAACACCGCCGTCACCACATGCAGAATGCTGAATAGGATCTCCATAACGGTAGGTTACGCTCCCCGCCCAGGCTCTGCTCAAGATGTCGAAAATGGTCAACGCTAGGATATTCAGCATGACTGAACGACCCGTTGCCCTCATTACCGGCGCTTCGCGTGGAATCGGATTCGCGATTGCCTCCGAACTCGCATCCACCCACCATCTGCTGCTCGGCGGGCGGGACGCGGAGCGGCTGGCAGCTCTGGCGCAGGACTTCCCGTCGGCGGCTCCCTTCGCTGCCGATCTGCGGGACGCCGTCGAAACAGAACGGGCCGTCTCCGGGATCGACAAGCTTGACGTGTTGGTGCATTCGGCTGGAATTCTGAAGATGGGGACCGTTGCGGAACTGAGCGCCGAGGACTGGCGGGAAAGTTTCGAAGTCAACGTCTTCGCCGTTGCGGGCCTTACCCGGTTGTTGCTGCCTGCCTTACGGGCCGCCGGCGGCCAGGTTGTGGCGATCAATTCCGGTTCCGGCTACTCCTCCGGTGCCGGCTCCGCCGTCTACAGTGGTACGAAATTCGCATTGCGTGCCTTCACTGATGCTCTGCGGCAGGAGGAGCGGAGCAACGGCGTCCGGGTCTGTTCCATCCATCCCGGACGTGTTGCCACGGATATGCAGCAGGAACTGCACGACTGGGAGGGCAAGGAGTACAAGTCGGAAGCCTGGATCCAGCCGGACCAGGTCGCCAAAGCCGTGCGCCTCGCCGTCGACACCACTGCCGAATCCGCCGTCGAGTCGCTGAACATCCGCCCCTCCGGAATGGTTTAGCTCCGCCTGCGGCCAATCCATACTCCGGACGACGTCGAATACCTATTAACCGGCCAGGGCATCTAGCCTTCCGGCGACATGGGAATAGGACCTCCCGATCTGATCTGCAAGTTCCAGCAGCAGGTCGAGGCGTTCCTCGGCGATAGCGAAGACGTCCGGAGACATGCACGAAAACGAAGAGAAAACCCCACTAAAGGT
This sequence comes from Arthrobacter monumenti, assembly GCF_054511255.1. Lineage (NCBI taxonomy): Bacteria > Bacillati > Actinomycetota > Actinomycetes > Micrococcales > Micrococcaceae > Arthrobacter > Arthrobacter monumenti. The sequence continues at coordinate 102,354 of NZ_JBTNCY010000002.1, read as the reverse complement.
TCACGACCACCGAACGGCGTCCAAGTTCGTCCTCTACGAAGACGGGGACGTGGCAGGCTTTGTGCAGTACCAAATGGACGGCGCCGAGATCTCCTTATTGTCCACCGAGATTTCGGATGATTTCCAGGACCGCGGACTTACCACGAAGCTTTTCGACAACATCCTGGCGAATCTGCACCGGCGGCGTTTGGCGGTGTTGCCGCTCTGCCCCGACATCAGAGCGTTCATCTACCAAAATCCGCATTACCACGGCCTCGTACCTGAGGAGCAACGCAAGCGCTTCGGACTTTTCCGGCCCACCGACTCGCTCTCCTGAGGGACTTGGAGGACGAACGTGCTCTGAAGGCAGTGGCTGTGCAGCGCCGTTCGCCTGCACCATGTTGTGACTGATCAGAAGATCGTCTTACCGTAGAACAAGATCCACTATGAAAGCGAGACTTCCATGACCCAGTACGCCGTAACAAACCCAGCCACCGGTGAGGTGCTCGAGACCTACCCCACCGCCACCGACGAGCAGATCCAGCGGGCCATTGCCAGCGCCGATTCCGCGTTCGAGAAGTGGAAGCGCAGCCCGATCCAGGACCGCGTGGAGCTGTTGAACCGGGTCGCAGACATCTACGCCGAGCGCCGCGACGAGCTGGCCTCCATCATCACCCGTGAGATGGGCAAGCCGGTCAAGCAGGCGCAGGGCGAGATCGACATCGTCATCTCCATCTACCGCTACTACGCGGATAACGGCCCCTCCTACCTGGAGGACGAGGAGCTGAATGTTGTCTCTGGCGGGACCGCCGTCGTCGTCAAGGAAGGACTTGGCGCCCTGCTCGGCATCATGCCGTGGAACTTCCCGTACTATCAGGTGGCGCGGTTCGCCGGGCCCAACCTGATGAACGGCAACACCATTATCCTCAAGCACGCCCCGCAGTGCCCGGAATCGGCGCTCGCCATGGAGCAGATCTTCATCGACGCCGGTGCCCCCGAGGGTGCGTACGTGAACGTCTTTGCCAGCAACGACCAGGCGGCGGACATCATCGCCGACCCGCGCGTGCAGGGCGTCTCGCTCACCGGTTCCGAGCGTGCCGGTGCTGCAGTGGCGGAGGTCGCCGGGCGGAACCTGAAGAAGGTTGTGCTCGAACTCGGCGGGTCCGACCCGTTCCTGGTGCTGGACTCGGCCGACCCGAAGAAGGCGGCGAAGCTGGCGATGATCGGGCGCTTCGGCAACACCGGGCAGGCCTGCAACGCCGCGAAGCGGATCATTGTGGACGAGAAGATCTACGACGAGTTCGCCGAACAGTTCACCAACGCCGTCAGCGGCATCGCCGTCGGGGACCCGTCCGAGGACTCCACCTTCGTCGGTCCGCTGTCGTCCGTGGCAGCCCGTGACGGACTGGCCGCCCAGGTCCAGGACGCCATCGACAAGGGCGCCACAGTCCTGGCTGGCGGTGAGCCCATTGAGCGCGACGGCGCCTGGTACCAGCCGACGATCCTGACCGGTGTCACCAAGGAAATGCGTGCCTACACCGAGGAGCTGTTCGGCCCCGTCGCCGTGCTGTACAAGGTGTCCGGGCCGGAGGAGGCCGTGGAGATGGCCAACAACACCGCCTACGGGCTCAGCGCCTCCGTGCAGACCGCCGATCCGGAGCAGGCCAAGGAAATTGCGTCCCGGCTGGAGACCGGAATGGTCTTCATCAACGAACCGGCCGGCACCGCTGCCGAGCTGCCATTTGGCGGCGTGAAGCGTTCCGGCATTGGCCGCGAGCTCGGCAAGTACGGCATGGATGAGTTCGTGAACAAGAAGATGGTGAAGACGGCGGCGAAAAAGAAGTAGCGCCCCGCCCCGCGAAGTATCGCCCGACCCGCGAAGTATCGCCCGACCCGGGAGGGAGCGCCCGAACCGCGACCTTACCCGCGAGGTAGCGGTCGACCCGTGAAATAGTTCCTCGCAACCCGCTACCTCGGCGGGGGAGGGGCTATTTCGGCGTCAGGGCGGGCTCGGATGCCACCGAACCTAGACCTTGACGACCTCGCTCGTCACCGGCGTCGGGTTGCTGAGCAGGTCCAGCACCGGGCAGTGCGCATCGACGGCCTGGCGCAGTTCATCGTACCGTTCGGCCGATTCCGGGCCGCTGATGTTGATCTTCAACCGGACTTCGCTGAAGCCCGGACGTACGGCGTCGTCCTTGCCGAAGATTCCCCGCACGTCCAGATCCCCCTCGGCTTCGATGTCGACCCCATCCACTGTGATGCCGAGCTGGTGCCCGTACAACCGGTAGACCACAACCTGGCAGGAGATCAACGCGCCCAAGGCAACTTCCACCGGGCTCGCCGCTTCGTCATCGCCGGCCAGTCCCGCCGGCTCATCGACGAGAAATTCGTGTTTCCCTGCGCTGATCCGGGTGGCAACCGATCCCACCGCTTCGCCGCTGGCCGTGTAGGTCAGCTTCGCGTTGGAGGCATCGTCGGAAATCCGGCGGTCCCAGAAGTCACCGGCCTCATTCAGCCGGTCTGCGCGGTAAGTGGTTAGGTCTTGAACTGCGGTCTCAGTCATGAGTCCCTCTCGTGTCGTGGCGCATGCCAGGCACGTCGCCATACTTACGCCTCCCGTTTCATCACCGGGCCGGCGTCGAATCGTCACCTGGGGCACCCCGCTACAGCGAGAGGGTTGCCGCCCGACCAGCCAGGGCTTACGGTCGGGACTCTTGATTCTGTTTCGATTCTGCGCGCTCAACGGCGGCGAATTCAACCGGGCGGAGTAACAAAAGGCAACATGGATAACGACGACGGCGGCCGCGCCAAGTGCCCGGACAAGCCGCGTCGCTCGTCAAATTTCCAGATACGCCCGCCGGGGAAGGAATTTAGGCCGGCCCTAGTGACTTACGCACTGTCCCGCTACCCGCCGTCGTCGTCCCGTCCCTGAACTGCTGCAAATTTGGCGGCTGCACGGTTGGTCCGCCAGATCACAAAGGCGCCGGAAGCAGCCACCATCACGATCCCGACGTACGCCGTGGCGGACAGGCTTTGCCCCATCAGCAACGCACCCACCAGCGCGCCGGTCACAGGGTCAATGCTGAACAGCACGCCAACCGTCGCGGCAGAGGTCAGTTGCGCCGCGAACACATCCATGGAGAAGGTGAAAGCCACTCCGAGCAGTCCGCTCAGCGCCAGCAGTCCCCAGTCGGGCGCATCCACGAGCGGGATCTGCGGGACGGAAAAAGGCAGTAGTACGACGGCGGCGACAGACACCGACAGCGCCAACCCCTTGAGCCCGGAGCTGGCTTCCGATGCCGTGCCGATGCGCGCCGACATGACGGTATAGATGGCGAATGCGGCAGCTGCACCCAGCCCGAACAGGTACCCCAGCGCGTCGAAGTTGGCCGCGGGGCCGGCAATTAGCGCCACTCCCACCAGCGCGACGAGCGCAAACATGCCATCCCGGAGCCGGCGCGCTGCGAGCATCGCCACACTGAAGGCACCGAGGAATTCCAGTGTCACCGCGACGCCGAGCGGCAGCCGGCTCAGCGCCAGGTAGAAGAAGACGTTCATTGCCGCCATCGCTATGCCGAAGACCAGGATGCCACTCCAGTCAGCTTTACCCAGGGCGCGGAGATTGGGCCGGGTAATGGCCAGCAGTACGACGGCGGCTATGACCATCCGCAGCCCGGAGACGGCCATTGTGCTGTAGGAGTCGAACAGCGAAAACGACACCATGGATGAAATCTGGATGCCGAGCGATCCCAGCAGCACCGCGAGAGCGGCGATGAGTCCGGTGGACCGGTGCCCCAAACGGGCACGTACGTCCCCGGCCGTTATCATTCGGCCGCGGCGAGCTGCCCGCAGGCGCCGTCGATCTCCTCACCGCGAGTATCGCGCAGCGTGGTCGGGATGCCGGCGGCGATCAACCGGTCGATGAATTCCTGCGCCACGTCTTTCTCCGAAGCCGTCCAGATTGAACCGGGCGTCGGGTTCAGCGGGATCGGGTTCACGTGCACCCAGCCGCGGCCGCGCTTGTTGAGCTTCTTCGCCAGCAGGTCGGCGCGCCAGGCGTGGTCGTTCATATCCTTGATCAAGGCATACTCGATGGAGACCCTGCGTCCGGTGGTGCGGTAGTAGTTGTACGCGGCGTCGATCGCCTCGTCGACCTTCCAGCGGCTGTTGACCGGGATGAGCTCGTCGCGCAACTCGTCGTCCGGAGCATGCAGGGACAGTGCGAACGTGACGGGCAGTTCCTCGGCGGCCAGCTTGTTGATTGCCGGCACGAGTCCCACCGTGGAGATGGTGATGTTCCGCGCGGACATGCCCAGCCCCAGCGGAGCAGGGTCGACCATCCGGCGTACGGCGGTCAGCACGCGCTTGTAGTTGGCCAGCGGTTCGCCCATTCCCATGAAAACGATATTGGTGACCCGCTCGGCGTCGTGCCCGCCGTCGCGGCGCAGCCCACCAAGATCACCGTCGGCGATGGCACGGTTGGCAGCGACAATCTGGTCCACGATTTCCGCGGACGACATATTCCGCGTCAGCCCAGCCTGACCGGTCGCACAGAACGGGCAGTTCATCCCGCAGCCGCACTGCGACGATACGCACAGGGTGATCCGGCCGGGATAACGCATCAACACGGACTCAACCAGGGCGCCGTCGAACAACCGCCAGAGGAACTTGATCGTGTCGCCGTTGTCGGTGGTGAGTTTCTTGACCTGGGTCAGCAGCGGCGGGAACATTGCCGAGGCCAGCTCGTCCCGGCCCTGCAGCGGCAGGTCAGTCATGTGGGCCGGGTCGGTGGTGTAGTGATTGAAGTAATGCGTCGACAGCTGCTTCGCGCGGAACGCGGGGTAGCCCAGCTCGGCAACCTTTGCCTGGCGTTCGGCCATGGTCATGTCCGCCAAGTGCGCGGAAGGCTGCTTCACCCGCGGCGACTTGAACTGCAATTCGGGACGGCCGTCAGGAGCTACGGCCTGCTCCCAGCCCTCGGCGGCAGGGCGGACTTGGGGGCGCGCTTCGGAAGCGGGGGTATTTATGGTAGACATCGCCGTCCATTCTCCCATGACCCGGCCATTATCACATTGTCGGGGTGGACTGGGCGTTGGCAACCCGAACCATAGGTCCCATCACCCTCATGTGATTCGATAGCTCCATGAAACTTGCCACCCTTCGCCGCCCGGCCAACGCAGCTGAGACCTATGCCGCCGTCGTCTCCGGCAACGAAACCGCAGAACTTACCGGATTTGCCGACGTCGGTGCTTTCCTGGCTGCCCCGGCCGCGGTCCGCGATGAAGCCGCCGCATCCGCCAAACCGTCCGGCGATATTGCCGACGCCTCCTTCGCCACACTGATAACGCAACCGTCCAAGGTGTTCTGCATCGGCCTGAACTACCGCAACCACATTCTGGAGACCGGCAACGAGCTGCCCGAGTACCCGACGGTTTTCACCAAGTTTGCGGACTCACTGACCGGCGCCAACGACGACATTGAAATCCCGGACGAGGAACACCGGATCGATTGGGAAGGCGAACTGGCCATCGTGATCGGCAAGGGCGGACGCCGGATTTCCGAGGACAATGCCCCCACCGCCATCGCCGGATACGCCGTATCGAATGACATCTCCATGCGCGGTTGGCAGAGCCGGACCTCGGAGTGGACCCAGGGAAAGTGCTGGGAGGCTTCCACTCCGGTTGGCCCGTATCTGGTGACCCCGGACGAGTTCGACGACGGCGCTACCATCACCACGAAGGTCAACGGCGAGGTGGTGCAGCAGGATTCCACCGGCGACCTCGTTTTCGGCACGGCCGCGCTGGTCTCGTACCTCTCCACCATGGTGACGCTGCGTCCGGGCGACTTGATCCTCACGGGAACGCCGGCGGGTGTGGCGTTGGGGCGCCGAAACGAGCAGGGCCGGCATCCCTGGTTGAAGGCCGGGGACGTAGTGGAAACGGAAATCGCCGGTCTGGGCGCGCAGCGGAACACGTTCGTCTGACGCGACACGGCCGCAGACCGGCAACACTTCTTCACTGATCGACACGGCCGCAGGCCGGCAGAACGCCTTTACCTAAAACCAAGGATGCCGAGACCAGAATTGCGAGGTAGCGGGTTTCCGTTCAAGTAGCCCGTTGCAACGCCCTACCTCACGGCTAACCCCCTACCCCGGTAAATCCGGCGGAAGCGCTTAGACTCGAACCCGATGGCACAACTCCACTCCCCGCTCACAAGTCGGGAGAACCCATGACAACCGGAATCGTGATCGCCGCTGTCGTTGCCATCCTGTTCGGTTCGACGCTCCAGCGCCTCTCCGGGACGGGTGTGGGGCTGGTGGTGGCCCCAGTGCTGGCACTGCTCATGGGCCCAGCCCTCGGCGTCTTCGTAACGAATTCGACGACGGTTGTCTCCGGTTTCCTGATCATGCTGGCTGTTATCAAGGACGTGAACTGGAAGCGTTACCTCATCTTCATGCCCATGGCGCTACTCGGTGCGATTCCGGCTGCGTTTATGGTGCGCGAACTCGAAGCGGCATGGCTGAACATTGTCATCGGGTCGGTGGTGCTCATTTCACTGGCGCTGACATTCGGTACGCCGACGGTTCCCCACATCCAGTCCCACGCCCTGACCGGAGTGACCGGCATCGTCGGCGGTTTCCTCAACACCAGCGCCGGCGTTGCCGCACCGGCCATGGTGATGTATTCGAAGTTCTCCCGCTGGGATCAACGATCCTTTGCGGCGACCATGCAGCCAACGTTCATGACGATGGGCATCTTTTCGGTGAGCACGAAGTTGGCGGTTGGTGCCACCACAATCGATCAACTGCCGCCGTGGTGGTTGTTCCCGATCATCGTGATCACCGTGGTCGGCGGTATTCGGATCGGCGCGTGGCTGGCGCGGAAAATCTCCATGGACGCCGCGCGCAAAGTGGCCATCACGCTGGCCGGGATAGGCGGTGCGGTGACCGTCGTCCGTGGCATGCTGATGTTGGCGTAATTTTCCCTACGCCAAACGACGCTCCGCACGGGCGATTCCTTTGCGGCAGGCACGGCCGAACGCCTGCTGTTGACGCATCCGCTGCCAGACTGACGGGACCTGCCCAAGACCAACGTTCGACGGCGCTTCGGTCACCTCGAGGTGGCTGCCGGTCGACGTCCCCCGGTACACCCAGCTCGACCATTGCGCCAGATCTGGAAAGGACGCGTCCTGTCCCAGCAGGATCGCCGGACCTGGCGGAAGTTGCCGGTCTTCGACAGGAGTCAGCGGAATCGAACCAGACACCTCCCCGACGGGAACTCTGACCAGATGGGTTTCGATCCGGTCGTCGGCCCTGACGCCCAAGAGGTATTCACGGTCGCCGTTGACATCCGGCGTGGAGCCGCTTCGCGCCGGCATGGGCCGCGCCGCATCGACGTCGAGCCTGACTATCAGCCGCGGCAGGTACCACCAGTGTTCGCGCCGCAAAAGGAATGAGTCCGCAAAGATCCGTGCCGGCGGATACCGCCGGAGCTCCTGTTCCAACAGGTTTTCCGCAAAAGTGTCACCGTCCACATCCTCGACGAGAGTCGGCCTCCCGATCAGCGCCGCCGGCGTAAACGTCGTGCTGGTCGAGCGGATATCGGTGAAGGTCAGGGCTACTTGCGGGGCGGCTGCGATGCTCCGGGCCCGGTCCTCCCGGTCGTAGGTGAAAGCCAGAGCCGGCTGCTTGTCCCACAGCAAGGCCACTGCACCACAGCCTTGGAGCCTTCCGAGGGAATCAAGCCATACGACGTCGGCCAGTGACGAACCATGGACAGCACGGGTGACGATATCCATGCGCTCCTCTCCGTGCTCTACAGGGTCCGGTTCAACGTATCAGTACTGGAAGGCAAGCTTGCTTAGCGTGCTACTATGGCCGCATATTCGCCCTGAGCGAAATGACCGGCATCGAGCGAAGCTACGTCAAGGGAGACCGACATGCCAGCTGGGGTAATCATTGCAATCGTAGGCGTGCTTTTCTGGCTTGGTTACCGTTTTTACGCCAGCTACCTCGCGAAACATACCTACGCACTGGACGCGAACTTCGTCACTCCAGCCCACGAGCTTTCCGATGGGATCGACTTCGTTCCCACGAACAAGCATGTCTTGTTCGGCCACCACTTCACCTCCGTGGCGGGCGCCGCGCCTATCGTCGGCCCGGCGATTGCCGTCTTCTGGGGCTGGGGACCGGCCCTGGCCTGGATCGTTCTGGGCACCATCTTCGCCGCCGGCACACACGACATGGGTTCATTGGTGGTTTCGGTCCGCCATAAGGCCCGCAATATCGGCACCATTGCCCAGGACATCATCAGCCGCCGTGCCCGCACGCTGTTCCTGATCATCATCTTCTTCCTCTTGACCTTGGTCAACGCCGTGTTCGCTGTGGTCATTGGGAACCTGTTCGTGGCCAATCCCGGCGCGGTGATCCCGATCTTCCTGCAGATCCCGGTCGCGATCTTCATCGGGCAGTACATCTACCGCACGAAATCCGCGGCCTTGGTTCCCTCCCTGATCGGCCTGGTCATCCTGTATTTCCTGATCTGGGTGGGACAGATGGTCCCGGTGGACATCACCCCTTGGGCGGAAGCGATCGGCATGGAGCCGCGGAACCTGTGGGTGATCATCATGTTCGCCTACACCTTCATTGCCTCCAGGATCCCGGTCTGGATGCTGCTGCAGCCGCGTGACTACATCAACTCGCACCAGCTCTTCGTCGCGCTGCTGATCATCGCGGCGGGCGTGCTGGTCGGCTGGGAAACAATCGTCGCTCCGGCCTTCAACGACGTTCCTGAAGGGTCGCCGTCGATCTTCCCGTTCCTGTTCATCACCATTGCCTGTGGCGCCATTTCCGGCTTCCATTCCCTTGTATCTTCGGGAACGACGGCGAAACAGCTCAACAAGGACACGGATGCCAAACACGTCGGCTATGGCGGCGCTCTCGGCGAGGGCAGTCTCGCCGTCGGAGCCGTACTGGCAGCGACCGCCGGCGCCGCCTCCACCCGCGCGGACTGGGATGCGCTCTACGCAGATTTCGCCACCGCTTCCGGTGGTGGCGTCGGAAACTTCGTCAGCGGCATCGCCGCCTTCGCCAACAACCTCGGCGTTCCGCTCGAGCTCGGCGCAGTGTTCGCCGCGGTGGTTGTCATTGCTTTCGCGGCAACCACCATGGACACCGGCGTCCGGCTGCAGCGTTATGTAGTGCAGGAAATCGCCGAACTGGCCGGCTGGAAGAAACTGTCGCGCAACCTGACGCTCGCAAGCCTGGTAGCCGTCGCTGTTCCGATGGCGATGGCGCTGCTCCCGGGCGGCGGCGAAGACGGCTACACCTTCGGCGTCCTCTGGCAGCTGTTCGGTACGACCAACCAGCTCACCGCCGGCCTCGCCCTGTCGGTGATCGCGGTGTGGGTCACCCGCAGCGGACGCCGCAGCTGGCCGGTCATCATTCCGTTGATCTTCCTGCTGATCATGACCACTTGGGCTCTGGTAGTGAATCTGATGAACTTCATCGCCGCCGGACAGTGGGTGCTGGCACCGCTCGATGTGATCATCTTCGGCCTGGCCATGTGGCTCATCGTTGAAGCAGCGCTGGCCCTTCGCGGTGCACGCCGTGGAGTGCCGGCCCCCGGAGACGCCGGGCATGGCGTGGACGCAACAGGCGCGGCGGGCGTCGGCGTCAGCAAGGACAGCGACGCCGTCACCAAGGCCAACGCCCCTGAGGCCAGGGGCGACGACCCCGACAGGCGGTAGCCATGATCCAGGTTGTCCTCGTCCGCCCGTGGCGCGATGCCACCGCGGGCGGAGGTTGCTGCAGCGCCGGTCCGGAAAGTATCGGCCTGGACAACAACCCGCACGCCGCCCACCGGACCGGGGACGTGTTCGCGCAGACCTACCGCCTGCTCCGGGAGCAGCTTCCCGGCGTCGACGTTCAAATGGTTTCCTCCAATAATTCGGTGTATTTGCTGCCAACGTCCTATCGTGCGGCCCGCCGGCAGCATGGACGATTACGGTCGATCCGCCGGGCGGCCCTGTCCACCACGGCGGGCGCGGTGCTCGTGGACGGGAAGGTTATCGGCGATGTCGAATCGTTGGGACCGGAGGCCGTGCTGGAAAAAGTTGTCACATCCGTAACATTGTGACGGCATAATCCGCAAAACCGACCGCTAGAATAGCTTCATTACTCGTAGCTAAATATCCATTGTTGGGGGCAACAGTGAACAAACCTTCCATCCTCCTGCCCGGCGGCCGGTCCGCCAAGAGCTGGGCGATCAGTATCGTCGCAGTGCTGGCGGTCGCGCTGTCCGGCTGCGCCGACGCACCAGGTGCCGTAGCCGGCAGCGTCGTGCGCGTCGTCGACGGCGACACAATTGTGGTCAACGTCGATTCAGAGGAACAAACCGTTCGGCTGCTCAACGTGGATACGCCCGAGACCAAGCATCCGGACAAGCCCGTCGAATGCCTCGGACTTGAAGCCACCAGCTACCTTGAAGAGACCCTCCCACCCGGCACCACAGTGGGACTGGATTTCGACGTCGAACGTGTGGACCAATACGGCAGGACTCTGGCCGCCGTCTTCACAGAGGACGAAACGCTCGTCAACGCTGAGATTGCCCGGCAGGGATTGGGTGTTGCCGTCCTCTTCGAGCCGAATGACAAGTACTACGGTGCGGTCAAGGATGCGCAGGCCGAAGCGCAGACTCAGCAGCGCGGTTTCTACGACGCCGGCGAGGAATGCACGGTTCCCGCGGCAGTTGATCAGGCCGTTCAAGACCTGACCGAAGCTATCGAAGCTTCGGTCGGTGTGACCTCTGAATCCGCCGCCGCGGCCGCGACGGCATTGGTCGCTGCGTTGGCTGCCGCCGAATCATTGGACGCCGCGTTCAATGCGGGGAAGGGCAGCGCGCACTGGGCCGCCATCACCGGAGAGCAGGCAGCAGCATTGAGCGGTGCCCTGATCACGACCATCTCCAGCGGGAAAGACCGGCTCGCCGTCGTCCAAGCCGAGGTCGACCGGCTGGAACAGGCCGAGGCGGAAGCTGCGGCAGCAAAGCAGGCCGAACAGGAACGCAAGGCCGCCGAGGCCAAGGCCGAAAAAGAGCGCAAGGCCGCCGCCGCAGCGCAGAAAGCCGCGGAGGCGGAGGCTGAGCGGCTCCGGAACCTTGAACCCTCGCCCGCGCCATATGAAGGTCCGGAGTATGGTCCCTTCGTGCCGTACGTTCCACCGCAGCCTCCGGCCGACGTCCACGTTCCGTACGTACCGCCAGTTCCAGCTCCGGGCACTGCGCCTGTGCCTGCTCCGGCTCCTGCGCCTGCTCCTGCTCCGGCGCCTGAGCAGGGCGTCCAGAATCCCTACCCGGGCTACACCGGTCCGCGCTGCTACGCGCCGGGCGGTCAGACCTGGAAGCCCTGCCCTTAAGAACAGGCCCGACGGCGAAGGGGTGAAGCTGGTGATCTCGCAGCTTCACCCCTTCCACGTATCGAGGATGCTGTCAAGAACGTTTGACCGTAATCAAATAAGAACGATGAATCCGTCTCAAAAACTTTGAAGCGCGCATACACTTCCACCATGCGCACCTTCGACACTTCATTCGACTACAAAACTGATACCCCTGCTAAAACCAGGCCCGATGCCGACAGAGACAGTCAGAGGCTTCGATCTGACCATGAGCTCCTGTGGACCAAAGAATTGCGCTCGGGCGTCCTTTTCGCGCCGAAGGTGCCGACCGAACCGCGGGAACGTCGAGGGAACTACCTCATCTTCACCGACGCCTCGGAGGCGAGGCATTGCTACGGCAGTGACGCCATCACCAGCTCCTACAGCAGATGGTTACGGCCGAAGGCTCTGGTCCACGCCATCGGCTCGCTGAGCGAGGACCAGCGGTCCCTCTACCTGAATCCGCCGTACACCATTGGCAGTTCGATGATTTGGCCCGTCCGGTCGAAGGACCGACCCACTATGAACACGGCACGAGGGCTCCGTGGGCGTATTGCTGACCGCATGGACCTCACCCTTGAGTGCATCCGGCGTCATTATGCAGGAGAGTCCGAGAGTCCCCTCGCCGATGTCATAAATGCCTACGCGGATTTCTATGCGCTCTTCGACGGGTTCATGGAGTTCGTGGAGTTCTTCCACCTGCAAGACCTCGTGACGCCGGACTACGACGCGGTTGAGTTTTACGTTCCGTTCGACAACTTCAAGCGTTCCGGGACACCGGCCACAATCGAGGAATACGTGACATACCGGGAGACAACGCTGAAGTTCATCGAGAAACGGCAGCGTCGGATGGCCGAATGGGTCATGGAGCACCACCCCGAGATTGAGGTTCGCCAGTAGCGCCTTCGCTTAGGAGTCGCCCCACTGGGGTGAACGGAGGCCGTGCGCACTCGCATAAGCCGCCCGCTGGGCGGGCTGCCAGCCGTTCAGCAGCTCCGCCTTCGGACGGTAAACCTCAATGCCGAGCGGATGGCAAACATCGATGGGATCACGCGCGTCCGGGCCCCACATCGGCACGGACAAGTCCCCGCCGGGGCAGGTGGACAGGGCGCAGAGAATGTCCGTCTCGGCGAAGAATTCGAAGTAATCGCCCTTCTTCGCCGGGCAGGTCTTCATGAAGTAGCGGTCTTCTTCGTTGAGACCGGTGCATTGGAAGACGTTCAGGACATCGTGCACGTCGAACTCAGTCAGCCCGTAGGGCAGTACGGCGCGGGTGAGGTTCGAGTGGCAGTGGAAGTCGAAATCCTCCCCGGTCAACATCCGGTTCACGTACGGATCGCAGCGGGTGCCCAGCAGATCATGGACCCTGCCGCCTTCTTCGTCGCGGCCATAGTCGGACAGGCTGTCGCCGGTAATAGTGACCAGTGGCCGCAGGAATGGCAGGGTGGACCACAGCCTGTCGTAGGTGCTCACGTGCGCCGCCTGCAACTGATGCGTCCGCGCCGCCCACATCCGCTCCCGGGGATCATGCCTGTTCCAGATATTCAGGTCGGCAACCTGCGCGCCTTCAATCGTCACGATCCGGCAGAGGTACCCGGCTGGCACTTCCCAGGCGCGGCCCGAGCGGATCGGGATGACGAACGAGTCGACTAGCTCATGCTCATCGAAGTTTTCGCCGAACTTCCGGTAGAACTCCCGATCGACGTCGAGGGCACCCCCAGGGCTTGCCTGGTATGCGGCTGCGGTTAAACTCATGCCGTTCACGGCCTTTCTGTATGAGGAGTTACAGATCTATGGCTGGCGGGTCTGGTTACACACTATTGAAGGTTCCACGCCGGATACGGCATGCTGGAAAGAAACAACGTCACAGGGATGAGAGTCACCATGGCCGGAACAGATGGCATCAGTATTGACCTGAACAGCGACGTTGGAGAATCCTTCGGGCGCTGGCAGCTTGGCGACGACGCCGCGATTTTCAAGTCTGTCTCCAGCGCTAATGTGGCCTGCGGTTTCCACGCCGGCGACCCCGCCTGGATCAGCGCCACCTGCCGGGATGCCCTCGACGCCGGAGTGACCGTCGGCGCCCATCCCGCCTACCGCGATCTGCAGGGTTTCGGCCGGCGGTTCATCGACGTAGCCCCCAAAGAATTGACCGACGACGTCGTCTACCAGATCGGCGCGCTGCAGGCCCTCGCGAGCCGGGCCGGCACGGCGGTCAAGTACGTGAAACCGCACGGCGCCCTCTACAACACCATCGTCCACCACACCGAGCAGGCCCAGGCCGTGGTCGACGCCGTCAAGGCAGTCGATCCCTCACTGCCCCTGATGGTGCTTCCCAATTCCGAGGTGTTGCGGCTGGCGGACAAGGCCGGACTCCGCACCGTGCAGGAAGCCTTCGCCGACCGCGCCTACAACCCGGACGGAACACTGGTCTCGCGACGCCAGGAGGGTGCCGTCCTGCACGACACTGCCGACGTCGTCGAACATGTGATGCGCGTGGCCACCGAGTCGAAGATCAAGACCATCGACGGCACACTGATCGATGTCCATGCCGACAGCATCTGCCTGCACGGGGACTCCCCCGGCGCCGTCGAAATGTCCGCCGCCGTGCGTGGTGCACTGGACGAAGCCGGCATCACCGTCAAGTCCTTCGTCTGACCCAAGTCAGTGCAAATCAACGACGACGGCGGGACGCCGGGTTCAGGCTCAGGCTCAGGCTCAGGCTCAGGCGATTCTGCCCGGAACTTCGCAATCCGGGCGGTCGGCAGCCGAGCCATCCTGATTGAGCTCAGCGGCATGGACGAAGTCCTCGCGCTCAAATCCGCCCTGACGGAAAAACCCCTCCCCGGCCAGGTGGACGTGCTGGCCGCCGCCGAAACGGTGATGGTCACCGCCGATTCCACCGCCGCTATACGGTCCATCGCCGAGCAGATCCAGCATCTCGATCTGTCCGGCTCCACTACTCTCGACGACACGCTGCGCGTCATTGAAACGGTGTACGACGGCGAGGATCTGGACACGGTCGCGGAACTGACGGGCCTCAGTCGCGACGGTGTGATCGAAGCCCACACCTCACAGACCTGGACTGCGGCCTTTGGCGGATTTGCACCCGGTTTTGCCTACTTGGTCGGTGAAAACCAGCGCCTGGAAGTTCCGCGCCGGGAAAGTCCACGCACCGCTGTTCCGGCCGGTTCGGTCGCACTCGCCGGTAACTTCTCCGCCATCTACCCACGCCAGTCGCCCGGTGGCTGGCAGTTGATCGGACGGACCGCGGCACGGATGTGGGACCTCGATCGGGAGCAGCCGGCCTTGGTTGTTCCGGGCAACCGCGTGCAGTACAAAGCCGTGCGGGAGCTCGTCGAGACAGATGCTTCTGATGAGGGAAATGAACCGGTCCGGGAGGAAGGCACCTCTGGGAAAGAGGCAGCCTCCCAACAGCCCGCCGCAACGCAAGGGTCAGCCCTTCCGGAACCGGACGACTCCCGCTCCGGTGTTCGCGTTGTCTCCCCCGGCGCGCTGAGCCTGATTCAGGACCTAGGCCGTTTCGGCTACGCCGATCTCGGCGTCTCGGAGGCCGGCGCCCTTGATTCCGGCGCGATGCGGACGGCCAACCGCCTTGCCGGCAACGGGCCCAACGAAGCGGTGATTGAAACCGCAATGGGTGGACTCTCCGTAACGGCACAAGGTGACCAGGTGGTCGCCGTCGCCGGGGCGCCGATGTCCCTCAAAATCCACAACCCGGATGGAATGGTCCGCAGCATACCCGTGGGTGCCCCCCTTGCCCTGCTCGACGGCGAAACGCTCACCCTGGGTGCGCCGACGCGGGGACTGCGCAGCTACGTTGCTTTCCGTGGCGGCATCGATGTACCGCCGGTGCTGGGAAGCCGCGCCACCGACACCATGTCCGGAATCGGACCGGAACCGCTGGCGGCACAGTCCTTCGTTCCCGTCGCCGAAGCGCCACCCACCAGTGTCGTCGGAATCCCCCAGACGCCCGACGACGTCGACACCGCGGCTGCGCGGGAAACTGTTCAGCTGAATATCGTCCTCGGCCCGCGGGCCGACTGGTTCGACCAGCCCGCCATCGATTCGCTGACCGGTCAGGAATGGGAGGTCACGGCGAAGTCCAGCCGCGTCGGAATCCGCTTGGATGGCACCCCGCTGGAGCGCAGCCGGCAGGGCGAGCTTCCCAGTGAAGGAACACTCGCTGGCAGCATCCAGATTCCACCGTCCGGCCTGCCCGTCCTCTTCCTCGCCGACCATCCCGTCACCGGCGGCTATCCCGTGATCGGTGTCGTCGCGCACGAGCATCTGGACCGGGCGGCCCAGATACCGCCAGGCGGCAGGATCCGGTTCCACGTGGTGGCTGCTCCAGACGAAGACACCTCCCGCGCGAATACCGCCGGCATCGGTGAATCAGCCGGTTCTGCGGGCGCCGACAACAGCACTGAAACCTGAGCGGAAGACACAGCCATGCACAAAGTCCTGATTGCCAACCGCGGCGAAATCGCCGTGCGCGTGGAGCGCGCCTGCCTCGACGCCGAACTGGTTTCCGTCGCCGTCTACGCGGACGACGATGCCGGTTCCCTGCATATGGAGCTGGCCGATGAAGCGTACGCGTTGGATGGTTCGACGCCGGCGGACACGTATCTCAATATCGACAAGCTGTTGCAGATCGCCAAACGTTCCGGAGCCGACGCCGTCCATCCCGGTTACGGGTTTCTGTCCGAGAACGCGGACTTCGCCCGCGCCGTCATCGACGCCGGACTGACCTGGATCGGCCCGGAACCGGACAGCATCCTCGCGCTCGGAAATAAAGTCACCGCGAGGGAAATCGCAGTCCGCGCCAATGCCCCCATGGTGGCTGGCAGCGACGGACCGGTCGATTCCGCCGCCGAGGTCCGCGCGTTTGCCGAAGAACACGGACTTCCGCTCGCGCTCAAAGCGGCCTTCGGAGGAGGCGGCCGCGGGCTCCGGGTGGTTCGTGAACTCGGTGAAATCGAGGAAGCTTTCGACTCGGTCCGCCGCGAAGCGAAATCAGCCTTTGGCCGGGACGAGCTCTTCGTCGAGCGGTTCCTGGATAAACCGCGGCACGTCGAAGCCCAGATCCTGGCCGACAAGCACGGCAACGTCATCGTCGTCGGAACCCGTGACTGTTCGCTGCAGCGGCGGCACCAGAAACTCGTGGAGGAAGCGCCTGCACCGTTCCTGACCGACGCCCAGCGCAGCGAGATCCACGAATCGGCCAAGGCCATCTGCCGGGAAGCCGATTACGTAGGTGCTGGAACCGTCGAATTCCTGCTTGGCCAGGACGGCACAGTGTCCTTTTTGGAGGTCAACACGCGGCTCCAGGTTGAGCACCCGGTGACCGAGGAAACCTCCGGAATGGACCTCGTCCAGGCACAGTTCCGTATCGCCGACGGAGAACCCCTGGCCATCACGGAAGATCCCAAGCCGTCCGGCCATGCCATCGAATTCAGGCTCAATGCCGAAGACGTCGGACGCGGGTTCCTCCCCTCCCCCGGGACGGTCAAAACCTTCGTACCACCCACCGGGCGCGGCATCCGGGTGGACACCGGCGTCCGCTCCGGCGACACCATCGCCGGACAGTTCGACTCCATGCTCGCCAAACTGATTGTTACCGGCGCCGACCGGCAGCAGGCCATCCGCCGTGCACGCCGTGCCTTGGCGGAACTCGAAATAACGGGCCTGGCGACGGTGATCCCGTTCCACCGGGCGGTGCTCGAAGAAGAAGCCTTCACCGGAACAGATTCCCTCGGCGTTTACACCGGCTGGATCGAGAGCGAATTCGCCGACAGGATTCCCGCAGATCCCGATTACAGCCCCGGAAGCGGTGATGGCGGCCGCCGGACCTTCAGCATCGACCTCGATGGACGCCGGGTCAGCCTTGGCCTGCCCGCCGAACTGCTCGCCAGCCTCGGCACCGCCGGCTCGAGCGCGGCGACTGCAGGACCGGCCGGTGCCGGCGCGGACGCTGACCCCAACGAACTCCGTTCGCCCATGGTCGGCACCGTTGTGAAGTGGCTGGTCGAGCCGGGCGCCGAAGTGGGCGAGGGGGACGCCGTCGTCGTCCTTGAAGCGATGAAGATGGAGTCAACCATCCCCGCCCACCGTTCCGGTACTGTCGGCGAACCAAAGCGGGGACCAGGCGACTCCGTCGAAGCTGACGCCGTCCTGACGCTCATCTCCTGATCGACTGACCCGTCATCTCGCAATCCATCGCTCAGGTCCCGCTTTCTAACGCCGCTGGAGCAGTCGGTGCTGGTTTCAGAATGGTGGCGGGGTTTGGTCGTGGTCCCCGGTTGGGGTGGTGTTGTTGGCGTTTTTGGGGTCCCAGGGGTCGAAGTGGTGTCCGTTGCCGGTTTTGTAGCGTTGGGCGTCTTTTCTGCTGGTGAGGACGGGTCCTTCGGGTTTTGATGTGTAGGTTCGTCCTGCCGGTGATGTGACGGTGATGGTGCCGTCTTTGTCTTGGGTGTCTTTCCATCCGCAGGCGGTTTTACGGAGATGGTGCATGGGGCAGTAGCCTTTCAGTGATTCGTAGTCTGTGGTTCCGCCTTCGACCCAGGGCGTGGTGTGGTCGAGTTCGGTGAAGCGTGCGGATCGGTTGCAGCCTGGGGCGCGGCAACATCGGTCGCGGATATTGATCATTTTTTTCAGGTCGGCGGGGACTTTGTAGGTGGTTCTGCCGAAGGAGATCATCGCCCCGGTCTCGGGGTGGGTGAGGATCCGTTTGAAGGAGGGAGCGTTCGCGCATAGTTTTCGGGCGGTTTCGTCGTCCATGGGTCCGAAGCCTTCAAGCTCTGCTGGCTCCTCCGACAGGCCGAGCAGGGTGAGGACGGGGACGGTGACGATGACTTCGGGTTTGATCTGCTCGTAGTTGGGCAGGTGTGGTTCTGCCACGGCCTGACCGGAGGAAGCAGTGCCGGTTGAGCCGGGGGACGGATTGCCGCCCCTGCCACGATCGTTGTTGTCATCGTTCAGGCCTGCAATTGGTCCATCTGGGATCGGCCCGGCGCCGAGGAGGAGGTCGGTGAAGACGTCGGCGCAGAGTTGGGCGCCGGTTCGTTCCTCGTCCGGGCCGCGGAGGGCCCGGGCGGCGGCGGTGATGCGGTTGAAGGCGGCGGTGGCTGCTTCGGCGGGCAGGTAGGCGCCGAGCCAGGCCATTCCGTCTTCGGCGGGCTGGAACCAGGCCCTGCGGTCGCAGGCGGCCTTCTTTTTCCGCCGGGCGCCGGATTCGGGGTGCATCCGTTCGCGCAGGCGCTTGGCCTTGCCGGACAGTTTCGGCCGGGGCAGGGACGGTGCGTCGGCGAGCAGTTCCTGCTCGAATTCGGGTCGGGCGTGCTCGGGGAGGGTTTGTGCCTGGTCGATGATGACCATGGCCTGGTCCCGGTTCAGTTCCCCGGTTTCGAGGCGGTCGAGCGTGGCGGGGAAAGAGCCGACCAGTTCGGTGCTTTCGAAGATGAGTTTCTGCGCTGTCCTCGTTGCGATGGTCAACGCCCCGCTGACTTCGCCCTCGACGTTCATCCGGGCCAGGCGTTCGGCATTCCGTGACGGGCCGGCCGGATCGGGCTGCGGGACCGTCCCTGCCGCGGTTTCACAGAGCCGGGTGACCAGGCGGGCTTTGAGCCCCTCCGCCCACGCGATGAGCTGCCCGGCCGAGACCAGAGCCATGGTCGCTTCATCGAAGGACAAGACCCCGGGAACAACATCGCCGAGCGGCCCGGCCAGTTCCGGCAGCTCGAAGACACCGGTCGGAGCGCCCTCGCTGTTCCCGCCCTCTGGTGCTTCCTCGTTTGCCATGTCTTTAGTACATCAGCCGGTACCGACAATATTCGAAACCCTGTACGCTAGCAGATAACGAAACAGTAACGAAAAAAGGATAATGCGGGGAACCCAAAGCACAGGCATCCACCGCGCCGATGTGGAAGCTCCATGACGTGCGGCTCTCAGGCGCCAGGGCCTGCATTCATGCGATCGTCGACGCTCCAACGGGACGCCGTCGAGGGTTAACGTCGTTCTGACTGTCGTCAATAAGCTGGGCCCGGAAAGCTGGGCCCGGGACGCTTCCGGACTCACCCCGGGATCAACCAGTTCCAGACCCAGCCGGGCTACAACCCCAGCATCGCCGGGGCGAACCGCATGAGCGCAGCCACGGCCAAAGCTCCGACGCCTGCGACCAGCAGCGCGATGTCAGCCGCGCCGACCGCTCCGAGAGTCGTGGCGGGCCGCTGCGTGAAGGAGAAACCGCGCAGCTGCAACGTGGACATCATGGTTCCTGCCCGCCGCGCCATGATGATCACGGCCGGGACAAACAGTTTCGCCATGTTCGCGATACTCTCGATCGGCCGGCGGATCGTCAATTCAATGCCCTTGAGCTTCATGGCATCGATGGTGCGGAAGATATCTGACATGCTCGCGTACATCAGCAGGAACGAGTAGCCCACCAGGAAGCACAGCGGCTCCGGGATCTTCAGGCCGCGCATGCCATCGGTGATCTTGTCCGGAGACATGGTGGACAGCAACGCCAGACTCAGGAAGAGCGCGGCCGACCACGCCAGTCCCAGCCGCAGTCCGAAAGTCAGGTCGCCGTCGAAGGGCGAGAAGTTTCCCGCCAGCAGGTCCTGACCCAACGGAATGGCGATCAAGCCAATAAAATTCGGAAGCTGCAGCAACCACAGGATCAGCAGCACCAGCGGAGGCACGCGGGCGGCGATGCTGAGCGCCAGCCCGAGGACGCTTGCGACGAGCATCCACTGCCAGTTCGGTGCGGTATAGAGGAAAACAATGACGACGGCGAACAGCAACAGTTTGATCCGCGGATCGCGGCGATGCAGGAAGCTGTCTTTTTCTGTGTAAAGCAGGGGTACCCGCATCTCACACCTCCTGTTTGACGGGATAAAGTTGGGTGGCCAGTTCGGCGACCGTAATCGCATCCACGCCGAAGGCTGCGGCCACTTGGGCAGCACGCGGCGGTCGGAGCGACGTTTTCGCCAGAACTTCCGCCCCGCTGGCGCCGAAGACGTCATGGGGACTTCCGGAAGCAACCACACGCCCCTGGTCGAGCAGAGTAACCGTGTCTGCGGTTTCCGCGACCAGGTCCAGGTCATGTTCAACAATGACGACGGCGGTGCCCCGGTCGCGTAGTTCGTGCAGCAATCGGCGCAGGGCCGCGCGGGCGGGAGCATCCAGCGAGACCCGAGGCTCATCGAGAATCAACACCGCCGGGTCGAGCACCAGCGCACTGGCAATAGCGACCAGCTTCCGGTGACCGCGGGATAGGTGAGTTGGATCCTGGTCCATCAGCCCGGCGGGAATCCCGACCAGTTCCACCGCCCGGTCGACAGCCTCGGCGATCTGCCCGTCGGAGATGACGACCTCACGCTTGAACCATCCCCTGCGGCGGATCCGGCGGCGCCGGAGCGCGTCACCGATTTCCTCGCGCACTGTGCGCTCGGTGATCTGCTCGTCCGGGTTCTGGAGGGCTGTGCCCACGTTCCGGGCCAATTCGGCCGGGGAGCACTCCCGGGTGTTCTTCCCATCCATCCATACGGTGCCGGAGGAAGGACGGACCAAGCCGCAGAGCATCCGCAGCAAGGTGGATTTGCCTGCCCCGTTGCCACCCACAATTGCGTGCACCTCTCCTGGGGAAACCTGCAGCGCCACGTCTTGTACCGCCATCGTTCCATCCGGGTAGGCAAACGACACGTGGTCAATGTCAACGGCTTTCGGGCGGTCACCTGATTCAGAGGCTGAGATCGATGGTTCGGGAGCGCCGACCTCAGGAAGACGGTGGTTCGCTGGTACGGGAGCGCCGACCTCTGATTCAGATGCGAGGGTCCCTGGTTCCAGGACGGCGGGCTGTGGAATATCCGGCGCCGCGGATTCCATAACGCCGGGAGGCTGAACCACGGAAGTCAACTCTTCAACAGTCAGCGGATTATCGGGCAGCCCGGCAGCCTGCGCAACTTGTACGACGACGGGCGGCTCCACCTCGGCATCGTCAAGGGCGGTCAGGTTCCGCAGCAGCTGGTCTGCCGGGCCGAGCGCGCTGACCTGGCCATCGCGGAGCATCAGCAACTGGTCGGCGATGCCAACCAGCAAATCGATGTCCTGCTCCACCACGACGAGCGTCATCCGTTTCGAGAGCTGGCTGACCAGCAAACGAATTTCTTCCTTGCCATCCGGATCGAGCAGGCCGGTGATGTTATCCAGAATGAGCACCTGCGGATCAGCCGCGAGCGCCGCCGCGATCGCAACCCGCTGCTGTTGCCCACCGGAGAGCTCCCACGTGCGCTTGTGCTCAAGGTCGAGCCGGGCAAGCCCGAGTTCGCTCAGCAAACGCCGCGCTTCCGCCTCCGCCTGTTTCACCGGAACATCATGGTTGAGCATCGGAGCCATTACTTCGGACAGCACTGTGATCTGCGTCAGCTGGGAGGCATAGTCCTCGAACACCAGGCCGATTCTCTGCGCCACATCCGGCACCGGCGACTGGCGCGGATCCAGGTCCACGACCTCAAGATCGCCGCCGAATTCACCGCCAGTTGTTCGTGGCACCAGGCCTGCCAGGCACATGCACAGTGTTGTTTTCCCGGCACCCATGGGACCCACAACTCCAAGCACCTCCCCTGCATTCAACTGCAGGTCGACGCCTGCCAGCGAGGGCAGTTCGGTTTCCGGGTAGGTAAGTTCCAGCGACTGAGCTGTAATCATTACTTGGCTCCAGTCTTCGACGGCTTCGGGGCGGAAACGCTCTGCTCCTTTGATCCCTCCTGCGGGCGGTGCGGCGTATAGCCCAGCAGCCGCTCGAGCCTTCCATGCAGAGCCCGCACCAGCGGGACGGTGATGATGGCGCCGAGAATGATGCCGTGGGTGATGGTGTTGCCCATGGCACTGAAGAGGGCAACGCTCACGCCTTCTTCGCCAAAGACCAGGAAGGCGGATGCTTCGATAACCGCCTGGACCAGTGCACCCACAATGCAGGCCATCGCAACGCGGCCCCACTTGAGGGGTTGTCCGTTGATGATCAGACCGGCGATGGCGAAACCAACGAAATAGCCTGCGAAGCCGAAGACGTCGTCGACCTCGTAGCCCTCGATGATGTCGCCAATCGATTCGCCGACGGCGGCACCAAGTGGAATTGCTAGCGTCGGCAGGCCCTTGGGAAGCAGGGCCAGGAACATAAATGGAATGAAGAACGGCTTGAAGTCGATGTCGACCGGAATCTCCGGGATTCTTTCAAAGATCAGCAAGCCAAAGAAGAAAAGAACGGCGACCAGTGCGGCCACCACCATGGCTCTGGGACCGGAAGCACGGTTATTCGCCTGTTGCGTCGGCGTCGTCATTTTGTTGGCAGTCATGGAACCCTTACTGGAGAACGGAAGGTGCTGCAAGTAGTCGCATACGATGCGAACAGGCGGATTTCTTCAACGCCTGTAGTTCGACAGTAAGTATGAAGTGTGAACCGACGGTCAGCCGGAGGTAAATAGAAAATTAACTCTCCGGATGGAGTCATTGCATATTGCCTCAGGCCACGATATAGAGACTGTCGGAGCAGAATCGCCATGGCTGGTGCACCGGAGCATCCTTCCATGCTGTGGGGCTTTGCGCCTCAGCAGGTGACCCATATATGGCTGGCGCGATTCTATGTATCGACGCGGGATTCTATCGATCGAAGCAACATCCAATTGAAAGGTTGTTGTCCAAGGGTTCAGCCACCTGCCCGTCCCTGGGGGCCGGTGGAGTTCAGGACACGGTGAGGTTTCCGGTGATCAGTACGGAGGATCCGCCGTAGCGGCGGGACACCGTGGCCCGCATGGTGTCCCGTATGCCGGGCTTGTGCACGGGATTGTCCATGGTTTTCTCTTCGCAGTCGGCGGTTCAGTTGGCGGGGAGCCGGCGGCCGGCGATGAGCAGCCAGAAGATCAGAACCACTTCACCCACGAACATGAACTGGGCGAAAACGGCGGAGAAGTCGGGGATGAAGGCCATACCGATGGCGTCCGCCAGGTATCCGATGCCGGCGATGGCGAGCAGGATGCCGAAGACCTTCGGCACGAAACCCGACCGGAATGCCAGATAGCCGACGAGCACCAGGGAGATGCCGAACAGGCCCTGGCTGATCACCCAGATGGTGTTGAACGACTCCAGGAAGGGCAGAGCGGTCTCGGGATCGTCCAGGAGCGAGAACCCGATTACGAGTTGGCTGACGGCCGCCACGAGCAGGACCGCGTAGAGGGCCCGCATCCATCCTGCCGCCGATGAGAAGCGACGACTCACGGGCTTGAACACTACGTACAGGGCTCCCGCGACGATGACGTCGAGTACTGCGATGAGGAGGAAGCCGACGACGCCCGCGAAGAACTGGATTGGCGCGTTGGAGATGTTGTGCGCGGTCTCCGTGGCGTCCCCGATAGCGATCAGCGGCACAATGGCGCCGAAGTTGGAAAGGCCACCCAGCACCGCCATCAGGGCGAGACTCCATCCGGCAGTGAGCGCCGCATTACGCGGCGACCAGGTGGTGAAGTCCATCGGGCGTTGCGGGAGGTCGGTCTTGCTAGAGTTGAGCGAGGTGGGGCTCATTTTGATTTCCTTACATTGTATGCTTATGTTGTAAGTAAGTTACGCTTACATCGTAAGGTTGTCAATGGATCCGAACGGAGAGATCATGGCGAGGCGATCAAGCAAGACCGGCGCGGCCTCACGCGGCCGCTTGAACCGCGAGCTAGTGCTGAGCGCGGCGGTCGCGCTTGCCGATGACGCGGGCATCGAATCACTGACGATGCGCAGACTCGGGGACGAACTCGGGGTGGAGGCGATGTCGCTGTACAGCCATGTCGCGAACAAAGAAGACCTGTTCAACGCAATGGTCGACGCCGTGTTCGACGAGATCGAACTGCCCTCGCACAGTGACGACTGGAAGACTGCGATACGCAAGCGATCGGTCTCATTCCGCGACACGTTGTCACGCCACCCGTGGGCCACCGCATTGAAAGACTCCGGGACCAATCCGGGGCCAGCCACGCTGCGGCATCACGACCGTGTCATCGGCACGCTCCGGAACGCGGGATTCTCCATTGCCATGGCAGCCCATGCTTTCTCGGCATTGGACAGCTACATCTACGGCTTCGCGATGCAGGAAAAGAACCTGCCGTTTCACACGCAGGAGGAGACGGCTGCGATGGCGCACGTCATGCTCGCCCAACTTCCCGTCAACGAGTACCCGTATCTCGCCGAGCTGACGGCCGACCATGTGCTTCAACCGGGCTATTCCTATGGCGACGAGTTCCCGCTCGGCCTCGACCTCCTCCTCGACGGTCTTGAGGGGTGGCTCGAGCGACACCCCCAGGATCGGCAGCCTGAAGGCGTGCTGACCGAGGGCGCTTGACGGAGACGGTGTATATGTTCTCCGCATCAGCTCGGCTGCTTTTCCATGCGGTCAGAGTTCAGCCCAATTTCACGTGCCAGTGCCGCTGAGGGATCGGTCACGGACCTAGCCAGCGCCTGCGACGCCCGCGCTGAGCCGTGCTGGCCGACGGTTGTCCGATGCATGGCACGAGTATGCTGACAAGCATGGGAATGATCCCAATGAAGTTCTGGTGTGCCACTTCGGTGGCCCCGCGACGGGTCTCCCGATGAGGGCCCTCGTGACGGGCGGTGTCTTGGCCGTACTGCTGCTGGTGACCGGCTGCACCGATAGCGGCGAGGTGACCGGTCCGACACAACAGACGCCTTCCGAATCCGTGCCTTCGCCGAGCCCGTCGAGCACGTCGCCGCAAGCCGAGGAGTCCGCCCCGGGTGTCTCGCCGAGCAGCAGATCGGCCACGTCCAAGCCTCCCACCCCCGGCGAACGGATGGCGCTGAATCAGAACCTGATCGGGGCGGCCTGGGACAACGACGTCGCCCAAGCTCGCCGGCTCATCGCCGCCGGCGCTGACGTCAACTACGAGGACAAGACCGAACAGAGCGCTTTCCTCATCGCAGCGAGTGAGGGCTACCTCGAGCTGCTGAACCTGACTCTGCGCAACGGCGCGGACGTCCACGCGCGTGACAGCTTCAATGGCACCGCCCTGATCCGCGCCGCGGAGCGTGGCCACGCGGAGGTGGTGCGAAGGCTGCTGGAGACCAACGTGGACGTTAACCACGTCAACAACCTGGGCTGGACCGCGCTGCACGAGGCGATCATCTTCGGCGATGGCTCGCCCCGGTACGTGGAGACCGTGCGGCTGCTCGTCAAAGGAGGCGCCGACGTAACGCTCCCCTCCCAGCGCGATGGTCTGACACCCTTGCAGCTCGCCACGCCCCGGGACTTCCAAAAAATCGCTGCCATTTTACGCAACGCGACGGAACAATAGACCGCGGACGATGCATCCCGGCCGAATGGCCGCGTCCTCTAGGGGATGTGCGTTTCGTTAGCAGAAGACTTCTTCCGGAGTGTGTCAACGAGTGGAGGCCAGAGCTTTTCCAGCCGGGCTCTCCATGGCGGTGCGGCATCGTTGCTTGATTCCCCGGCTAATGCACTTCCTCCGGGGAATTCCCACGCTAAAGGGTATTCCTTGGTAGCTGATCGTTGCGTTAGAAGAACGGCACCATCAGATCGATAAGCACATGTGGCAACGACGAGGTGGAAGCGGCCGGGAGGCCAGTCAGGGTTTCCACGGCGATAAGTCTGCCCAGTCAGGTGACCGTGCTCATCCGTGACGTCCCACCACTCATCGGAACCTGGCTCATACGAGGCGCTGGAATGATTCATCATGTCAGCCTATGGTCTGAATACAAGTACCATCGCTCCGACCCAATGACGGACCGTCTGCCGCCTGCACTAGCAAGTTGTAAGGGCTCTGGCTAAGGATATTGCCGGCCAAGTTTGCCAGTGGCTCCATGCTGATTTTGAACCACATCTTGCGTCACGAGATCCTTGAATGGCCCGAGTCGTGCCGATCCAAGGTCGGGTATTCAGCTTCTGGTCTCGTACCTGGTCAGGAGCACGCCGTCGGGAAACATCCGGGTCTCCACCAGGTTCAGGTTCACCCAGTTGTCCAGGGCCGCGAAGAACGGCGTGCCGCCGCCCACCAGGACCGGGTGGGTGACCATCGCGTACTCGTCGATCAGTCCGGCCCGCATGGCCGCTGCGGCGAGGGTGGCGCCGCCGACGTCCATGGGATCGCCATCCTCAGTCTTGAGCCGGGTGATCTCGGTCACAGGGTCCCGGGTCACCAGACGGGCGTTCCAGTCGACCGCGCTGGTCGTCGAGGAGAACACCACCTTCGGCATGTCCCGCCAGCGGCGGGCGAACTCGATCTGAGCCGGTGTGGCGCCAGGCTGCCCGTCGACCGTCGGCCAGTGGGAGCTCATCGTCTCCCAAAGTTTGCGCCCGTACAGCGCCAGGCCCGTCGCGCCCACCCGGTCGGACCACCATTGGAACAGCTCGTCGCTCGGCACGCTCCAGCCGAGGTCGTCGCCGGGCGCGGCGATGTAGCGGTCCAGACTCAGGTTCATGCCAAAGGTCAGTTTCCGCATTGCGTCGGCTTCCCATGAGTCGGTATTCGGCGTATGCCATAGCCAGATACGACGACGACTACTGCAGAAACGCTTCCCAAGAAGGGAAGCCAGTTCTCATTCGGTTCACCGGGTGTGATGCCCAGCAGCAGGAATACGACTAACATCAGAAATCCCGCGGCGATGAGGAGTCGGCCCATGTTGTTGGGAGTCATGGAAGAACAATATCGTCCGCTGCCGGGGTTGTGCCACAGTCCCCGGCCTGCTTCAACGTCCCACCTACGCTCTATGGGCTTCTCGCGAACGCCGTTATGTCCATTTAGCGTCGGAGCATTTTTCGGACGCGGGCACGGATGGATTTGCGTAGCTTCCGCCTGATCTCACGGGACCGCAGGTAGCTGTCCCGCTCCCGGTCCGCCCACATTTGCTGTTCCTGCAGGAACCCCCGTCGACCGGCTGCAGTCCGGGTCCGTGCCCATTGGCCGTTTGGACTAAATATCATATGACATCACTCCCTTGTGGTTGCTGTCAGCCTATCAACCGCCGTCGGACGGAAAGTGGGGTGAAGAGCAGAGCCTGTGAATGCCTTGCGCCCTCCGCCTCATATATTGAGCGCAAGCTAGGTGGCGGGGCCGAGGACGGCTGTTCCATGAATGACGATGTTGTCCGTAGACCGGCCCTCGACGGCACGGCTGAATCCCGAATCAGGCCGGCAACCTTTCGGGTGGATGAGCTGGGTGGGAGACTGAATCTATGTTCACGGCAGTAGAAATACATGTGGTTGCAAATGTCTTTCGGTGAGACTCCGCGTTCCAGTCCGATCCAGGATCTGAATTCGGCAGAAGAGGAACTCCTCCTGCTGCTGTACATGTGTCCGGAGACTGCCGAAGAGTTGGAATGTATGTTGGCAGAGGAGGACCACCGTCAGCTAAATGGAGCGTGCGGAACAGCCAAAGACGGAGTTGCCGCGGCGCTCAAAAGACTGGCGGAGTCAGGGTTGGTCACTGTTGACTCCGAACCTGCTTCCCCCGCCAGTTCGGATGTCTGTCTGCAAGAGGTTTGGCGGCTCACTGAACTGGGAAGAGCAGTCGCCAGTCAAGAGGCTATGTTGCTCAATGAGTGGGACCGGTGTTTCCAGGCTGAGTTAGTGAAGTTGGGAATCACAGCCGATGCTGCTGCCAGGGCTGTCGGCGCAGTCTCAGATACTGGTGACAATTACGGAGATCCGGCAGATGCCGCCCTCCGATACGCCGCAACCAATCGACGTGAGGAATAAGACGATAACGACTCATATCCGCTGAAGATGGTTCGTCGGGTTTGGGTCGCGGACGAGTTCACCTAAACATGCTTTAGATAGCGTTGCGGGGATGAGAGGAAAGCCTGCCAGCTTTTCACTAGGTCTAGTTCTTCCCATGCTTTTGGGCGCATGCCCCAGTCTCCGACCTCCAAGATCTGCGCGCCCGGCAGCGCCGCCAACAACGGCGAGTGGGTGGAGATGATGACTTGAGAGTCTCCCTTGGCGAGGAGATCTTTTAGTATTCCGAGCAGGGACAGGCATCCGGAAAAGGACAGTGCCGATTCAGGCTCGTCCAGCAGCCAGAGGCCAGGTCCGCGGAACCGGTCGATGACCAGTTCCAGGAAGGATTCACCGTGAGACATTTGGTGGAAGGCAATATCTTCCTGCCCGGAGGTGCTCGGGTTCATTTCGAGGTAGGTAAAGAATCCATGCATCGTTTCCGCCCGCAAAAAATATCCGCGGCGGTTGGTTCCTGCATTGCGGATCAGCTGCAAGTGCTCGGCAAGCTCGGATTCCGTCGACCGGGTCGTATGCCGCGCACCGGTTGATCCGCCCTCGGGTGAAAGGCCGTAGGCCAGAGCGATTGCTTCCACGAGAGTGGATTTACCCGAACCGTTTTCTCCGACGAACACTGTTGCTGCGGCCAAGTCCAGCCCTTGCGCGAGCATTTGAGCTACTGGCGGCATAGTCGCTGGCCAGCGGCTTCGGTCGAGCGGGTTGGCAGGATCTTCGCAGACCTGCCGGACCGGAAAGCGGTCAAGGGGCATAATCCCATTCTTACTTACAGGGGGGCACATCCTTCAGGCTGCATCCAATCAACGGGAGACGTGCGCACCGGTGCAGGGTCGGTAACTGGCCTGCACCCTGGTCGCGCCATGGGCTATCGGCCCAGCGACGTCATACGCTGTGAACATGACACGCTACGTGATCGACGCCGCCACCCTGTTGCACATAGTCGCCAACGAGATCCGCATCAGCTCGGTACATCAGCTCGTCGCTCCCAATCTCATCCGCTCCCAGGCGCTCACCCTGCTGCTCGAAGAGGTGCGGCGCGGTGACCTTGACGAGAATCTGGCGCTTCAACATCATGAGCGGCTCACTGAACTGAAGATGCGACTGCTCGGTGATCGTGTATCCCGCCGTACCGCTTGGAAGATCGCCCGCGAACAGGGTTGGGACACGACCTTCGACGCCGAATATTTGGCCGTCACCAAACTTCAGGCCGACGCTCTCGTCACCGTTGACCGCGCATTTGCATCCAAGGCGAAAGACATCGTCCCCCTGGCACCTCTTGAAGCCCTCGCCGCAGAGGACTTTTGACTAGCGGTCCCTGGCCGGATACGTTCAAGTAATTCAATCGAAATACCTGGCCTTGTCGAGAATTTGTGTCACCACGTTGGCCTTGTGCGCCGTGTAGGTTCCCCAATCAGCGGTGCGATGCGCCGCTTCCCGCTTGATGCTCAGATACTGCATCTGGCTTGCGTATCGCGCGGGAGGATGCCTCGACACGCTGTTCTGCGCCCTTCCGCAACCGGATCCACCACAGAATGTGCCGGGATTTGGAATTAGGCATCGAGTTGATAGAACGTAGTGCTGTGCACGGGCTTGTAGCCGAGGGAGTGGTAGAGACTCAGCGCACCTGAGGGATTGTCGGTGTCCACACCGAGGGTCACGTAGGAGCGTGCCAAAGCGGCGAATTCCCGAGCGGTGAGGGCGAGTAGGTACTTTGCGAGCCCAAGTCCGCGCCATTGCCGCCGGACTCCCAGCAGGTCGGTGTATCCCTCCGTGAAGCCCTGGTGTGGCCAGTCCTGAACATATTCTGCGTTAATGACGTATGCCACCACGCGGCGCTCCGGTGTCGTCGGGTCGACGATGGCAAAGCTGGCAGCGGGGCGGAACGCTTCGTCTTCGAGCAGATTTGTCTGCCACGATTCGCGGTCGTGGGGATCTGATCCCCAATGGTCGGCGAAGGCTTCGTTATGGGCGAGTCGCACCTCGTCAGAGACGTCATCGCTAAAAGGCATGACTTGCAAGCCACCAGGCAGCGGGCCGGGCTCCGCGAAGGGGGCGGCAGCATCGAGAGGTTTGCGTAATTCTGTAAACCAGCGAACGGGCTCAAATCCAGCTGCTTTATACAACCGGTGCCGGCTGGTGACCTGCTCTTCGGCAATACACCTGATTCGCCCTGGCGCATCCGCATCGGCTCTCAAGGCTGCGATGTTTTGAGCAGCACGCGTGCATTGCCACCGTAATAATTCCCGTCCGATGCCCCTGCCTCGCCACCCAGGGTCGACTCCGCCGCCAAGCGTCACCGCATGTTCGTCCGTGGCGCCGGGGCGGAACGCGTTCCGCCCTACCGCTCGGAATTGGCCATCAGAATCGACTCCCACCAAGTGATCGGCGACCAGATTAACCCATGACTGGCGGGTAAGGGTTTGCAGGTCCGCCATGGTGGTGCGTTCCTGCTCATCGTCATGAATCATGATGCGCGACAGCAACAAGAACCAGGCCTCAAGATCGTCTGGTCCAAGGCCACGCCAGCTCAAGCCTGGCGTATCCGGATACGGCGGCAACTCGAGACTGGACACAGTGAGTACGCTAACACCTTCCTCCAGGGTGGGTGTTGGTTCGCCGTCGGCTTCGGTGAAGTCCCGGAGCAGCTGCCATTGCGGAAAAAGGCCGTCAGCTGGCGGGGTCGTACTGGAACGCTCGAACCTCCTGCGCGCAACGACAAGCGACCGCGATCTTTGCGGCCCATTCCAGCGCAGCCTCGCGGGAGGGCAGCTCCAGGACCGTGTAGCCGCCTTCGATCTGCTG
This sequence comes from Arthrobacter monumenti, assembly GCF_054511255.1. Lineage (NCBI taxonomy): Bacteria > Bacillati > Actinomycetota > Actinomycetes > Micrococcales > Micrococcaceae > Arthrobacter > Arthrobacter monumenti. The sequence continues at coordinate 71,311 of NZ_JBTNCY010000002.1, read as the reverse complement.
CGTCTGCGGGTACGTGCCCTCGGTGACGGTCCCGTCGCCGTCGACCATGACCGGCGGCACGTTCTCGTCGATTCCTCCGCCGAACACCCAGACGCCGGCATCTTTCGCTTCCCGCACGACAGCGTGCGCCGCATCCGAAACCGCCTGCAACTCCTCGTCAGGGAAGTCCATGGCACTACTCGGGAACGAAATCAGATACTTCGTCATTGCGGGCGTCGCACGATCCGTCGCTAGACGAATTGCTGAATGCGCCTCAGCATATCGATGCTTGGATAAGTGTCGGCGCGGACCTTGTCGACAAGATGTTCGACGTAGTCCGGGACCTCGTCCGGTTTAAGCAGCGACTCGATGATATTGAGCATCGTTGTTGAGGGGTAAGGTTCTGACTCGACCTTGTCCAGCAGCACCTGCAGGAGGCTCGAGCGAACGTCGTTCACTGATTGGGTCGGCATGTGCATCTCCTTCGTATTCCAAAAATCTAACAGGATTCAGTGCCCGAGGGAAGACACCCGACGGGCGGAACATGGCACACCCACGCAGCATCTGCGGGCGGTCGGATTGTGGAATTACGCCACGACGCCGGCTGCTTACGGAACGAGGTAGTCGCTGTCCCTCGCGTCGGTGATGAACATGTGTCCGGGCGCGTGCGAGATGGCCAGCGACGGCCTGGATTCCATGACGGCGGCCTGTGGGGTGACACCGCAGGCCCAGAACACCGGGATCTCCCCAGGCCGGATTTCCACGGCGTCGCCGAAATCGGGCCGGTCCAGGTTCTCGATTCCGAGCGCGGCGGGATCACCAACATGGACTGGTGCGCCGTGAACCGCCGGATAGCGTGCGGTTATTCGAACGGCATCCGCCACCTGCGACGACGGCATCGGGCGCATCGAGACCACCATCGGCCCGCCCATGACGCCGGCGCTTTCACAACGCACCGAGGTCCGGTACATCGGCACGTTCACGCCCTGCTCCTGATGCGCGAGTGGTACGCCGCCTTCGAGAAGCGCACGCTCGAACGTGAAGCTGCAGCCGATCAGGAAAGAGACCAGATCATCCCTCCACCAGCCGGTAATGTCCGGCGTTTCAGACTCGAGTGCGCCATCCACGTAAACCCGGTACAGCGGAGCGTCAGTGCGGATGTCGCCGTCGGGCAGCAGCGGTCCGGAAGTTTCACCGGCGTCGAGCACTCCAAGAACAGGGCAGGACTTCGGGTTGCGCTGGGCAAAGAGGAGGAAGTCGAACGCCTCAGCCTTGGGCACGATCAGCAAATTGGCCTGGGTATAGCCAGAGGCCCAGCCCGACGTCGGCACTATCCTCCCGCTCCTGAATTCAGCCCGCGCTTCGGCAGCAGTCAGAGAGGATGGATCAGCGCCCTTTGGATCCACGCTCACTCCCTCGCCCTCAATCCCAGCGCCCCGACCGCCGTCGAACCCTGCGGCGCTCATCCGGTCCACACTTCAGCGATTGCCTGCAGCGAGAGCCAGCCGGCAACGATCGTGATCAGGACCGCCACGATGCCGAAGATGATCATCCACATTGGATGCTTATAGTCGCCGACGATCCGTTTCTGCCGCGAGGCAATCAGTACCGTACCGAGGGTGAAGGGCAGGATCAGTCCGTTCAGTGAACCGACGATGACGAGGATCGCGACAGGTTGCCCGACGATCACGAACACCAGGGTCGAGAAGACAATGAAGCCAATAATGTACCTGTTGCTGTTCCCTGCGATGGACGGATGGAAGGAGCGCAGGAACGACACGCTGGTGTAGGCGGCTCCAATGACGGAGGTAATAGCCGCCGAGAAGAGCACAATGCCGAAGATCTTGAATCCGACGTCGCCGAGGGCAATCCGGAACACCGAGGCCGGCGGATTATCGGGATTCAGGACATTACCGGCGGCGACCACGCCGAGCACCGCCAGGAACAGGAGCACCCGCATCACGCCGGTGGTGACGACGCCGAGGGTCGCCGCCTTGCCCGCAAACTTGACGTTTTGGTTGCCGACGACTCCGGCGTCGATCAGCCGGTGCGCGCCGGCAAAGGTGATGTAGCCGCCCACGGTGCCGCCGATCAGGGTAATGACCGGGAGAACCAGAATCGCATAATCTTCCGGCACGACACTGCTCACGGCTGCCTCGAGGAAGGGCGGCCGGGCCACGAACATCACGAACGCCACCAGAACGATCATCACGCCACCGAGGATGATCGCCACGGCGTCCATGATCTTCCCGGAGTTCTTCAAACTGAAAACAATGATGGCGAGCACCCCTGCAATCACCGCGCCCCACTTCGGCGATATCCCGAACAGCACCTGAAGACCCAGGCCGGCACCGGCCACGTTGCCGATGTTGAACGCCAGACCGCCGATGACAACCAGGACGGCAATGACCGAACCGAGCCCGGGAAGCACCATGTTGGCGACGTCCTGGCCGCGCTTCTTGGCCGCCACCAGAACGCGCCAGATATTAACCTGCGCGCCAATATCGATGATGATCGACAGCAGGATCGCGAACGCGAAATTCCTGCCGAACTCGTTGGTGAAAACAGCTGTCTGCGTCAGGAAGCCCGGGCCGATGGCCGACGTCGCCATCAGGAAGATGGCTCCCCAAAGGACCCGTTTATGAGTCTTGCTCATTTTCCCGTTGACGTCCGGAACCGCTACCTCGGGCTCTTCGGCCGGATGGTGTTCCTTCTTGGCCATGTGCTTATCCTCTCTAATTCGGTATCGGAACGGCATAACCGGCAACGGTCACCCGCGGATCATCAGAATGAACGACGACGGCGAGTTCGCTTGGTCGGCCCAGGTCCACCCCTTGGTGGATGGTGAATTGACGAGTGCCGGACACGAAGCCAAGCGCGCGGAAGTAACCGCCGAGCGCTGCCGCTGCCGCTCCGGTGGCCGGATCCTCCACCACACCACCGGCGGGAAACGGGTCCCGGGCGTGGAAGGTGTGCTCGTTCTCCTGCCAGAACAGTTGAGCGGTGGTCCAGCCATGTTCGGTCATCAAGTTCAGCAGGTCGTCGAAGTTATAGTCGAGTTCAGCGAGGCGTTCCCGGGTCCGGACCGCGAGAATCAGGTGCTCGTTGCCCGCGAAAGAAACATTCGGTGGATAATCCGGTGCCAAGTCTTCTGTCGACCAGCCCAGAGCCGACAATGCGGAGGCGAGTTCGTCGTCGTGCGTCGGCCTGGAGTGGGTGGGTGCGCTGCGCAAACTGGCCCGGACTCCCCACGCGTCTTGTTCGGTTTCGACCTGGATTTCGCCGGCAGGCGTATCGAAGACCATCAGCCCCGGCCCTTCCCGCTCTGCCAGCACCACCGCCGTCGCTACCGTGGCGTGACCGCAGAAGGCAACTTCCGCGACCGGGCTGAAGTACCGCAGCGGATATCGGCTGCCTCCCGTGGCCCTACCCGCAAACGCGGTCTCCGAGTACCCGACCTCGGCCGCGATCTGCTGCATCCGTTCATCGTCCATGCCGTCAGCATCAAGAACGACGCCGGCAGGGTTGCCACCGGAGGGGTCCAGCGTGAATGCGGCATAGCGAAGCACATCGGCCATACCGCTACTCTTGCGCTCCGGGCTCGCCGTGTCCAGCACTTGTTGTTTCCGCTGCCGTCAGTGTAACGATTCCGCCCCACAAAACCCGGCGTTATCCGGCGGTCCAAAGCAGGCGTATTATTTAGCTATCACTGAGCATTACGGTCGGAGTCGGCTATGTCTGGCCACATCACCCCACCGGAGCACGATGACATTTCGCGCCGGCATTTTGGAGTCCTCACCGCCCTTGGAGCGCTTGCCGCGGCGGGACTGTCGGCAGGCTTGTCCCCCGCCCGGCTCCCACCCGCCGTTACCGCCGTCGGGTCCAGCGGGCAGGCGGCGGTCACGCTTGCCGCGGCGGTCCCCAACCGGATTTACCGGATCACCGAGCGGGAACCGTACCGGGCTACGCTGACGCCGAAGAACGAGTTCCGCGCGTTCTGGCTGTCCACCGTCGCCAATATCGACTGGCCATCCCGGCCCGGCCTGACCGTGGCGCAACAGCAGTCCGAGCTGCGCGGCTGGCTCAACCTGGCGCGGAGCATGCGGTTCAACACGGTTCTGCTGCAGGTCCGTCCCGCGGCCGACACGTTCTGGCCATCAAGCATCGGCGAACCGTGGTCCAAGTACCTGACCGGTGTCCAGGGCAGGCACCCCGGCTACGATCCGCTTGCCTTTGCGGTCCGTGAGGCGCACGCCCGGAATCTGCATCTGCACGTCTGGTTCAATCCGTTCCGGGTGTCGATGGACACGGACCTGAACAACCTCGTCCCGTCGCATCCCGCGCGCCTGCATCCGTCCTGGTCTTTCGCGTACGGCGGCCGGCGTTACTACAACCCCGGGATCCCGGCCGTGCGGCGCTTCATTATCAGGGTGATTGCCGAGGTGGTGGCGAAGTACGACGTCGACGGCGTGCACTTGGACGACTACTTCTATCCCTACCCCGTCGCCGGGCAGAGCATTCCCGACGGCGCCGCGTACAGATCCTTCCGCACGCTCGGAGAGAGCCGCGCCCACTTCCGTCGCCGGAGCGTCAACGCGTTCGTGCGGGATCTGAGTTCGCGGATCTTCACCACCAAGCGGCGGATGCTGTTCGGTATCAGTCCGTTCGGGATCTGACGCAACCGGTCCACGGACGCCCGCGGTTCGGCGACCTCCGGGTTGCAGAGCTACGACGGGATCTACGCCGACTCCCGGCACTGGGTGCGGCAAGGCTGGATCGACTACGTCGTGCCGCAGTTGTACTGGCATCAAGGGTTCCCGGTCGCGAACTACAACGTCTTGGTGGACTGGTGGGCCGCGCAGGTCAAGGGAACGTTCGTGAAGCTCTACATCGGGGAGGCTGCTTACCGGGTGGGAGATCCTGCCCAGGGCACCGACTGGATGGACCGGCTGGAGTTGTCCAACCACACGGCCAAATGCCGGACGACGCCGGGAGTGCGCGGCCAGGTCTACTTCTCCGCCAAATCGGTGCGGGCGGACCGGCTCGGCGCCATGACGCTGGTCAAGAACAAGTACTACAGCCGGGTGGCGATTCCACCGGCGATGGCGCATCTGGGCAGTGCCAAACCGGCCGCCCCGGTGATCACAAGCGCCCGGTGGAACGGTGCCGGCGTCGAACTTCTTTGGCGCGGGGCCACCACTGGCACGATTCCGCAGCATTACGCGCTGTACCGGTGGGCCTCCAACGGCGCCACCCTGCCGGCCATCCCGGCACAGGCGACGGCGCTGCGGTTGGTGCAGCGCCGTCGTGGAAATCCGGAACGATGGGTGGACACTGGTGCTGTCCGCGGCCGGACTTATTGGTACATGGTGGTCGGTCTGAGCGACCTGATGGTCGAATCGGGTGGGGCGTCGGCGGTCTTCATCCGTGCCTGACCGGTAACTACACGGCCGGAGCCCGGATCTAGCTGACCGCCGGCGCCGCCCACTAAATTGTCACCAACGGTGCGCGACATCGATCACCAGCCTCGATCCGCCATCGGCATCATTCAGGGTGAAGGTGCGGAATGGCAACCGCGCCCGTACTCCCAAACCGAAGGTTGTCTTCGCTTCGAAACTGCTCCCCATGGCTATCTGCCGGAACGTCCTGAAGTTGCTGACATTGACCAACTCTTTCCTGTTCGCCGGCCGGTAGACCGCGTTTCCGTTCCGGTCATAGGCCGGGGCATCGACGACGACGGCGAGATCGGCCCCGCCGCGCAGTGGCACCACTTGGCCCGACCCGCCGGATCGCACCGCCTTGACGTACTTAACTGTGTAGCCGGCGTGCTGGCCCCGGATATCGATGACCATCCGGTCGAAGCAGGCATGCCTGCCGGCCCGGACATTCGTTATCGGTGCACTGGTTGCACCTGCCCTTGCCTCGGCCGTCGAACCCCAATGGATTCCGCAGTAGGGAGCCGCCGACGCCGGACCGGGAGCCAGCAGGCCCAGACCCAAAATCATCGCCATGGCTCCCAGCCACGCGTAGAACTTCCTCATGATACACCCCTGTAGTTGCGCGAATAGATGCATCCATGGTATGGCGATCTGAATCAGAAGGATCCGTCGACGTCAATGATGGCGCGCAATTGTTACCCATGGTCGCGAATCGGATTCGCTCCAGGTGTGCTGGGTTCGAAGAAGGTCCCAGCCTCGTTACGAGACGTGTTGTTCGGCGTTACGGGAACGGTTGTTTGGTCGGTTTCAGCCGGTGTGCCTGAGCTGGGCAATTCCGGCCCGGCTCATGGCATCGCTGTAAGCATCGTAAATGCCTTGGAGCCAAACCTCCTGCTTATCCGCGGATCCGATGAAGGCGCGGTCGCTGGTGGCACGGACTTCGTAGAACTTGAAACCACGACGCCGAATGGTGGGGATAGCCGCCTTGGTCAGTGCGCGGGTCATCTTGTGAGCGTCGGCTCCGTGGGCGACAATCGCCGATGCCCTGGGCACCCGCTGGATAAACTTCAGCAGGGGCTTGAGCCCTTCGTTGATTTGTTCCTTGTCGAGCTTGCCCTTCTGCTCGTCAAAGACGTACCAGGGGTAGACGTTCCAAGGCATCACATGCTCGGGACGCAGTCCCACATGCGCGTAGATTTCCGCCATCCGGGCAGCACTGCTGTCATCATTTTCGGATGAGAGGAAGCCGGATTCGACGCCGGGACCCGGGTTGGAGAAGAGGCTGATAATCCGGCAATCATCCGAATCGTGGACTGGGTCGACGTAGGGCAGTTCCCGGGATTTTTGCGTCTTCAAGGTGTCGCAAAACCGGTTGACTTCTTCGATGTTCGGAGCGTACCGCCGCTCCCACTGTTGCTCGCGGTGAATATTGTCAGCCATGAGGCGTACCATGGTGTTCTCCTTGGGGTGGATGCTCCCCCGGTTTGTCCGCTGAATCCCAGCTGCTGGCGACATACATGCGAGTGCAATCGCACGCAAGATTCATTGCCTTACGCTCAATCATCTCACGATTAGGTAAACGGCGATCCGGTCAACATCTGGAACCACGGCGGCGCTGGCTTGTAGGTTTGGAACAAGCCATTGACGACGAAGGGACAGCAGGTGTCGAAACGACCCAAGGCGAACAGGCCCAATACCAAGAACAAGTCCACCAAATCCAAGCAGCGGCGCCACCTGCAGGCAGTTCCCTCAGCGCGCACAATGACCATCAGCGAGCAGAACACCCGGCTGATCGACTCGTTCACCCCTGACTTCATCCGTTGGTTCAGCGAGGAGACCGAGGATCCCGACGGGGCCATGATTTACCTGCGCACTGCGCATTCCCTGGTGGATATATGCTCCGAAATCACGAACGAACCCACGGCCGCCTGGCTTCCACCGGCCGCCGTCGCAGAAGCCGTCGAGTCCATGTACTCCTCCACAGCGGATGAGCCGGGCGCTGCCCAAGCCTTCCTGGAAGCCTGGGATACCTATCTGCACTTCCTCTTCGACACCGAACGCTGGACGGGCAGTCAGGAGGAATTCTTCGAAACCCACAAGGTCCTGGCCCCGGAAGCGCCCGACGAAGGGCCAGCGGCCATGCCGGAGATGGACATCCCGGATTTGAGCGAATCCGAAGAGGCACTGGGCTTCTCCGGATTGGAACTGATCCAGCGAACCAGCCGCCTTTTGGAGTGGCTGGGCTCCGGCAAACCGGTCACCAAGACCGGGGCATTGCGCCGGCAGGATATTGAAACGGCAGCCGCCTGTGTCGGCGTCGATGCCCGGGTGGCAACGGCCTCCGGCGGGTCAGGCGAAGCCGGGCGCCAGGGAGCTGCCGGCGCGGATGCTTCGTTAGATGATGAGGACGGCCCGCTCGTCGTCCGCTCCATGTATGAAGTTCCGCTGCTGAGCAATATTTGGGATTCGCTGCAAAGCTGCGAACTCATCACAGTGTCGACGACGACGGCGAAGCCTGCCGCTGCGGCAGAACAGTGGCTCCACGCCGGAGCGCCGGAACGGGTGGCGCAGTACCGCCAATTCGTCACCGAGTTCCTGCTGGACACCGTCGCCTCCGATGAACTCGGCGAATCGTTCCGCCCCACGGTCGCGACATTCATGATGATGGTGCTGACAGCCGGCACTATGGAGCCTGTGGAGAAGGCCAAGCTCGACGATCTGATTGAACAGTTGGAAGACCAAAGCCTGGTGGACGCGCTTCCGCCCGTTTTCGCCAAGGGCAAGCTTGATGAACTGGCTGAACTCGGACTGCTGACAGGCGATACGCACTACGTGGTGGCTCCCGCCGTCGCACAGTGTGTTGCCGCCGTCGTCGATGAACTCGAAATGCTTGATCAGGCGTACGACGACGATGACGATTCCGGCATGCCGTCCCCACAGGCCGGCATGCCAAAGGCCCCCGCGCCACGGATCAGTTATGCACCGGGCACACCCGTACTGCAGCTGAAGGTCAGCATCGACTCCTCTGAACCCTTGGTCTGGCGGCGGATACTGGTGCCGGCCACACTCCAGCTGGATGAATTGCACGCCGTACTCCAGATGTCCTTTGGATGGATGGACTCGCACATGCATCTCTTCAGCGAGGGACGGGGCTTCGGGGGAATCACGTACGAACCTTTCCACCCCGAGTTCATGAACGACGCCTCCATTGACGAGTCGACAATCTGCCTCGGGGATTTGCTGACGAAGACCGGCGACTGCATCACTTACCATTACGACTTCGGCGACGACTGGCTGCACACCGTCGAGCTCGAGCAGAAGTTGGACGAGGTTCCCGAAGACCTGCCGTTCTGCGTGGAGGGCGGCGCGATGGCACCCTTCGAGGACTCCGGTGGCCCGCAGGGCTGGACGGATATGGTGGCAGCGGTCAACGACCCGTCCCATCCCGAGCACGCCGAGTACCGGGAGTGGCTGCGTCTGCCTGCCGGTCGCACCATAGACCCGGACGCGTTCAATCTGGAATTCATCAATCTGGCTCTGGCCAAGCTCCGCTAGCGACGGCGGCACGCCACAGACCGGCTACTCCCCCAGCACCACCCGCGGCATGGCGCCATCCCATTCCAACGGAGCTACGAACATCCCGCGGTAGGTGAAAGCGGGGTCCCAGCCATGGAGCACCAGGTAATCCTGGTCCATCGGCCCGGTCACCACATCCTGGCCGCCCGGGCCGAGGTACCGGTGCCCGGAGGACTTGGTGGAGAAGATCGGCTTGGGCGTTTTCGACCACGGACCACTGAGTTTCGGAGCGGAAGCGTAACCGATGGCGTAACGTCCATCCGAATAGGAGTTGGCGGAGTACAGCAGCACGTAGGTGGAGCCGCGTTTCACAATGGTGGGCGCTTCGACGAGGTCGCCCTCCCAATCGAGCGTCTGCTTAATGAGCTTCTGCGGCTGACCAGTCAGGCTCAGCCCGTCCTTGCTCAACGGAGCGGTCTGGATCCAGGTGGCGAGTCCGCAGCAATTGCCGTCGTTCTTCCACACCAAGTGCAGGCCGTCGTCGTCTACGAAGGTACTGGCATCGATGGCACCGCCCTCGTCGATTGGGCACACCAGCATCTCTCCGCCCTGCGCCACAAAGGGTCCCGTCGGACTGTTGGATGTCGCGACGCCGATGCACTGGCGCGCCGGGTCGAAGTTCGTGGCGGTGAAGTACAGCACGAAGTTGCCCTCGGAGACTTCCGTAACCTCGGGAGCCCACGTCTTGCCGGGAATCACCCACGAGGGCATGTCCGGCATTGCATCCTTGTCGAGGACGGTCCAATCTTCCAGGTCTGTCGACTTCGCCACCTGGACATTCATTCCGTTGCCGTTGGTCGCATAGGCATAGTACGTGCCGTCGACCTCCAGGACGTCAGGATCCGGAAAGTCGCGGTCAATCACCGGTTCGGCCATCTCCTGTCCCGATGAGGAGGCGTCCTCCGATGGGGTACCCGCCGGAGTGGACGGGCCCCCACCGGAACAGCCAGCCAGCAGCAATCCGCTCAGCAGCGCCGCGGGGATCAGCGCCGAACGCGCGCCGAAGCGCCGGAATGCCTTGGCCATACCCTCTTAGCCCTTCACACCGGAGCGCGAGACGCCTTCGATGATGAAGCGCTGCAGGAAGACGAAGATCACCAGTACCGGAATACTTGCGACGACGGCGCCCGCCATCAACAGGTCGTACCGCACCGAGTTGGCGGCCTGCAGTGTGGACAAGCCGGCCGGCAGTGTCTGCACCTCAGGACTGAACAGCACGTAGACGGGCCAGAGGAAGTCATTCCAGTTCGTCAAGAATGCCAGCAGCGCCAGAGTGGCGAGGGCGGGCTTGGCCAGCGGCAGCACGATCCGGGTGAAGATCAGGAAGCGGTTGGCCCCGTCCAGGCGGGCGGCCTCCTCAAGGTCCACTGGCAGCGCGATAAAGAACTGCCGCATGAAAAACACCCCAAACGCGGATGCCGCCGTCGGAACGATGATGGCGATCAGCGAGTTGAGCCAGCCCAGATCGCTGACGATTAGGTAATTCGGAATCACGAGGATCACCGGCGGGACGAGCAGCGTTGCGACAATAATGCCGAAAACGATGTTCTTGCCCTTGAAGTTCATCCGCGCGAGCGGATAGGCAGCCAACGACGCCGTAATCACCACTAGTGCCGAGTTCAACAGTGCGGCGACCATACTGTTGATAAACCAGCGCAGCACCGGGGTGCTGCTCTGTGGAGACAAGATGGCCTCGTAGGCCTGCAAGGTGAACGGAATAGGAAGCCAGCTCGGCGGGATACTCGTCGCATCGCCGCGGGTCTTGAACGAGGTCACGATCATGAAGATGACCGGACTGATGAAGATGAAAGCGACGATGCCGAGGATGACGATCCGGAATATCTTCCGGCCCCTGTTGGCGGGCCGCCGCTGCACCGGCCGGTCCTCGGTCTGTGCCGGTCTGTCGGTAAGCTGAGTCATTTCCTGGACTCCTTCCTTTCACGGAACAGCCAGAACAGGATGATGCTCAACACCATCAGGAACAGCGTCAGCACGTAACTCATGGCTGCGGCACTGCCCATCTGGAAGTTGCGCAGACCGGTCTCCGCAATCTGGTAGATCGCCGTACGGGTTTCACGTCCCGGCCCGCCCTGCGTCATCAGGTAGGACTGGCCGAACATGTTGGCCGACGCAATCAGCGTGATCATCGTGACGAAGATCAGCACCGGACGCAGACCTGGCAGCGTCACGTGAATGAACTGGTTCCAGCCATTGGCCCCGTCCATCCGGGCCGCCTCATAGAGCTCGGCGGGGATGTCCTGCAGCGCGGCCAGGTAAATGACCGCGTTGAAGCCAAGCGTCCACCAGACCGTCACGCCGATCAGCGCCACCCAGGCTGCCGGCGTCGACGTCGTCCAGGCGATATCATCCGGCAAGCCAAGAAGACCGAGGTAGTAATTGACGAGGCCGATGTTGCTGTCCAGCAGGTAGCGCCAGAGGATGGCGACGACGGCGACACCGAGGACATAGGGCGCGAAGTAGACCGCACGGAAGAAGTTCCGGCCGGGAAAATTCTTCGCCATCAGCAGTGCGACGGCCAGTGGAATGGTCAGCAGCAACGGCACACTGAAGAGCGTGAAGATGCCGGTTGCCTTCATGGAGTTCCAGAAGTTCTCAAAGGCAATGGAGCCGGGCTGCATCAGCTCGGTGTAGTTATCCAGTCCGACGAACGGATGGACCGGCATCGTGTAATCCCAGGTGTGCAGGCTGATCCAGACACCCAGCACGATCGGCAGCAGCACGAAGCCGATGAACAGCACCAGATACGGAGCCAGGAACAGCCACGGTGTGGCCTTACCTTGTTCCCGCACCGACCGTCCTGCCTTTACGCGGGGCTGGGGCGCCCTCTCTTTTGGGAGGGCGCCCACTTCCGTTGTTGATTTCATGAACGGTCAGTTTCCGAACTGTGCTTCGTTTTCTTCCATCAACTGAGTGGCCTTCGTAGCGGCCTCCTCGAGGGCACTCTTCGGCTCTTCCTTACCGAGGACCGCGTTGCCCACCGCTACCTCGAGGGTTTCAGTCTGGACTGAACCGATGCCCGGGATGGCAGGCAGGAACTTCATGTTGTCGATCTTCTCCGCGATGGGTTCCTGGACAGTGCCGTCGAGCACGCCGCTGGTCCGGACCGATTCACGGGCCGGGATCATGCCGGCACCGGCCCATTCGCCGGAGTTTTCACTCATCCAGGCGATGAAGACCTTCGCGGCGTTCGTCTTGTTCGCATCAGGCGATGCCTGGCGGGGCAGGAAGAACTGGTGCGAGTTAGCCCAGACGGCATCTTCCGAGCCCATGGTGGGGACCGGAGCAGCCTCAAACGGGAGACCGGATGCCTTCAGGTCGTTGATCATCCAGATTCCGTCCCAGGTGATCGACGTTTCGCCGTTCTTGAAGGCGACATACTGCGAATCGATGGCGACGTCGTCGGGGCTGTAGCCCTTCTCCACGATGGAGCGCTGCCACTCGAGCGCCTTGACGCCCGCTTCGGAATCGAACGTGGCCTTCGCCTCTTCGCCGTTGTAGGGGTCTCCGCCGTTCTGCCACAGCAGCGACAGGTTCATCAGGTGGCTGGGCCATTTCGCCGGCATCCAGAACGGGGTGTCGTAGCCTGCAGCCTCAAGCTTCTTCAGTGCCGCTGCGAAGGACTCCGCATCGGTGGGAGCTTCCTTGATTCCGGCCTTCTTGAAGTGCTCGGTGTTGTAGTACATGGCCAGTGAGTGCACGTCCAGCGGAATTCCGTAGCGGGCATCCTTGTAGACACCTGCGTTCCAGACCTCTTCGGAGAAGTCATCGGCGGTTAGCTCAAGCGACTCGGCCAGATCATCGACGGGAACGATGACGTTGCGCGCGGCATTGGTGGCCAGCTGATCAAGGTGCATAACACCGACGTCGGGACCCTCACCGGCGGTAACCGCTGCTGGGAGGCGCTGGTAAAAGTCGGCCCACTGCATGGTGTTGGACTTGACCGTGATGTTCTCGTGTTCGGCGTTGAACTCCTTGACCATCTTCTTCATGAAGGGGCCGTCGCCGCCGGTGAAGCCGTTCCAGTAGGAAAGTTCCACGGGAGGTCCGGTGTATTCGCCGGTGAATTCCTGCTGGGCTGCTTCCTGGCCACCTGAGCCACCACAGCTCGTCAGCGCCATGATGGCTGTTGCACCGATGGCAGTGGCGGTGGCTAGGCGGTTGCGAACAGACCGCTTGGGGTGTTTCATCATCGTCCTCCTCAGTGAAAACGCTGCTCCACGCTCGGTGCGCGTAACGGTAAATGGCTGTGCCCGCACGTCAGTGCGACCCAGCTCACGGCGTGAGGACCAATGTACAGCGCTGTAAACTGTAATGTCTAGTGTCGTTATGGAATCGCCACATAGCGTCTCAACGGGGTTACTTGGCGGGTCCATTAGGATTGCCGACAGGATGGGAAATATGAAGCGGGTCCGACTGGCCGATGTGGCCGAACTGGCCGGCGTTTCGATGAAGACGGTCTCGAACGTCGTCCATGACTATCCTCATGTCGCGCCACAGCTGCGCAAGAGTGTCCAGGAGGCCATCGACCAGCTCGGCTACAAACCTAACCTCACCGCGCGCCGCCTCGCCACCGGTAAAACAGGCATGATCGCGTTGGCCATGCCGGAAATCGACCACCCTTACTTTTCCGAACTGTCGCGGCATATCGCCGAAGAGGCCACCCGCCGCGGCTACCGGGTGATCATCGAACAGACCTTAAGCGATGTGGATGCCGAGCATGCCGTGCTCAAGGACCGGGAAGCCGGGCTCGTGGACGGCGTGATCTTCCATCCGGTGCGCATGAACACCCTGGAAATCGCGAAACTGCGCCGCGACACTCCCCTGGTGCTGCTCGGCGAATCGACGATGCCGGTCACCACGGACCACGTCATGATCGACAACGTCAGCGCCGCCGTCGACAGCGTCAAACACCTGCTCTCACTCGGCCGCCGCCGCATCGCCTTCCTCGGCGTCGTCGAGCATGACATCACCGGTTCCACGGACCAGCGTCTCCTGGGGTACCAACAAGGACTGGTCGGCGCCGGCATTGCGCTCAATCCCGATCTCGTTTTCCCCGTTCCGGATTTCTCCCCGGAAGCGAGCGCGGAAGCCGTCACGGCCGCCCTGTCGCGGGGAGTGGATTTCGACGGCGTTGTCTGCCGTGATGACAAGTTCGCCATTGGCGCGCTGCGCGGCCTCACCGCCGCGGGCGTGAAAGTGCCCGACGACGTCGCGGTGGTCGGCTGGGATAACACGGCTCTAGGCTCCTATACGACGCCGACCCTCACCTCCATCGCCCCGGACAAGTTGCGGCTGGCCGAGGTCGCGCTGGAGCTGCTGGCCGAACGCATCAATGGCTATCAAGGCATCGGACGGCACCGCGTCGTGCCGCATTCGCTCGCGGTCCGGCACAGCGCTCCCGCCCCGGACAACTGATCGGCCACATCGCCGCCCTCCCCTGCAGCTGACTGCCTGGACTTTACAGCGCTGGAAATCTGAGTCAGGATATCCGCATGCCCAACATATCTTCGACCTCTGCCAGCAGCCAGGACGGCACCTACCCACGCCCCCAATTGGTGCGTGGTGCCTGGCAGGACCTTTCCGGAGAGTGGGCCTTTGCGCACGACGACGGCGACGACGGCGTGGATGCCGGCTGGGCCTTGGGCTCGCACGACTTCCCGCGCACCATCACGGTCCCTTTTCCGCCCGAGTCCGCCAAGTCGGGCATCGGCGACACCGGATTCCACCCCGTCGTTTGGTACAAGCGCACCATCACCGCCGACGACATCGCCGCGGCCGGCCGTGCCAATGACGACGACCGCATCCTGATGCACTTCGGCGCCGTCGACTACCGTGCCGCCGTCTGGCTGGATGGGCAGCTTCTGGGAACCCACGAAGGTGGACAGACCCCGTTTTCTTTCGATATCACAGGGCACACCAGCACCGGCGAGGATCTTACTCTCGTCGTCCGGGCCCAAGATGATCCGCACGATGTTTCCCAACCGCGCGGCAAGCAGGACTGGCTCGAGGATCCGCACGTCATTTGGTACCACCGCACCACGGGCATCTGGCAGCCGGTGTGGCTGGAGGCCGTCCCGGCAACGCATGTGCACAACATTGCCTGGCAGTCGGATGTACCCGCCGGAACAGTGCAGCTCGACGTCGAACTTTCACGCCGTCCGAGCGCCGCGGTCAAAGTCCGGGTTGAGCTGAGCTACGGCGACCAGCACCTCGGCACGCAGGAGCTCGCCACTTCCGAACCGCGCACCCGGATGAGCTGCGCGATCGCCCGTCAGGCAAATGGCCAGGCGTACGAGTCCCTGCTCTGGTCCCCCGAACATCCGCGCCTGATTGATGCCCATGTGACTGTGCTCGACGACGACGGCACGGTCCTTGACGAGCTCTGGTCCTACCTCGGATTGCGCAGCGTCGGCGAAGCCGGTGGACATTTCCTGCTGAACGACCGGCCTTACTACGTCCGCTCCGTGCTCGAGCAGGGCTTCTGGCCGGAGTCGCACCTCACCGCCCCGGACGCACAGGCGATCCGCGACGAGGTCCAGCTGATCAAAGACCTCGGCTTCAACTCCGCCCGCCTGCACGAAAAAGTCGAGGATCCGCGCTTCCTGTACTGGGCAGACCGCCTTGGCTTGCTGATTTGGGGCGAAATGGGGAGCACCTTCGAGTTCTCCACCACCGCCGTCGAACGGGTTACGCGTGAATGGATGAGCGTGCTGAAGCGGGACCGCTCCCACCCCTGCATTGTCACTTGGGTCCCGATGAACGAAAGCTGGGGTGTCCAGCACATCTCGCACGACCCCGCGCAACTGCATTTCGCGCAGGCCATGTACCACCTGACGAAGGCCTTGGACCCGTCCCGTTCGGTTATTTCCAATGACGGCTGGGAGCATGCGGATTCGGATCTGATGACCATCCACGACTACGCGACGACGCATGACAGTTTGCTGTCCCATTACCAGGATCCCCAGGCCGTACAGGCACTCATCGACGGAATCGGCCCGGCCGGACGTAGGTTGATGGCGCTGCCCACCGGCAAGCGGGATCAGCCGGTGATGGTGTCGGAATTCGGCGGCGTTTCCTATGCCCCGGACAGCGCCATCGACACCTGGGGATATTCGACGGCGGCATCCCCCGAGGAGTTCGCCGACCAGCTTCAGGGCCTCTTCTCGGCACTGTATGCCAGCCCCGTCCTGGCGGGCTTCTGCTACACGCAGCTCACCGACACCTTGCAGGAAGCGAACGGCCTGACCGACGAACACCGCAAGCCAAAACTCCCTGTTGAAACCATCCGCAAAATCGTGACCGGGAACCTCTAAACCCTATACATGTGACCATATGGTCACCTATTATTAGAGCGTGGATGCAGTATTCAAGGCGTTGGCCGACCCGACCCGGAGAGACCTGCTCGACGAGCTCTTCCGGTCGGACGGACAGACACTGAGTGCGCTCGAAGCCCGCTTCGACATCACACGCTTCGGGGTCATGAAGCACCTGAAGCTGCTCGAGCAAGCCGGCCTGGTTGTCACCAGGCGCCGGGGACGTGAAAAACTCCATTTCCTGAACCCGGTACCTATCCGGCTCATCCACGACAGATGGGTGAGCAAATATGCAGAACCGTGGGCCGCGGGACTGAGCGGCCTGAAATCGAGATTGGAAAGTCCGATGGAGAAGATTTTCGAAATCTATATCCGCACCACCCCCGAGGCTCTCTGGGAAGCCATCACCGACAGCGAGATCAGGAGCAAGTACCAGTTCGGCAACACGATCACCTCCGACTGGACGCCGGGTTCCCGCTTCGAGATGAGCAATCCGAAGGCCGGGGAACCGCTCGGCGAAGGCGAAAACCTGGAGGTCGATCCGCCACGCCGCCTGGTGCAGAGCATGACCGCGTTGTGGGACGAGGACGTGAAAAGCGAGGGAACCTCGAGGATCACCTGGGAGATTGAACCCGTCGGCGACTCCTGCCGCCTCACGGTGACCCACGACCAGCTCAGGGAAGGTGCAAACGATCAGCTCTACGGTGGCTGGCCAATGATCCTCTCCGGCCTGAAGACCTGGCTGGAGACAGGCGAGGTACTGACGACGCCGGGGTCGCTTATGTACAGCTGAGAAGTGATTGCAGTGCAATCACTTCCTAAAATGAATATCACCCCGACGGCGGCCAGCCGTCTGTTGCAACGATGCGGCACCAGTTCAGGTTGTAGTTCCGGTGAGGAGTCGGTTGTAGGACACCTGCCGTACCTGAGGGAAACTGGACACATGGACCTTCAGGGCATTCCGGCAATCGCTGATTTCATCAGTACCCAACTGCCCGCTGCCCACCGTACATTGATCGGCATCGATGGAGTCGACGGAAGCGGCAAAACGACCTTCGCAAACACTCTGGCCATGTCGTTTCCAAGTCGGCAGACGGCCGTGATTCACGTCGACGACTTCCTCAATCCGCCAGAGGTCCGACATCGTCGGGGCCGCCACTCCCCGGAAGGGTTCTGGTTAGACAGCTATGACTACGAGGCGCTGTGGCGAGACGTCATCGAACCGCTGCTCCCATCCGGTACCGGGATCTACCGCGCAGCGTCATTCGACCCATCGAAGGACAAGGCTTTACAACCATCGCCCCAACAATCCGCGACAGATACGGTTGTCATTATCGAAGGAATGTTCCTTCACCTGGACGAGCTCGTCAATGTCTGGGATCTTTCGCTGTTTCTCGATGTGCCCTTCGACGAGACGGCACGGCGAATGGCGACCAGGGACGGCACTGAAGCGGATCCAGAACATCCATCCATGCGTCGTTACGTTGGTGGCCAGCGTATGTACTTCGCAGCAGCACGGCCTTGGGAGCGAGCGGACCTCGTCATCGACAACTCCGACCCCGGTTTTCCGAAAGTAATCGATCCTGCTCAAAGCTCAGCAATCGGGTAGTCAAGGGGAAACTGGAACACCGGCCTGTCTCCCGTTCGTTCATAGCTGCGCCCGCCCAGTCGCGGGCACCCCAACCGAGCGAAACTAGGGTCAGGGATTGTCTAGTCGCCCCGGGGAAAGAGCTAGAAAAATCCGATCTGGAAACACCGGCCAGGCATGTCGTGGGGGTTTTCCTGCCTGTCTTCGGACCTCAGAGTGTGGTCACAGTGGCGGGTTTCGTGCGTTCTGGCCGTGTCATGTAGGCGCGGTATTGCGAATACCCAATAAGCAGCAACGTGATGGCACGGAGAAATGTCGCAACCCTTGCGATTACCGTTACGAATTGATCGGCTACCGGGATTGACACCGCCCAAGCTTCGACCGGTAGATTTCGTCTCCGAACCCGCAATGCGGCTACTACGTTGGTGTTCAGGACGTACTTCACAGTTGCGGGCTTCGAGCGGTAAGGACAAGCCGCTGGCGTAGCCGGAAACCCACGCTCCGATACCGATCCATATCCGAAACACCCCCACTCATACGCCGCATTTCCGCTACAGTGATGCGCAACCTCGGGGACGGACCAAGAAGGCGGGCGCTGATGGCGAGGACATTGACCAAACCGGATCGACCGAACGGACCGGGCCTCCGAGCCTCCATGTCGCTGTCCGCGGTGACGGCCGGTTTTGTTGCCGTGGCGGTCTCTTATGCGGGACCTATGCTGGTCGTTCTGCAGGCCGCGCACAGTGCCGGGCTCAGCACGGAGCAGACGACGTCGTGGATCTGGGCCATCGCAGTGGCGAGCGGCGTAACCTGCATTGCCCTCAGCCTGTTTACCCGCCAGCCGGTCGTCGTCGCCTGGTCCATTCCCGGCGCGGCCCTGCTGCTGACAGCTCTCGGAGATTACGACTACAGCGATGCCATTGGCGCTTATATCGTGGCCGCACTGCTGGCATTGGTCCTCGGCGCCACCGGTCTCTTCGGAAAACTGTTGGCCATCGTCCCCAAACCGGTGATGGCGGCCGTGTTGGCCGGCGTCCTGTTGCCCTTCGTCCTCAACGTGGCCTCCGCCGTCGTCGATTCCCCTCTTATTGCCGGTGGACTGGTGGCCGCGTTCCTGATTGGCCGACGGATCACACCCCGCTATGCCGTGCTGCTGGCTGTGCTGGTGGGGGCGGTCCTCAGTGCAGTTAGCGGGCAGGCCAACGCGCCGGCGCTCGAATTCGATATGAGTGGCCCGATCTGGACCACTCCGACCTTCGATTTCCAGACCATCATGAGCATCTCCATCCCGCTGATGATCGTCACGATGGCCGGACAAAACGGCCCCGGACTGGCTGTAATGCACACCTCCGGCTATCAGGTCAACGACAAACTCATCCTCAGTGGAGCGTCGCTAGCCTGGTTGGTTTCCGCGCCGTTCGGCTCCCACGGCATCAATCTGGCAGCAGTAACCGCCGGGATCTGCTCCGGCCGGGAAGCGCACGAAGACCTGCGGCGCCGCTATATCGCCGGGCTCTTCTGCGGTATCTTCTACATCCTGTTTGGACTCTTCAGCAATGCCGCGGTGTCGCTCTTCGCCGCCGTCCCGGAAGAAATGATGACGGCGCTGGCCGGCGTCGCGCTGCTCAGCGCCCTGCAAAGTTCCTTTATCGACACGATCTCCGGCGTCAAAGAACATCCCATTGCGGTCGAAGCCGCCATCATCACGCTGGTCGTGACAGCGTCGGGAATCGCGCCGATGGGCATCGTCTCGCCGTTCTGGGGACTGCTGGCCGGCAGCGCCGCTTACCTCCTGCTCCGCCGGTACAGCCGAACCGCCGCAGGATCACCTGCCTGAACAACGACGTCGGCGCATCAGCCCCGCAGCCGCAGTTCAGCCCACTGCAGCGACCTGACTGGCGGCTAACGTGCTGACCGGGCGGGCCCACCGGGCGGTAACGTGCTGACCGGGCGGACCCACCGGCGGTAACGTGCTGACCGGGCGGGCCCCCAGCGAACTTCCGGGGGCCATAGCGGCTAAGATTGCTCTCCGGAGCGACGGTACTCGAATAACGGCTCCTCCTGACTGAAATTTGCTGCTGCATCGTTGCGGCCCCGCGGAGGTGCATGGATGGTTGACTGGACGACGGCGTTACTCGCGTCGGCGCCGATACTCGTCGCCTGCGCGTTGTTGGCCACCGGCCTGAAGTCACACTTTGCCGCCTCCGCCGCGGTACTGACCGCCGTCGTCGTCAGCTGGATTGCCTTCCCCATCTCCACCGGAAACGCCACTGAATTCACGGCGTCTTTGGGCCCGCTCATCATTGAGGTCCTGCTGATCATCCTCGGCGGTGTGATGCTCGGCGGACTGTTGCGTGCCTCCGGGGCGCAGGCGACAATCTCGACGTGGATCGAGGCCGCCTGTTCCACACCTCAGCGGGCGGTGCTGCTCGTGGTCCTGGGCATCACGCCCTTCGCCGAATCGGTGACCGGTTTCGGTCTTGGTGTGATTGTAGGAATCCCGATTCTGCTTCACTTCGGCCTCTCCCCCGCCCGGGCGGCGACAGTCGGGTTGATGGGGCTCGTCCTCGGCGCCTGGGGATCGCTCGGACCGGGGACCCTTGTGGCGTCGGAATTGGGCAATGTCAGCTTCCGCGCGCTGGGCACCTGGAGCGCGGTGTTCACCCTGCCGGTGTTGCTGGTGATGAGCCTGACCGCGCTGCTGCTGGGTTTCGGATTCCGCCGCGCCGCTCCCTATATCCCGCATGCGGTGGGCGTCAGCCTGCTCATGTGGGGCGTGCTGATCGGCTTCAACTACTTCGTCTCGGTTCCGCTGGCCGGCGTCGCGGCATCGCTGGTCTCCATCGCGGCGACCCTGGTGATCGCCAATATCAGGGACGGCTCGCGGGCGGCGCTCCGGGGCCCGATCCGCCGGGCAGTCCTTCCGTACTCCGTGCTGATTGTCGGACTGCTGATCACCAGCATCCTGGTTGATCTCCTCAACATAGAAGGCGCCGGCGAGTATGTGGCAAGTCCTGCGACGTGGCTGCTGCTGACCTGCCTGCTGACTCCGGCGCTGGTGCGGATGCGCGGTGTCAGGTTATCCAGGTTGATCGTCGAGGGTCTCGGCGCCTGGTGGACGATCGCGTACTCAACCAGTGCGTTTTTGGTGCTCGGCGGACTGCTCGCCGCCAGCGGAATGAGCAGCGCCCTGGCCGGTTACGCTGCGCAGCTCGGGCCGGCCTACCTGGCGCTCATTCCGGTAGTCGGCGGGCTCGGCGGCTTCATCACCGGCTCGAACACCGGATCCGCCGCGATGTTCTCCACCAGCACGGTGCAGGCCGCCAACGCGTTGAACAGCAGCGCGCTGATTGCCCTGGCCGGCCAGAACGCGGCGGCCTCCGTCACCTTCATGGCGGCTCCGCCACGGGTGGCCCTGGCCATCGCCGTCGCCGAGGGCGGCAAATCCTCCACCGACGCCACCACACCCGACGCCGGACCCATCCAGTTCGGCAGTGTTTTCAAACCTGTGGTTTTGGCTAATGCCGGAGTCGCGGCCATCCTCGGCATCGCCTGCTTCTTGCTGGCGTAACTCGGGTTTTCCGGCTTGGCGGAGCGATGGGACTGGTGCGCCGGCGAAGCCGCTGGCGCAACGGTCCAGCGCAGCGGGAGCAGCTACGCCGTCGGGGACTGATCGAGCGACACGTGATCGCGCGGCACAACGACCATAGGCACGGGCAGTGAGCGGAGCATCTTGTTCGCCGTGGTCCCGAGGAAGAGCTGGCTGCGCTTCGCCAGCCGGCTGGACCCGATCAGGACGATTTCACTTTCTTCCCACTTGAGGTCTTCTATCGCGTCCTCGATGGTCTTCCCGCGTGCGACGGCGGCACTCAATTCCGTCCCGGCCGTTACACTTTCGCAGGCCTGCTCCAGCACCTCTTGCGCGTGCGCCTGCGCCTGCTCGACGGCCCGCTGGCCATTGTCGTCGTCGTGCGCGTCCAAGGCGAGAAGCGAAATCAGCCGCAGGGGAACATGGCGCAAGGCTGCGGCATCCACGGCTACGTCGAAGAGTGTTTCCGAGCCGGGCCGGGTACCGATGGCGCAGGTGATCCGGGTGATGCTGGCCGGCGCCTCGTAACCTGACGGCGCCAGGGCCAGCGGGACCGGCGAAGCATGCAGCAGCGAGCTGGCGACCGAACCGACGGTGAACCGCTTGAGGAAACCATTGCGGGCAGCGCCGACGACGATCAGGTTGGCTTCACCTTCGGTCGCCGCGTCGATAAGACCTTCGGCGAATGAATGCGCGTATCGGAGCTGCTTGGCAGCGGAGACATCGCCGGGAATCATCTCCAGGGCTTCATCGAGCCACTCCTGCGCACGACCGGCGCGGATTTCCTGCACATTCCGCTCGGGACCGGAAGCTGCGTCGATGGGCGCCGGCCCATCCAGGACGTGGACGACCTCCAGCCGGGCGCCCGGATTCCGCGCCAGAACGGCAGCCAGCGCAAGAGCGTCCGCTCCCCGTGAATCAGGAGTGTAACCAACGATGTACCGCATGGACGATCCGCCCTCTCTGTCGTGACATTGCCTACGGACGTGTTGGCCCAAGGCTGATGTGCATCAAGCAGTATCAGCATCGGGAGCGGATACGCAATATCGATTACCCGCCGAAACAGCTTTGACCGTGAGCCCGATCACGCGTACGCTTCTTTCAATTACCGAGAAACAGATTTCATAGTACGGAATTCCAGGTATTCAGTGACTACATTCAATCAGGCTCAAACGACAGATCTTCAAGTCAGCCCCCGCTTGTATAACTACGATCTAGCCCCCACCAAAAAGGCTGGCCGGCGATGGGGCTCCTACAACATCTTCACGCTATGGGCCAACGATGTGCACAGCCTGGGCAACTACGCCTTTGCGATCGGGCTCTTCGCGCTGGGCCTCGGAGTCTGGCAGATCATGCTGACGTTCCTGCTTGGTTCGCTCCTGATTTTCCTGCTGCTGACCCTGTCCGGTTTCATGGGTGAGAAGACCGGCGTTCCGTTTCCGGTGATGAGCCGGATCGCATTCGGAATCAGCGGAGCACAGATTGCTGCGCTGGTGCGCGGCGGAGTGGCCATCGTCTGGTTCGGCATCCAAACCTACCTCGCCGCGGCGGTACTGAATGTGCTGCTCCTGGCGCTGTTCCCATCCCTTGAATCGCTCACCGAAATTTCGATTCTGGGATTGTCTGCACTCGGATGGATCTCGTTCATCTCCCTCTGGATAGTCCAGGTGGTAATCGTCAGTTACGGCATGGGCATGATCCGCAAATACATGGCCTACGTCGGACCGATCATCCTGACCACTATGCTCGCGATCGCCATCTGGATGTTCATTGAAGCCGGTGGATCCATCGCGCTTTCCACTGACAAGAGCCTGACCGGCGGCGGGATGTGGTTGCAGATCTTCCAGGGAGCCGCCCTGTGGGTCGTCATCTACGGCACATTCGTACTCAATGTTTGCGACTTCACCCGGTCGGCCAAGAGCAAGGCGGCCATCGTCAAGGGCAACATCATCGGCATCCCGGTCAACATGCTCTTCTTCGCCGCCATCGTCGTCGTCCTGGCCGGCGCGCAGTTCGAAATTAACGGCAACATCATCACCGGACCGTCCGACATCGTCCAAACCATCCCCAACACCTTCCTGCTGGTCGTGGCCTGCGTGGCGCTTATCCTGGTCACCATCGCGGTGAATCTGCTGGCGAACTTCGTCGCCCCGATCTACATGCTCGCGAACCTGTTCCCGCGGAAACTCAACTTCCGCCGCGCCGGACTGGTCACCGCGATCATCGGTCTGGTTATCCTGCCCTGGAATCTCTACAACTCCCCCGTGGTGATTGAATACTTCCTCGGCGGCCTCGGGGCGGTCCTCGGCCCGGTATTCGGCGTCATCATCGCGGATTACTGGCTGCTCCGCCGGTCCAAAATCAATATCCCCGACCTCTATACAGATGAGCCCGACGGCGATTACCACTACCGCGCGGGCTACAATCCCCGCGCCATCATCGCCCTCATTCCGGCGGCCATCATCGCCATCGCGCTGGCCCTCGTGCCCATGTTTGCGGCCCTGTCCGGATTCTCCTGGTTCATCGGCGCAGGCCTCGCCCTGATCTTCTACTTCGGCATAGCGGACCGGAGCAAGCCAATCCGCGACGTCGACGGCGAATCGATCGCCGTCGCAAGCGAATAGCCGTCCAACGCGTCACGACCCCCGCAGCCAGACCGCCATCACCACATACATCGCACATACCGCGCACACCGCACAACGTTAGGAGGCCTGGCGTGAGAATCCTCGTCGTCAACGTCAATACCACCGAGGCCATGACCGAAGCCATTGGCCGCCAGGCAGCCGCCGTCGCGGCCCCGGGCACGGAGATCGTCCCGCTCACGCCGCTCTTCGGAGCCGACTCCGTCGAGGGCAATTACGAAAGCTATCTGGCCGCCGTCGCCGTCATGGAGACCGTCCGCTCCTATGATGGCCCGTTCGACGCCGTCATCCAGGCTGGCTACGGAGAACACGGCAGGGAGGGCCTTCAGGAACTTCTCGACGTGCCGGTTGTCGACATCACCGAAGCCGCTGCGAGCACCGCGCAATTCCTCGGGCACAAATACTCAGTCGTCACGACCTTGGACCGGACCGTGCCCCTCATCGAAGACCGGCTCAAGCTCGCCGGACTGTTCGACCGCTGCGCCTCTGTCCGGGCGAGCGGCCTCGGCGTGCTGGAACTTGAACAGGACCACGACGCCACCGTTAAGGCCATCGTTGCCGAGTCCATCCTCGCCGTGGAGCGGGATAAGGCCGAAGTAATCTGCCTTGGCTGCGGAGGCATGGCCGGACTCAACGAACGCGTCGTCGAACACACCGGCGTACCCGTAGTCGACGGCGTCGCGGCAGCAGTCACGATCGCCGAGTCGCTGGTACGAATGGGATTGTCGACGTCAAAAGTCCGGACCTTCGCGCCGCCACGGCCCAAGACCTTCAAGAACTGGCCGCCGGCATAGTTTCAGATCGTCCCGGATCCCGGCATATTCAGGCTTTTCATAAACGTAGTGAAGCTCATAGGGTCAGCTGTGACCCCAGCGGCTTGCAGAATCGTCTGAGCGAGATCGACATTGGTAGTGATTCCTTCGCTTTGCTTCAGGTCTTCCTCGTTGAGGTCATCCGCAATCCGCATACTTGCTACGACCGGCGGCTGCGGATCGGTTCGCATAGGTATCCTCGAACGTCACTGGAACGGGGACAGCGCCGTCATACATTCCGGCATGCTTCTGATCTGGTTGCCACGGCCGGTGTGGTGCTTTAACCCCATGCGAGCCCTGAATCTGGCCCTGCCCAACGGAACAAAAATTCTTCACTTTTCCGCCGGCACCGGACGGTAAAGGGTGCCCATAACCCTCCGCGACGCTGCTTGCAGAAGCGTTGAACCGACATAAGAGGTTCTCTCAAAACCATTGACATGTGTTCTACGTCTCATTACCGTAATGTTTTGTAAACGTTTTCAAACGTAGGGGCGTAATGTCCGCATCGAGTGTTTCGAGCGAGTCGTTGTCCGGGAATGCGGGCAGCAACGGCCCCATGCGCTCCGATGCTTCTGCCGCTCCGGTGCGCATCGTCGACTTGGCAAACGAGTTGGGCCTGTCAATCGCCACGGTTTCCAGAGTTTTGAACGACAGTCCGGCGGTCCGGCCCGAAGTTGCGGAACGGGTCCGCTCTCACGCAATATCCCGTGGATACGTGGCCAACCGGCTCGCGCGGTCGCTTCGATCGCGAACCCGCAGCTTCGTCGGCTTCCTGGTTCCCGCCATCGAAAATCTCGCCTACTCCATTGCTGCCGATGCATGCGCGCAGTATGTCTCCCGCTCCGGCCATCAGATGATTCTTGCCATCTCCGGTGATGATCCCGAGCTCGAATTCAACGCCCTTCGGAGTCTGGCAGAGGCCCGGGTGGGTGCAATTATCGTCGCGCCGTCGCCGTCGATGACCGCAGCGTCCCGCAAGTTGCTCGCCGGGATGTCAGTCCTCGAATTCAATCGAACCGCTGGGTTGTCCGAGAACATGGTCCTCTGCGACGAGCGGGCGGCATTTGCCGGGGCTGCCCGTCACCTGCTGAATCTGGGGCATGAATCAATCGCCTATATCGGCACCACGGACGCGGTCAGTAACGGACGCGAACGGCTTGAGGGCGTACGGGAGGAACTGGCGCGCGGTGGTAAACAACTCCGCCCGGCACACACCCGTCTGCTTCCTCCGACCGAGGGCGATGGCTACCAAGCCGCTCAGGAGCTCCTGTCCGGTCCTGATCTGCCCACTGCATTGCTGGTCGGAAGCTCCAGTTTGTCGATGGGTGTGGCGCATGCGGTGCGGGAGTTGGGTATCCGCATTCCCGATGAGCTGTCCCTCATCGTCTACGGCGACTCGCAGTGGGGACAGCTGTACAGCCCGCAGCTAAGCACCATCATGGCGCCGTATCGGGAGATGGGACAGAGCGCCGCCAACCTGGTTGCCAGCATTCTGTCGACGGAAAAGAAGGAGCCACCGCAAGTTGTAAGGATGCATGCAGAGCTCCTCTTGCGCGGCTCAACTGCCCAACCACTAAACAGGTCCAGGAGGACTTAACACATGCGCATTACTGACATCAAGATCACGGAAGTTCCCTTGGACGCGCACATCAGCAACGCCGTCATCAACTTCTCGAAGATGACGGTTTCCATGGTCGCCGTATATACCGACGCCGTCGTTGATGGGGAGCCGGTCGTGGGCTACGGCTTCCACTCCAATGGCCGCTATGCGCAAAGCGGGCTTCTCGCTAACCGGCTGCTTCCACGCTTGGAAGCGGCTGACTCCAAGGAGCTGCTCGACGACGGTACCGGCTTTATTGATCCGGTCGCCGTCCGCAAGATCGTGATGCGGAATGAAAAACCAGGCGGCCATGGCGATCGGGCGGTAGCGGTTGGAACTCTCGACATGGCGATGTGGGATCTCGCGGCGAAAGCTGCCGGCAAACCGTTGCACCGGGCATTGCAAGAGCGGTTCCGACCGGACAACCCACTGCCCGAGACCGTTTCTGTTTATGCGGCCGGTGGTTATTACCGGGAGGGCGACGACTTGTCCGAGTTGCAGCGGGAGATTAAGGAGTACCTCGGGCTCGGTTACAAGGACGTCAAGATGAAAATTGGCGGCGCATCCATCGGCGCGGACATCAAACGGATCGAATCGGTTCTTGAAGT
Organism: Arthrobacter monumenti; assembly: GCF_054511255.1. NCBI lineage: Bacteria > Bacillati > Actinomycetota > Actinomycetes > Micrococcales > Micrococcaceae > Arthrobacter > Arthrobacter monumenti. The sequence goes on along the minus strand of NZ_JBTNCY010000002.1, from coordinate 44,145 downwards.
ATTGCCTGACGGTTCCCGGCTGGCGGTGGACGCCAATGGCCGGTTCGGATTGCGGGAAGCCCTGGACTACGCGGCAGCACTCGAAGCGTACGACCTGGTTTGGTACGAGGAACCATGCGACCCGCTGGACTATCAGACACACGCGGCGATAGCTCAGGAGTACGGCGGAGTCCTCGCCACCGGGGAGAATCTCTTTTCCGTTCATGAGGTGCGCAATCTCGCACGGCACGGCGGACTGCGGCCCGGAAGGGACGTACTTCAAATGGATCCGTGTCTGAGCTATGGCGTCTCCGAGTATGTCGAAATGCTCGATGTACTCGATATCCATGGCTGGCAACCGGACCGTTGCTATCCCCATGGCGGACATCAGTACAACCTGGCGGTCGCGGCAGCTTTCGGTCTCGGCGGCTGCGAATCCTACCCCCGGGTCTTCGAACCGTTTGGCGGTTTTGCAGACGAGACACCAATTACCGACGGACGGGTCCGGCTTCCGGAAGCACCCGGGATCGGCATTGAACACAAGTCAACACTTCGTGAACTGTTCAACCAACAGTTCTAAATCAGCGGCCGAAAACCGCAGTTGAAAGGAATGCATCATGGCTAGAGTTCGGACACAGATGGGCATCGCCCTACTGGCGGGTGCAGCAATGGCGCTTACCGGTTGCGGCACTACACAAAGCGGCAACGAAGCCGAGAACTATCCGACACAAGCGGTGCAATACATCATCCCCTTTGATCCGGGCGGCGAGTCGGACATCACTGCCCGACTCCAACAACAAGCGCTGGAGGACGCGATGGGGCAGTCCGTCTCGGTCTCGAACCGCCCCGGCGGTGGCGGCGCCGTGGGTTGGTCGGAACTGGCAACCAGCATTAAGCCCGATGGCCATACGCTGATGGGCGCGAATCTCCCCCACATCGTCCTTCAGCCGCTGGCCAGGGACGATGCGGGCTACGAAACAGAGCAGATCAAATGGGCCTACATATTCGAGAGCACGCCCAACGCGCTGGTCGTCTCGAAAAACAGTCCGTACGAGACGGTCGAGGACTTCGTCAAGGCAGCAGAGGAGAAGAAGCTCACCGTCGGTGGCAGCTCGTCGTTCTCCGCTAACCACATAGGAACGTTGGCACTCAACAAGGCCGCCGATATCGATCTCACCTACGTGCCGTTCAGCGGTACAGGCGCCGCTACGCCCGCCTTGCTGGGCGGCCAGGTCGATGCATTGATGACCTACAACACCGAAGCTTTGAATCTGAAGGAGCAGGGTGGCAAGGTGCTGGCCGTTGCTTCGGAGGAACCGCTTCCCGAGTTACCGGAGGCTCCAACCTTCAAAGATTCGGGTTACGACGTCGTCCAAGGTGCGTGGCGCGGCGTAGCCGTTCCACCGGACACGCCGGATGCAATCGTGCAGCAGGTCGCCGACGCATTCAAGACGGTCAATGAAGACCCCGAAGTGAAGCAGAAGATGGAAGAACTCGGATTCCATATTGAAGACATGGGCCCCGAGGAAGCGACGAAGTTTACTGAAGAGCAAACCGCAGAAGCCGAAGACCTTCTAGAGCGCTTCGGTCTCCTCAAGGACTGATGCCTCCATGTTCGTAGACATCACGCAGGCCATGGGCCAGGTAGTGACGCCGATGATGTTGCTCCTCATCATCGTCGGCGTCATTGCCGGCATGGCCGTCGGTGCGACACCGGGGCTGAGCGCTACGGTTGGGCTTGCCCTGCTGCTGCCGATCACGTTCGCAATGGATCCGACCACAGGCTTGGTCTTGATGGGCGCTTTCTACATGGGCGCAATCTATGGCGGGTCATTTACGGCCATCCTTGTCAACACTCCCGGTACGCCGTCATCGATTGCAACGACGTTTGATGGCTATCCGATGACGCAGCAGGGCCGTAGTGAAGCGGCGATCATCGCCAGCACGGTTGGGTCCGTCGTCGGAGGCGTGGTTGGGGTGCTCGGATTGCTGATCCTCGCACCGATGCTGGCCCAGGTTGTGCTGGCGTTCGGGCCGCAAGAGTACTTTTGGATGGGGATTTTCGGCCTCACCATGATCGCAGGGATTGCGCCCTCGCTCGTCAAAGGACTCGCGGCCGGCTTCCTCGGTCTGCTGATCTCCACAATCGGCATCTCACCCGTCGGCGGGGAGGTGCGATTCACCTTCGGCTTCACTCAAATGCAGGGAGGCATTCCGCTGATCGTGGCCCTTATTGGGCTGTTCACGATTCCAACAATTGTGGACATGGTTATCGCCCCAGGCTCTAGGACGGCGGCCATGGCGGCAGATGCACAAGCCAGGCAACGGGGCGGCGAGTTGAGGAGTACGCTGCGTGACCTGCTGTCCCGGCCGCTCAACCCCATCAGATCCTCCGTTATCGGAACCTTCGTTGGCATCCTGCCGGGTGCCGGAGGAAGCGTTGCGAACCTGATTGCATACAACGAGGCAAAGCGCACCTCCAAACGAAGCAAGAATTTCGGAAAGGGCGAGATTGACGGCGTCGTCGCACCGGAGGCTGCCAATAACGCCGTCGTCGGTGGCGGGATGGTCCCGCTGCTGACGCTGGGAATCCCCGGGGCACCGCCGGATGCCGTGATCTACGGCGTGCTCCTGCTGCACGGTCTGCGTCCTGGGCCTGACCTGTTCGAGGAGCAAGGCGTACTGACCTTCACCTTCATTCTCGCAGTTGGGGTATCAGCGATCCTGATGGCCCCGGTCGGCCTGGTCGCGGGCCGCGGCCTCCAGCGTGCCGTGGTCCGGACGCCAACGCACTACCTGGCACCCCTGATCGCATTGCTCACAATTGTTGGATCGTACGCTGTCCGGAACAGCGCCCTCGACGTCCTGATGATGGTGGCCCTTGGACTCATCGGCTATGGATTACGGAATGTCGGCCTGCCGCCGGCAGCAATCGTGCTCGGCGTTGTCCTGGGACCAATCATCGAAACCGGCCTGGCACAGGGACTACTAACGGCCACCGCTCAGGCGAACCCCTGGACATCGTTCTTTACCCGGCCGATCAGCCTGGTACTTATCGTCCTCGTCATTCTCGGACTGGCCTGGCCCTTGATTACTGACCGCAGGGAAAAGCGGAAGGCCGAGAGGGTGAATGCGGAATGAGGGCAAGCGTCATTTGCGGAGCGATCCTCCTCGTTGTGGCCGGTGTCTTCTGGATCCAGCGGGACTACAACGACCCGATGGTGGGTGTTTTCCCCGACTTTGTTCTGATCGTTCTTGCCGCATGCGGAGTGGGAATTCTTGTCCATGGGATCCTGCGGGGCGACCGCACCCGCCGACCGCGGCAAATCAGTCTGCGCATGTTCGCCATCGCGGCGGCGCTGGTTATCGGCTGGGCATTTGCCTTGGGAATTTTCGGCTTCACGATCAGCGGCGTGGGCGCCTTTTTGATTATGGCGCTTCTAATCCGGGAAGGCCGGCCGCGGCCGCGCGACGTGGCGCAGGACGCCGTCGTCGCCGTCGTCGTCGTAGTCGGTTGCTTTCTGATCTTCACGCGGGTCCTTCTGGTTCCGCTTCCAGTTTCCACACTTATCGGTATGTAGAAGGAGAAATGCGTGCAGTACCAAATTGCGACAATAGCCGGAGATGGAATCGGCAAGGAAGTGGTTCCGGCCGCGCAGCGCGTGCTCGAAGCTGCCGGCACCAAGTGGGATTTTAAGATGGAGTGGCAGTCCCAGGACTGGGGGTGCGAGTACTACACCCGGACGGGCGCCATGATGCCCGAAGACGGTCTTGAACAGCTCCGGGACAGTGATGCCGTATTTCTCGGTGCCGTCGGTTACCCCGGAGTTCCCGACCACATTTCGCTCTGGGGCCTGCTCATCCCCATCCGGCGCGCATTCCGCCAGCGCGTGAACTACCGCCCAATTCGGCTATTCCCGGGAATTGACGGGCCCTTACGCAACACCGGCGACGGCGTCGACTTTGTCGTCGTGCGGGAGAACAACGAAGGAGAATATTCCGAGATTGGCGGCAGGATCTACCGGGGTCTCGAGGAGGAGATCGCGATCCAGGAGTCAGTCTTCACCAGGCGCGGCGTGCGGGGCGTCATGGAATATGCCTTTGAGCTGGCAGGTCAGCGAAAGGGGCAACTGCTCTCCGCGACGAAGTCGAATGGGATTGTCCATACGATGCCGTTTTGGGACGAAGTATTCAACGAGACTGCCGCGTCGTATCCGGACATCGCGGTATCGCAAATGCACATCGACGCGTTGGCCGCGTATTTTGTCCAACGTCCGCAGTCTCTGGATGTAGTGGTCTCGTCGAACCTGTTCGGTGACATCCTGTCAGACCTCGGGGCAGCCGTCGCCGGGAGCATCGGGATCGCACCATCAGCCAATATCGACCCCACGCGGACGCACCCTTCGATGTTCGAGCCCGTTCACGGTTCCGCGCCGGACATTGCCGGCAGGGGGATCTCCAATCCAATCGGCCAGATCTGGTCAGGTGCCTTAATGCTGGAGCACCTGGGGCAAGCGGAGGCAGGCGGCGCAATCATCGACGCCATCGCCAATGTGCTCGCGAATGGCGGCCCCCGCACCGCCGACCTGGGCGGTACCGCCACGACAGAGGATGTAACCCGTGCGGTGGTCGATGCACTGACCGGCTGAGCCGGAAAGCCCGCTACTCGTCGTGGCCCTGGTCGGAGCTCATCTGGTCCTCGGCGGGCGGCGTTTCTCCGGGCGGGACGCCGCCGCCTGGTTCAAGACCCGTCACGTTGTCGTCCAGTGGATCCGGATTGGTGTTGTCACCTTTGCTTTTGGAGTTCCGGTCGCCGTGATCCTGATCGCCGTCGGGCTTTTCGCCGTCAGGCCGGTCCGGGTTATGCGGGTCCTTCTCGGGGTGGTAGCTGCTCATAACTTCGTCTCTCCTTTAGGTAGTGGTTAGAGAACCGGCTTGCCGCCGGTAACTGCGACGCGGGATCCGGAGACGTAACTGCCGTCGTCGGAAGCGAGCAGTACATAAACGGGCGCCAGTTCCGCGGGCTGCCCGGCCCTGCCCAGCGGCACATCCTGTCCGAAGGACTTCAACTTCTCCTCCGGCAGCGTGGACGGAATCAACGGTGTCCAGATTGGCCCCGGAGCCACGCTGTTGACCCGGATGCCTTTGGGACCGAGCATTTGAGCCAGGCTGGCGGAAAAGTTGGCGATGGCTGCCTTCGTCGCGGCGTACGGAGCCAGCTCGGGACTCGGCGTATCGGAGTTGATCGAGGAGCTGCCGATGATGGCCGAACCCGGCTTCATATGCGGCACGGCGGCCTTGACAAGGTGGAACATGGCGCCGATATTGAGTTTGAAGGTGTACTCCCACTCCTGCTCGGAGATCTCGTCGAGGGACTGATGTGACATCTGGAACGCGGCGTTACTGACGAGGATATCGACCTTGCCGAACTCCTCGACTGCGTCCTCAATGACGTCCCGGCAATGCTGCGCATCGGAAAGATCGCCACGCATCAACACCGCCTTCCGCCCCGCCTCTTCGACCAGCCGCGCGGTGTCCTCCGCGTCGTCATCTTCATTCAGGTACGCAATCAGAACATCCGCACCCTCGCGGGCAAAGGCGATCGCGACCGCCCGGCCGATGCCGCTGTCGCCGCCGGTAATGACGGCCGCTTTGCCTTCGAGCTTGCCGGAACCGCGGTAGCTGTTTTCACCGCAGTCCGGAACGGGCGTCATTTCGGATTGAACGCCGGGGACTTGCTGTTGCTGCGCCGGTTGGCCCATCAGTCTGCCTCCAAGGTTTGTGCATGTAGCGGGAAACGATTGCTAAGCACCCTTAGAATATAGCGGTGGCCGAAAGTTGGGAACCGGCTGGCGCAGAAACTCTGGAGCTGGCCGGTCGCGGGCAGCGGTTGTCAGTCTTCGCTGACCTGGTGACGGAAGCGGTCGCGCTTGGTGTGCAAATCCCACAGGTGGCCGGCGAGTACATCGGGATCCTTCTCGGGATCGCCGGCAATGATGCGGCCGCCAATAATGAGCTGGGACACCTGTATCCCTTCTTCGCCAAGAGCCTCGTTAAGTAGTTGTGCGTAGGCGGCCTGCCCGGCGAACGCGACGGAAGTACCCGTGACGTTGCGGCCCGGCTTTACGGCCGAACCGCCGTTGACGAACAAGATGGTGCCGCGGTTTTCCCCGAGGAAACGCATTCCGGGCACCACCTGATGCACCGCAGCGACCGGTCCGTAGATAGAGAATTCGATCGGGCCCTCAAGGTCGGCCGGCGTGGTTTCCAGCACCGGGCGCATGAAGTCCTTCTGCGGCAATGGGCTGTATTGCAGGACCTCGATCGGGCCCAGGCTTTCGGTTACCTGTTCCAGCGCCTTCGCAATTGATTCCGGGTCGCGGACATTTGCTGCGAACCCCTTGGCCTGCACTCCGTCCTTCGCCAGGTCCTCGGCCAAAGCGTCGAGTCGTCCCTGATGGCGGGAGATGAGGCCAACCGCAAAGCCTTCCGCGCCGAACCGCCGTGCCACAGCTGCGCCTAGTCCTGGTCCTGCTCCGATGATCGCAATAGTAGTCATACTGTGGGCAAGACCTGACGACGCCGGACTATTCCAAAGGGTATTCCGTACAGAGCACGCCCCGGACGAATATGTCCCTCCCTCCCGCGGTGGAAGACGGCCGTTTTGCCGGTCACGTCCGGCGGGGAGGATTATGGTTGTGAATCGATTCCAACCCCGGGCTCCGAGAGGTGCGTGCATGAACCAGCCAGCATCCGGAGGGCACATTCGGTGAATGAGGGACCTGGGAGGGACACCCCAAGAACAGCCGCGGCTACCACAACATGGTGCTGGGCTTGCTCTTCGCGGGAATCGCCACTTTTGCGCAGCTGTACTCCGTCCAGGCGGTGCTGCCCGGCATGGCCGAAGACTTCGGCGTCAGCCCGGCAACCGCCGCGCTCAGCGTTTCGGCCGCGACGCTCGGACTCGCGATCGCCGTCATTCCATGGTCGTGGGCCGCGGACAGGTTGGGCCGCAAACGCGCGATGACGTGGGCCATTGGTGCCGCCGTCGTATTTGGCCTGCTGCTGCCACTCGCTTCCAGCTTTCCGGTCCTGCTTGCCTTGCGGTTCGCCGAGGGTGCCGCGCTGGGTGGAATTCCCGCGGTGGCGCTGGTGTACCTCAACGAAGAGGTCCACCGCTTGCATGCAGCCGTGGCCGCCGGAACCTATGTGGCAGGCACTACGATTGGCGGATTGGCAGGACGGCTCATTGCCGGACCGGTTGCGGGCTTTTTCGATTGGCGCGCCGGTGTACTGGCCGTCAGCATCGTTGCCGCATTCGCCGCCGTCGCCTTCGTCTGGCTTGCCCCTGCACCACGAGGTTTCCGGCCGATCGTCCGCGGCGAGGGACCGAAGCTTTGGGAGCGGATCGTGGTGAACCTTCGCTCCAGACGGCTGCTGGCCCTCTACGCCCAGGGTTTTCTGCTCATGGGCGGGTTCGTGGCGGTCTATAACTATCTTGGTTTCAGGCTGGAATTGCCACCGTTCAACCTTCCAACATCACTGGTCAGCCTGCTGTTCCTCGCCTATTTGGCGGGCACGGTCACCTCCGGACTGGCGGGAAGAATGACTGTCCGGCTTGGCCGGCTGCCCGCGCTGCTCGCCAGCGTTCCGGTGATGCTTGCCGGACTGGCTGCGACGCTCATCGGTTCGCTTCCGGTCATCCTGATCGGGCTGCTGATCTTCACCGGCGGGTTCTTCGCGGCTCATTCCGTCGCCTCCAGCTGGACACCACGGCTTGCCACAGTCGGTAAAGCCCAGGCATCGAGCCTCTATAACCTCTTCTACTATGCCGGATCCAGTGTGCTGGGGTGGGCCGGCGGCTTGTTCCTCGTCGACTACGGCTGGACCGGCGTCGCGCTCTTCGCTGCGGTGCTGACCCTGGTGGCAGGCGCCATCGCGGCAGCAGCCTTGCGGAGAACGCCAGCCGTCTAGTCACGGTCGATGCACGACTCCTTGCGAATTGCCCGGCGACGGCGTAGCGTCTCTCCTCGTGTGTTGCACACTTAGCGCACTCGTTGCATATGTTGCACACCGCTAATCCGACCCGGTACGAGAGATGAAGTTGGCGATCTTGAACTCAGCGATGCCCGCCAGGGATACAGAGGTTTTCTGCCTCGGCGAGTCGATGGCGCTCGTCGCGCCTGTGGAGGCCGAGCCGCTGGAGTTCACCGAATCGTTCACACTTGGCGTCGGCGGCGCCGAATCGACGGTCGCCCTCTACCTCGCCGAGCAGGGACACGCGGCGGAGTGGGTCAGCCAGGTCGGCGCCGATCCGTTGGGCCGGCGGATGCTGCGCACCCTGAACCAGCACGACGTCGGCACTTCCCACGTTGTCGTCGTCGAGGACGCTCCCACCGGCGTCTATTTCAAGGACCCGCAGCCGGACGGAACGAAGGTACATTACTACCGGACCGGTTCCGCGGCTTCCCGGATGACTGCCGACGTCGTCAATTCCCTGCCGCTGGAAGATGCCCGGCTGATGCACATTTCCGGAATTACCGCGGCGCTGTCCGCATCCTGCCGGGAGCTGCTGACGGCGGTATTCGACCGCTCCGCCACAGCCGGCGCCCTGGTCTCCTTCGATGTGAACTACCGCCCCGGGCTATGGCCGGTGGACGAGGCCGCGCCCGCACTCCTGGATCTCGCACGCCGCGCCGATGTGGTTTTCGTAGGCCGGGATGAAGCGGAGGTGTTGTGGGATACGACCGATGCCGCCAGTGTCGCGGAATATATTGCCGGCAGCGGGGTCGTAGTAATTAAGGACAACGACGTCGGCGCAACCGAAATTGCCGGCGTCGCCAGCTTCTTCGAGCCGGCGGAGACGGTCGACGTGGTCGAGCCAGTCGGTGCCGGTGACGCCTTCGCCGCGGGTTATCTTTCCGCCTTATTGCGCGGCCGGCCCTCCCGCGAGCGGCTCCTGAACGGCCACCGGCTCGCGGCCCGTGCGCTGGGCAGCGTCAGCGACTTCGTCCCGGCGGAAGGAAAGTAGCCGTGTCGCAAAGCATCCAGCGCGCCGCCGACATCCTGGAGTTCATCAGTATCCACCCGCGGACGCCGTCGGAAGTCGCCGAACATCTGAAGGTCCACCGCTCCACGGCGTTGCGCATGCTGCAGACGCTGGCCGAATCCGGCCTGGCCCGCCGCCGGCAGGACGGCCTTTATGGCGTGGGCTACCGGCTGACCGGTCTTGCCAATCTGGCACGGGAGCAGTTCGACCTGGCCAGCCTCGCGAAACCTGAGCTGGCGGCGTTGGGGCAGAGATGCTCGCACACCATTCATCTTGCCGAGCTGCAAAGCCGGTCCATCGTCTACGTCGACAAGTTCGAGCAGCCGGGCATGGTGCGCCTGTACTCGCAGATCGGCCAACCCGTGCTCCTGCATACGGCCGGCGTCAGCAAAGCGATCCTCGCCCACCAGTCCCCCACCGTCGTCGAAGGCATGCTGGAGTCCTGCGACTTTGCGCGCTACACGGACGCGACGATCACCTCGCCGGAAGCCTTCCTCGCCGAACTCGAAATCACCCGCGAGCGCGGCTGGGCCGCCGATGCCGGCGAGTACGAGGATTACGTCAACTGCATCGCCATGCCACTGCGCGACGCGAACGGCGCCGTCGTCGCCTCCGTCTCCGTCACGGCGCTGAAGGCGCGGGCGGATCTGGACGAACTGCAGAAACTTCTGCCCGAACTCGAAGAAGTAACAACATCAATATCGAAGGAGATGGGATGGCGCCCGTAAACGAGTGGTTCGATGGGGCCTTCGCGGCCTGCCCGGTGATGGCCATCCTGCGCGGTTTCAGCCCGGAGAAACTCGCCGGCAGGAGCCAATAAGTGAAAGTCACCAAACTAACCACCTATCAGGTACCCCCGCGCTGGTTGTTCCTCAAGATTGAGACCGACGACGGCGTCACCGGCTGGGGCGAACCAGTCATCGAGGGCCGGGCCGCCACCGTGGCCGCCGCCGTCGAGGAACTTTCCGACTACGTCGTCGGCAAGGACCCCCGGCACATCGAGGACCTGTGGAGCACCATGTACCGCTCCGGCTTCTACCGCGGCGGACCGATCCTGATGAGCGCCCTGGCCGGCATCGACCAGGCTCTCTGGGACATCAAGGGCAAGACCTTCGGCGTACCCGTCTCCGAATTGCTCGGCGGATCGGTCCGCGACCGGATCCGGGTCTATTCCTGGATCGGTGGCGACCGACCGGCCGATACAGCCGCCGCGGCGCGGGAAGCGGTTGGCCGCGGATTCACCGCCGTCAAGATGAACGGCACCAGCGAAATGCAGTACGTCGACAGCTGGGACAAGGTCCAGACCTGTATCGAAAGCGTGGCCGCTGTGCGCGACGCCGTCGGACCCAACGTCGGTATCGGCGTCGACTTCCACGGCAGAGTGCACAAGCCGATGGCCAAGGTCCTGCTGCGCGAGCTCGAGCCGTTCAAGTTGATGTTCATCGAGGAACCGGTGCTCAGCGAAGAAACCGACGGCCTGCTCGAGGCTATGCGCCAGACCAGCACCCCTATCGCCCTCGGGGAGCGGCTCTACAGCCGGTGGGATTTCAAGTCCATCCTGGCCAGCGGCGCCGTCGACATCATCCAGCCCGACCCTTCGCACTCCGGCGGCATCACCGAAACCCGGAAGATCGCTGCCATGGCGGAGGCATACGGCGTCGGACTGGCACTGCACTGCCCGCTCGGACCGATCGCGCTGGCCACCTGCCTGCAGCTCGACGCAGGCTGCCACAACGCGTTCATCCAGGAACAGAGCCTGGGCATCCACTACAACACCACCAACGACCTGCTCGATTACGTCACGGATCCGTCAGTTTTCGCGTACGACGACGGCTACGTCACCATCCCCACGGGGCCGGGACTGGGCATCGACGTGAACGAAGAGTACGTCCGCGAGCGCGCCGCCGTCGGCCATCGCTGGCGGAACCCTGTCTGGCGGCACGCCGACGGCTCCATCGCCGAATGGTGATTTTGCAGCCTTCGCAGTCCTAAGCGCACCACCCGCACCGATCCGCACCTCGTCATGCCCAAAATCATTTCAATGCGCACACCAACCTGAGTAAGGACTATATGGATATCCTCGAAAACTGGACCCAGCCGATGGGGACAGTTCCACTGCTGTTGATCGCGGCCGGAGCAGTGGTGCTCCTGCTCTTCCTGATCATGAAATTCAAGATGCACGCGTTCGTCGCGCTCATCCTGGTCAGCCTCATCACCGCATTCGCTACCGGAATCCCCGCGGGAAGCATCGTCGATGTCCTGATTTTCGGTTTCGCAGACACCATCGCCAGCGTCGCCCTGCTCGTCGGTCTCGGTGTGATGCTCGGACGGCTGGTTGAAGTCAGCGGCGGTGCGCAATCGCTGGCTGACTCGCTGATGCGTCTGTTCGGTGAGAAGCGGGCGCCGCTGGCTCTCGGCGTCGCATCGCTGATTTTCGGTTTCCCGGTGTTCCTGGATGCCGCCCTGGTGGTCATGCTGCCGGTCATCTTCGCCGTTGCCCGCAGGCTTGGCGGCGGCATCCTGCTATACGCCCTCCCCGCGGCCGGCGCCTTCTCCGTGATGCACGTCTTCCTGCCTCCGCACCCAGGTCCCGTCGCCGCGGCGAGCCTGCTCGACGCCAACGTTGGTCTGCTCGTGCTTGTCGGTTTGGCCGTTGCCCTGCCCACCTGGGTCGTCGCCGGATACGCCTTCGGACAGTGGAGCGGCAAACGCTTCAAGTTCCCGGTACCGGATTACATCAGCGGCGGTGCCGAGCAGGAACACGACCAACACCCGCCGAAGGCAGGCACCGTCATCTTGATGCTCCTGCTGCCCATTTTGCTCATCACGATGAACACCGTCCTCAACACCCTCGGCACGAGTGGCGTCGTCAACGCCGACGCCACTTGGGTAGGCATATTGATGACCCTTGGCGCCACGCCAGTCGCCCTGCTCATCTCCGTCCTGGTCGCGTCCGTGGTCCTGGGAACCCGGCGCGGCCGCAGCCGGGCAACCATCGAGGGCCTGCTCGACAAGTCGCTCGGCCCAATCTGCGCGATCATCCTCATTACCGGTGCGGGTGGCATGTTCGGTGGAGTCCTGGTTGCGAGTGGTATCGGCGACGCGCTCGCAGGATCCCTCGAAAATATCGGAATGCCTATCATGATTGCGGGTTTCACGATCTCAACGATCATCCGTGTCGCCCAGGGATCCGCCACTGTTGCGTTGACCACGTCGGCGGCGTTAATGCAGCCATTGGTGGCGGCTGGCGACTACAACGCCATGCAGGTTGTCGCCATCGTTCTGGCTCTTAGCGCTGGATCCGTTATGCTGAGCCATGTTAATGATTCGGGATTCTGGCTCGTCGGCAAGTTCCTGGAACTTGATGTCAAGACGACGCTCAAGACCTGGACAGTTATGGAAACCATCATCGGTTTCGTCGGATTCGGGATCAGCTGGCTCATTTTTGGGCTGGCATCGACCTAGAACCGGAAGCCGGTCAGGTGCGCGCCGCGTGCCCATGAGCATGCTGGATAGGAGAACTTCGCGGTTCTCCTATCCAGTTTTCATATCGGGCGTGGACCTGTGCCACGCTTAAACCCTGCCGCCTCATAGGATAGAAATGTCTAATGACCACTGAAGTCGGGCGTGAACGCCCTCCGTGGCGCCGCCTGTTCGGTGTCCCTCTGATAGTCACGCTTGCCTTCGGCCTGCTGATGGTGCTGACCGCCGCGGCGGCCGGGCTGCCGCTGCGCGACCCCGAGGGGTTCCTTGGACCCAGCTACGTGCGGCTCCCCCTGATCGTCCTGTTGGTAATGGCGGCCGACGTCGTTCCCCGGGTTCTGCTGCGAAGGCCAGGCATGCGCGGGCTGGGCCGGTCGATAGTGCAGATACTGCATGAGCGGTGGACAGGACCGCGGCTGGCCATCGTCGCCGCCGGACTCGGCACCTTCTATCTGGCCTATGTGGCCTACCGTAACCTCAAGAGCTTCCTGCCCTTCCTGCAGGAGCGGCTGACCGACCGTGCGCTGATGGCCACTGACAGTTGGATCGCCTTCGGCGGACACCCGGCCGACGTGCTCCACACACTTTTGGGCACCGGCTTCAGCGCCGTGGTGCTTTCTGCCGTGTATATGTTCTACATGCTCTTCGTGCCCATCACGCTGGCCGCTGCGCTCGTCTGGTCCAATGACCTTACGCGCGGAGCCTGGTACGTGACCGCATTGAGCTTCAACTGGATCCTCGGCACAGCTACGTACTACATGCTGCCCTCGCTCGGACCCATTTATGTCAACGAGGAACCCTTCGCCGACCTGACTCCGACGGCGGTCACCGGGTTGCAGGAGGCGCTCTACGAAAACCGGGTGGAGGTGCTCGCCGACCCGCACGCGACCGACTCCGTCCACGGCATCGCTGCCTTCGCTTCGCTGCACGTATCCGTCGTATTCACTGCTGCGCTGATCGCCCATCTGGCGCGGCTTCCGAAGCCGGTGCGGTGGATGATGTGGAGCTTTTTGGTGCTCACCTCTCTCGCAACTGTCTACTTCGGCTGGCACTACGTCGTCGACGTTCCCGCTGGCCTGGCGGTTGGCGGACTCTCTGTAGGACTCGCTGCCCTGGCAGTACACACCAAGACCCGGATCCGGTCGGATGTGCTGGTCAGGACACGGCGCAGTCAGGTGGCCTCTGCACTTCCAGTGCGGGAGCCCGAACCCACCCTTGAGGTGGTTCGGCGAACCAGCCCCGTAACGGGCGAAGAAGGCGCGTAGGCGGCCGCGGACGTATCCGCGGACTGCGAATTCGCTACCCTGCCGCGTTCGCTACCCTGCCGCGTTCCGCAACATGAAATCGCGGTCGGGATTCCGGCCCATCTCCGGATCCGGCGGAGGCGACGCGTCCTTGGTCGGGATAGTGTCCTCGACCGGAATGCGCGCCGGCAGCGTTCGATAACGCTCCTCCGGCAGCTCCACCTCAGGTTCGCCAAGGGTCCAATCTTCCGCGGCCATCTAAGTCCACCTCCACTGGTTCTTTCAGTATGCGCTCATTCCGCATCGCAATCGACACCGTCTGCCGTTGGGGGTCGGGAGTCGGGAGACGGAAGTCGGGAGTCGGCTACACTCCGGACTGCGGCGATGGTGTGCTTGGAGATTTCGGACTCGGGACCCCTTAAACTGAGGTTGCTACTGAACCGGCTGCTGAAGCCAAGTGAGGATGGAACGCGATGCCGGTAATTGAACATACCGCTCCGGTACGGACTGCCCGGTTCGGCCTGGCTTTTTTCGGCGTCCTGCTCATAGCCCTGAATCTGCGGGTGGCCTTCGTCAGTGTTGGGCCATTGCTGACGGAAATCAGCAGTGATCTGCAATTGTCGAGCAGTATGGCCGGGCTCCTGACAGGCCTGCCCCTCATCTCGTTCGCTGTTGCCTCCCCCGTGGCCCCGAAGATGGCGCACCGGCTCGGTTTGGACCGCGCCCTGTGGCTATCCCTACTGCTGCTCGCAGCCGGAACCATCGCGCGGTCGGTGCACATCGAGGGAGCAATCTGGGCCGGCACGGCGTTGCTGGGTGTCGGCATCGCCTTCCTGAATGTCCTGTTGCCCTCACTGGTTAAGCGCGATTTCCCCGATCGTGTCAGCAGTGTAACGGGCCTCTACACAGCGGTCCAGGGAGCCTTCGCCTCGGCCGGTGCCGCCGTCGTCGTACCAATTGCCAACTCTGCAGAGAGCGGGTGGAGGCTTGCCCTTGGGATTTGGGCCGGTCTCGCGTTGATCGCCATGGCCGTCATGCTGCCCAAGCTCCGCCGCCGCCCGGCAGTGCCGACAGCCAGTACAGGAGATACTGCACCACATCGGTCCCCGTGGAAATCCGCCTTGGGCTGGCAGGTGACCGTCTTCATGGGCCTCCAGTCAGTCGCTTTCTTCACCTTTATGACCTGGCTCCCCAGCATCGAACAGGACCAAGGCGTTTCCCAAGCTACGTCCGGCATCCACATCTCCATTTTCCTCTTCACCGGAGTGGTCTCGAGCTTGACCACGGGGGTACTGCTGCATCGGTCCCGCGACCAGCGACCGTTGGCGTTGACCACAAGCGTCTTCGCCCTGATCGCATACTCCGGTCTCGCCTTGGCTCCCCAGTTGTCCCTGCTCTGGATGATCGTGGGAGCCATGGGTTGCGGCAGCCTCATCGTCATCGCCCTGTCCCTGTTCAGCCTGCGCACCCGCGACCACGCCCAGGCAGCAGATCTATCAGGCATGGCGCAGTCCGTCGGTTATGGGCTTGCCGCAGCCGGACCAGTAGCCTTTGGCGCATTGTATGACTGGAGCGGCGGATGGACGGTGCCTCTGATAATGATGGCTGCCATCATGCTGGTCATGTGCTTCACCGCAGTTCTAGCGGGACGCAATCGCCTGATTGGATGAAAGTCTGCCTTCCGCCACCGCTATGATGTTGCTTTGGCGACCATTGGGGGAAGCGCATGATACTGGAAAATTGGCATCTGATCCTGGGCCTTCTGGTCGCCGGACTGACAGCAACACTGATTCGCAGGCTTATTAACAGACGCCAGTTGGAGCAAATTCGACGGACAATCCAACCTCTTGCTCCCAGCAGGCAACAGCAACTGAACCAGTTGGATTACTTGCGCAAACGAGGAATGGTCGACCCCGACGAGTACGCCCGAAACCGGCAGGCTATCCTCAAATCGAAGGCCCGCTAACCGCGTCAAAAACCAACAGCGACGACGCCCCCGCTTGATGGGTGCTAGGCGTGCCCTAGGACTTATGACCGCCCGGGCATTCCCACCCAGCACTCCGGCGCTGCGACCCCCTAACCGCTCCTAGGCAAATAACCAGTGTGATCGGGATCACTGACAGGCAGGATGAATTGGTGGAGGTCCGGATATGCGAACGACGACGGCGCCTCCTGTCCAGTTGCCTGCTTGCAACAGATGAAGCTGCAGGTCAAGGCAACCTCACCGGAATGCCCCCTGGGGAGAGCACACGTTCCCGAAGACAAAGGAGTCTCGCATATGACATCAACTGCGATACCTGCGACCGCGAAACAAAAGAAATCCGTCAGATGGGTTGTGGCGATCGCCGCCATGGCCCTGATTTTCGATGGGTACGATCTCGTCGTCTACGGCGCCATCGTCCCAATGCTGCTGGATGACCCAACCCAACTTGGAGCCATCAACGCAACGGAAGCCGGAGCACTGGGAAGTGCTGCACTGCTGGGCGTCATGGTCGGCGCGCTCGTTGCCGGCGGCGTCGGCGACTATGTCGGCCGCCGTCGCATCATGCTGATCGGCATTGTCGTGTTCTCACTCGGGATGGCCGCAACAGCCATGGCTCCCGACGTCATGGTCTTTGGGTCCCTCCGCTTCTTCACAGGCCTCGGAATCGGCGCGCTCGTCGCCACGGCGGGCGCCATGGTGGCGGAGTTCGCGCCGAAGGGTCAGCGCAATTTCTACAACGCCATCGTCTACTCCGGCGTACCGGTTGGCGGGGTGCTTGCCTCGCTGCTGGCGATCGTCCTGACCGACGCGATTGGCTGGCGCGGCCTGTTCTGGATCGGGGCCTTGCCGCTGTTGTTCCTGTTCCCGATGGCCCTGCTGAAACTCCCGGAGTCGCCCAAGTGGCTGCTGTCCCGTGGGCGCCTTGCCGATGCCAAAGCGGTTTCGGTCAAGACCGGCATCCCGTTGCCCGCCACGGTTACCGACTCGTCGGAGCCCGCGCGCAAGGCTGAACGCGCAGGTTTTGCCGCCCTGGCCACGAAGCGCTACTTCTTCCCGACAGTGTTGCTCGGTCTGATGAGCTTCTCCGGCCTGCTGCTGACCTACGGTCTCAACACCTGGCTGCCGGAGATCATGAGCCTCTACGGGTATGGACAGACGTACTCCCTGACGTTCCTGCTCGTCCTCAACGGCGGCGCCATCTTCGGTGGTCTGGTCGCATCGCTGTCGGCCGACCGGTTGGATCCCCGGAAGGTTGTCGCCACGACATTCTTCCTGGCGGCCCTGTCGCTGGTGCTGCTCACACTGGAACTGCCGCTTGCGGTGCTGCTCTCACTGGTGGCCGTTGCTGGCGTCGGAACCATTGGTACCCAGGTGCTCATTTATGGCTTCGTTTCCAACTACTACGAGACCTCCGCCCGGGCGGCCGGTGTTTCCTGGTGTGCCGGTTTCGGACGCCTCGGCGGCGTGTTCGGCCCCCTCATCGGCGGCTTCCTGATTGCGGCACAGGTCCAAAATCAAGCGGCCTTCTACGTTTTCGCCGGCGTGGCAGTACTTGGTGCCCTGATAACGCTCGTTGTCCCCCGCCACCGCAACAAGGAAGAGGCAGCACCCGAACCCTCCGAAACAGTCCTGGCCAGGTAATACGGCCGCAGCGCCACTGCGTCCTGGCCAGCTCTTGCGTGGGGTTGGCCAGGACGCCGCCGTTATGAGCAATACTGCTGTGTATGGGAGTTGGGCGGTTGGAAGGCGGCACCTTGGGAGCAATGTCCGACGACGGCGTCCCCGCTTGGTGGGCGCGGCTCGGCCTGCCAGGCCTGATCGACGTCCACACCCACTTCCTGCCCGAGCGGATGATGCGGCGCGTCTGGGCACACTTCGACGACGCCGGCCCGCTGATCGGCCGGCCCTGGCCGATCAACTATCGCTGGAACCAGGAAACCAGGCTGGCGCACCTGCGGAAAATGGGAGTGCGCTGCTTCACCGCTCTGACGTACGCCCACAAACCCAACATGGCGGCCGACCTAACCGACTTCGCACTCGACCTGGCGGCAGAGAATCCGGACTGTGTTCCCAGCGCTACGTTCTATCCCGAGGACGACGTTTTTGACCAGGTCCGCTCAGCTCTCGAACGCGGTGCACGCGTATTCAAGATCCATGCGCAGGTCGGTGGGTTTGATATCCGCGAGCCCATCCTGGACAAAGTATGGGGTTTGCTTGCCGAGGCGGCGGTTCCCGTCGTCGTACATATTGGCAGCGGACCGGTTCCACGTGGAGGTTTCACCGGGCCCGACAAACTCGAAGGCGTGCTGCGCCGCCACCCAACCTTGACCGCCGTCGTCGCCCATCTCGGTGCACCCGAGTACGCCGAGTTCCTCGACCTGGCCGACCGCTATCCGAACGTCCACCTGGATACGACCATGGTGTTCACGGACTTTTTCGAAGATGTCGCACCTTTCCCCGCGGAGCTATTGCCCCGGCTGGCGGACCTACCCGACCGCATCGTCCTCGGCAGCGACTTCCCGAACATCCCCTACTCCTACGCCCACCAGCTCGAAGCCCTCGAGCGCCTACGCGAGGAAGAGCCCCGCCTCGACGACGATTGGCTCCGGTCCGTCTGCTGGACCAACGGCCAGCGACTGCTCGGGAGCTAAAGCAACAACTCAGCTACCGGAGATCCGGCTCGGCAAATTCCATGCCATGCCTATACCTTCAGACTCAACAGATGATAGCTAAGAGACTTGCCATGACCATCGAGTGACGGAGAGTTTGTAACACCTCCGCCGAGCACTCCGGGCAGTTCGAACACTATCCCTGGAAGCCGGGGCATATCGATACGAGTGGCCTCTCGAGTTAGAAGATTCCCATAGTGCGATGACACCCGATCCACGGTTAGATTTTTCAGTAGATACTCATGTGCATCAGCATTTCGGGGAAACACTGCGAGAATCAATGTGTCTCCCTTGTCTCCCGTGCGAACATCAGCGAGGTCATCGACGCTCGTGCCGGAACCTTCTTTATCGGTCACTTCGCAGCCTCCATCAGATGTACTTCAGTGGATACGAGGTGTCGTGGGATGAGGCAGGACCGTATAGCCAACACTTCTGTGGTCGAGCGCCGCGCGCCGCCCCCGCCCGCAGGCCCGTTTGTATACAGCGTTTCGACTTCCCATCCGATGATGTCCGCACTTTCCTCAGTATCAAGTCGCGCGGATACTCGTAATCGCACCTCGTGAGCAGAACGATCGGTATGCATCCCCCTAAAGGCGGCACCCGCACCAATATATTCAACCGAAATGCTGTCCTCCGGAATACCGTGGACCTCCCGAAGTCGCTCTGAGACGATTTCCGCTCCCAGTTCCGCCCGTTGAAATGCCCTTGGACCGGCATAGCTTATCTGTCCTTCGCCCAGCCAACCGCCGCGGAACCCGAGCGTCACCTTCAACTTCTCCGGTCGGACGCGACCGGTGGCACCGGAAATTCCGACTAGGTCAACCCCAAGACTTTCGAACGAGACGCTCGTGAAGTCTGCTGTGACGTCCGGCGTAAGATACGAACCCGGATTGCCTACTTCATAGAGCAGTTGCTCTGCACAGGTCTTCGTGGTGAGCGTACCGCCGGAATCACGGAGCTTTCCAAATACGCCTGTTCCATCTGGTTCAACGTCGGCGAATGGAAATCCAAGATAAGCCATATTTTTCACCGGCTTTGTGCAAGGATCAGCATAATATCCACCCGTTAATTGCCCGGCGCACTCAAGTAAATGCCCCACCGCCGTTCCAGCCCCAAGCAATGCAGCACTGGCTTGATCCCAACCGAATTCGTGGATCATCGGTGCGACATAGAGGGATGGATCCGCCAGCCGCCCTGTAATGACTATGTCTGCATCTTGTTCGAGCGCGGGTACGACCGAATCAGCGCCAATGTACGCATTCGCTGAAACCAACTCTTCAGAATGCTCAGATAGCCGCCGGCCCGTTTCCCAGACAACTGGATCGTGGGCACGAACGGTCTCTAAGACATCGTCGCCTGTGACTGCAGCGACTCTAACTGTTTCCCCAGAAACTTTGGCAGCGAACTGAGAAATATGATCGGCCGCTGCAAGTGGATTCGCCGCACCGGCATTTGTGATGATTTTAGTTCCGACCGCAGAAATGTGTGGAAGCACGGCACGCATTCTGGCTTCCAGAAGCGAATCGTAACCGTACTGTGGATCCTTCAAACGCCTCGCTTGATTGGCGGCAATTGTCCTCTCGCCAAGGCATTCGAAGACAAGATAGTCAAGTTGGCCCTTCTCAGCCAGCTGCTGAGCGGGATCAATACGGTCTCCCGAGAATCCGGCACCGGCACCCAGCCGAATGCTTTCGCGGCCCTTTTTCATGATGCCCACAACGGAATTACGCCTGTGGCGACTGCGACGCCGAGCATGACTATGCTGACCAGCCAAGCCCAGCCGATCAGGTGGAGAATGTGCTTACCAATATTGACATTGGCAAGCCCGACCAGCAGATAAAACGATCCTGTTAGAGGGCTGATAGGGAATCCAACTGTCTCCTGTCCAAGCACCGATGCCTGTGCCAGATTCATAGCACTGACACCAAACTCACCACCAACGCCAACCAGGACGGGTAACACGCCGAAGTAGTAAGCGTCCGGTCCAAAGAGAAGACTCATCGGCACCCCGAGTACGCCAACGATCACTGGCAGCATGGGAGCCATGGCAGAAGGAATCACGGTTGCTGCGCTGCCCGCCATCGCCTCGATCATCCCGCTACCTTCGAGTACTCCAAGCAAAACTCCCGCAGCCAACAACGTACTCGCCATCAACATGGCTGCTTTCGCATGTGCGTCAAAGCGTGCGGTCTGAGCTTTCAGCCCCGGATAATTGATACTTACAGCAACAATGGCGGCGACGATGAAACACATCTCCGGAGCAATCCCTGCAACCAAGGCAGCTAACGTTGCGACCAGGAGAGTCACATTGACCCACAGAAGTTTCGGCCGAAGCAGAGACTCATCGGTAGAACTCGACTGCCGGGTAATCGTCTGGAGCTGACCAGATGCGTCACCACTAGACCCATCCACATTCAAATGCCGCCCGTCAGCGGAGCCAACCCGTGCAGTCGACTCTTCAACTTCAGCGGAAACGTCGCCATCTGTAATGCGCTGAAGCCGCTTGGTTTCTTTGCGTCCTAGGAAGTACGCAATTGCCAGAACAAAAATGATACCGACGATCTGGGCAGGGATCAGAGGCACCCAGATCTCATTGGCATCAACTTCGATTGTGGCTGCTGCCCTTGCTGTCGGTCCGCCCCAGGGCACTAGATTCATTACTCCGGCGCTGAGCCCGACACAGGTCGTCAGAACAAGTCGGCTCATCCCGAGCCGCTCATACAACGGCAACATGGCCGGAATTGTTATCAGGAAGGTGGTGGCACCAGATCCATCAAGATGAGCGACTAGAGCCAAAGTCGTCGTCGCAAGCGTTACTGCTACAGGTCCTCGGGCGCCCCATTTGACGATGCGATTTACGACGGGATCGAACATTCCAGCATCACGAAGGATCCCGAAGAAAATGATGGCGAAAACAAACATCGCTACAACGCCGACGACGCCGCCGAGCCCCTCCGCGATGAAACCCGCCACTTCGGTCGGCGAGTTCCCTGCAATCAGCGCCCCGACAATCGGGATACCGGCAAGAGCGACGACTGGAGAGACGCGTTGACTCAATAGAAGCGCCAAGATGACGGCTATGGTGGCATAGCCTACGAGCGAAAGCATTGATGATTTCCCTTCTCGATCAAAACTGTCCCTCGTCAGTATGATGCCGGTCACTTCTTCCAGTCCAACATCAATTAGACATACACTTATGAACCGTGAGCATAAATCTCAACGTCGCGCATTTGCGCAGCATCGTCGCCGTCGCTGACCACAAAAGCTTCACCTCAGCTGCTGATGCCCTTCAGATCGCGCAATCGTCACTGAGCCGCACGATTGCCGATGCTGAACGAAGACTCAATGTTCGGTTGTTCGTACGTACAACCAGGAATGTCGAGGTTACCGGCGACGGACGAGAAGTAAGCATGTATGCCCACAAAATACTCGCTGCCTTTGATGACGGATTCCGCGACATTGAAGGGTTCCTAACTGGAGACAGAGGTTCTGTCACGGTGGCCTGTTTGCCCTCGGTGGCCGCAACGTTTCTGCCGCCGCACGTCTTAACCTTCCGCGAGAAACATCCCGAAGTGCGTTTGCATATCAATGACGGCCTCCTCGAACCCACTCTCGCTGCTGTCAGAGCCGGTCACGTGGACCTTGGTATAGTCGCCACATCCGGGGCGGTTGAAGGGTTGGACCAAGAGCAGGTTGGATTGGACTCATTTTATTGCGCCGTTCCACGAACGCATTCTTTCGCCTCCAAAGCACATCTGGATTGGTCTGAGCTATCAGGCGAGCCGTTCATTGCATTTGGAAGTGAAAGCAGCATTGAAGGACCAGTCAGACGAGCGCTGGAAGACGCAGAGGTTCGACTTGGCCCGGTCTTGCAAGCACAAAATGTTGCGGCAGTTGCGGGTCTTGCGGCCGCCGGCCTCGGCATCACCGTCGTTCCCGAACTCGTACTTCCGATGATCTCCTTCGCGGGGCTCGCGCATATCCCACTACTGCCAACGGTCCAACGAAAAATACTTCTGGTACAACTTCCCGACCGCCGGCAAACCGCCTGCACACGGATATTCATGGATTGCATCCGTAACGCCTCATAGCCAATCAACGAGCGGTCGGAAACTAGATTAGTTTCGACGACCTATTCGTACTACAGCCCGACTGGCGTGAAGATCCAGCGGAAGACTACGAGCGGTTGGAAGACCATCCAGACCGTCAGTCTTCAGAGGGGCAAAGCCAGCTACCGGACTTACAAGCCGGCCAAAGCCTACTACCGGGCAGTCCTCCTGATTGGGACCCTGTTAGCAGTCCAGTGGATATGCGGTACCGGTTCTTCCCGGTTCGTCGGGAAGTCCGGAGGTTGTCACCGGTCGATAGTTGCTGCCACTGGAGAAGCTACGAGGCAGTCCCTGGATAAGACTTCCGCTCTGTCATCTCAACACTGAGCTAAGCAATAAGCTACTTTCACTATTCAAAACTCCTTCGACGGCACGAATCCTGCCCAACACCTCATCGAAGGCACCCAGGCTATTAGTTCGCAGTTCAGCGACCAGGTCCCAACCGCCGTTGGTGGTGTGAAGAGCAGTGATTTCGGGGAAGCCCCTGAGTTTGGTGATGACTTTACTAGCCGTTCGACCCTCAACTTCGATAAGTGTGATGGCACGAATCTCCAGCGCATCGACTTCGTCGCGGACTCTCACGGTGAACCCAACTATCACTCCAGAGGCGATGAGTCGTTCCAATCGGCTATTGATAGTCGCGCGTGCAACGCCCAGCTTCCGGGCGAGCGTGGCAACAGGGGCCCTTCCATCTTCCCTGAGCGCGGATAAGAGTTGATGATCAAGATCAGTTAGGGAAGGCATGGGCAAAGTGTAAGCGCCCAGTAAGCAAAGTGTATAGAAACTGAATAAAAGACAGGCGGCGTGACAATTGATGCTGCACAGCGCTGGTTCATAGGCTGATATTCAAGTAATCAGCTGAAAGGAAACGGAAATGACGCGCTTTGTAGATGTACGCAATATGGTGCGATGGGTTGCCAGCCAAGGGGTCGAAAGCATAATGCCGACCATGGTTGAGTATCTGGAAGACGACTTCCGCCGTTGGGAGCAGTTTGATAAGACACCACGTATCGCAAGCCACACTCCTTTTGGCGTTATTGAGTTGATGCCAACAAGCGATCATTCGACCTATGGATTTAAGTATGTCAACGGTCATCCATCTAATCCTGCACGCGGTTTCCAAACAGTTACGGCGTTCGGAGTGCTCGCCGACGTTCATAACGGATACCCCACTTTTCTCTCCGAAATGACGCTGCTCACCGCGCTCAGAACAGCAGCAACTTCCGCCATGGTGGCCAGGAAGTTGGCGCGCCCCAATTCCACAACTATGGCTATGGTCGGAACGGGAAGTCAGGCCGAGTTCCAGGCACTTGCCTTCCGCAGTGTGGTTGGCGTCCGGAATCTGCGCATATGGGATACGGACCCGCAGGCGATGGATAAGTTTGCGCGGAATTTGGAACCGCTTGGCTTTGATGTAACGCTCGCGACCTCAGCCGCTAATGCTGTGGAAGGGGCCGACATCATCACCACGTGCACAGCCGACAAAGCCGAGGCAACGGTACTTACCGCCGGAATGATTGCAGCAGGAGTCCACATTAATGCCATTGGTGGGGATTGCCCAGGTAAAACAGAACTTGAAGCCGCCATTCTTGATCGCGGTGACGTCTTTGTCGAATACACACCTCAGACCAGGATAGAGGGCGAGATTCAGCAGATGTCAGCTGACTTCTCGGTTACCGAATTCTGGCAAGTACTTACTGGAAATGCATCCGGTCGTATTTCCGCCGAGCAGATAACCATCTTCGATTCGGTCGGTTTCGCTGTGGCTGATTTCTCCGCTCTTCGCTGCCTACGGGATGCCGTCGCCGGTACAGAGTTCTTTGAGGAAATAGACCTCGTTGCGAATCCCGAGGATCCAAAAGACTTATTCGGGTTGGTCGGCGCGCTCTCTCCTGTCGGTTCTTGACAGTATGTCCGTTCAAGCGCCGACATGTGTCCTCCTGATCAGACCTCACAAATTCATGCCAAACCCCCTCACCGCCAGCGATAACGCCTTCCAAACAGTTGGGACAGAAAGCGGCTATGTGCTCGCCGGGAGGGCCCGCGACGAAGTCACGCGGCTGGCGCAAACGTTGAGGAATGCGGGAGTCACGGTCCACGTGTTCGATGACCACGAGCACACACGGCCGGACAGCGTATTTCCAAATAACTGGCT
Organism: Arthrobacter monumenti; assembly: GCF_054511255.1. Classification (NCBI taxonomy): domain Bacteria; kingdom Bacillati; phylum Actinomycetota; class Actinomycetes; order Micrococcales; family Micrococcaceae; genus Arthrobacter; species Arthrobacter monumenti. The sequence goes on along the minus strand of NZ_JBTNCY010000002.1, from coordinate 19,473 downwards.
CACAACACATGCCGGCGGACACGTAGCCACTTTTCCCATGTACGCGCATAACCGTCGGCATGAGCGCCGGGGAGACATCCTCGACTTCCTCAAGACGCACTACCGTGTGCAGGACGTCATCGATTATTCAGGATTGGAACTGGATGACGTCTTTCTCGAAGGGACCGGGGCAATGGTATTGGACCACGACAGTCGCGTTGCCTATGCCGCAAGATCCCACAGGGCAGACCCAGTAGCCTTGGAGCGCTTCTGCACGAATTTTGGTTATGAGCCGATGATGTTCGATGCCACTGATGAGTCTGGAAAGCCGATTTACCACACCAACGTCATGATGTGTATTTCGACTGCCTTCGCCATGGTTGGTTTAGAGATGATTCGATCAAAGGCCCGACGACGGGAAGTTGTTGGGCGCCTCATGGACAGTGGACGAACGGTTATTGATCTCTCCCACCATCAGATCCGGGAATTCGCAGGCAACGCTATCGAATTGCAGGGCCCCCACGGTCGTTATCTTGCTCTCTCACACCGGGCTCTTCGGTCGCTGACTTCAAACCAAAAGGAAATCATTCAAAGCAGTTGCACATTGCTTACTGTAGATGTTCCAACAATTGAACTCGCTGGCGGCTCGGTAAGATGCATGATCGCGGGGATCCACCTTAGCCCTCGGCCCGTATGCGTTGAATCCATGTCCTCAACTGGTGCTGATCAATCGGCGAGCAACGGCGCCTATTCACTCAGCGTCCCGTGATCCCCTCCGTGAAGCTGCCGATGGCGCAGCGCCTTGCGCCGTGTCGATGTCGGGAGCCTCCTCATTGCCCGATCTGTCCCGGGCACTGACCGATCGGCGCCTGCCCGGAGCCATAGCCGGGCACATCGGCCGCCCGTACCCGTCCAAGGTTCCAAGCCAGCCAGTCGTTGGTGCTCCCGTCCGCGCCGGGCTGCTGGGTGATCACGCACCGTGCCAGTTCGGCAGGCAGGCCCTGTTCGATAACCGGTGTGGCATCCGGTCCGAGAGTGGAAAGGTAATTCAGATCCAGTTTGCCCGTCGCCTGGTAGCGCTCGATGTTCTGCTGGGCCACCCACGCCTCCGGATTAGCCAGACCAATGGCCAGCAGCAGCGCCGCACCCGAGACGAGTGCTGCCCGCGGCAGCCACCAGCCGGACAGTCGGATGCCGGCTACAAGCACCAGCAACACCAGGATGCCGAGCCAGACCTCGAACGCGTCAACGAGCACCCGCAGCACGGTGAAGCCGTAGGCCTGCTGATAGACCGCCATCCGGAACATCGCCGAAGCGACAACCACAAGGGTGAGCAAGCACAGGGTTCCCAAGACCACGCGCATCAGGAACTGATCCCTTTTGGTGGCCTGGGGTGCCTTCCGGACGGCCAGCGCGATGGTTGCGAGTGTCAGTGCCGTGGCGATGGTCAATTGAGCGAACCCCTCGTGTACGTACTCGGCGTAGCTCAGTCCGGTAGTGCTCCGGATGAAGGCGTGACCGCCCCACATCGCTGAGGCCTGCGCCACGACGAAGGCCAGGAACACTGCGATGACGACGCCGACGGGTACCAACCACTCCCACGTCCGGGTCACAGCCCGGGCCGGCGGCAACGCGACGGTCTCGACCTGTGGCGGGTTGAGCGCCAGGTAGCACCCTGCCAGCACCACGCCGCCAACCACGAACCACACGAAGGTGCGCAGCACGAGACTGTCGGCGATGTTTACTTCAGGTAGCACTCGCGATACCCAGGAGCCGAAAACTGCGTCACCGGAGGCGAACAACCCTCCGAAGACGACGAGCGCCACGAGCGAGATCGCTGCAGTGCGCAACACGGGCCACAGCATGCGGTGCCGGCTGGTTGCCGCCAAAGTACGGCGCAGCAGCGGCAGCCCGCGGATTCCGCTGAGCACCCAGGACGCTCCACCGGCGAGCATCGGGAGCAGGCGTTTGGCACCGGTGAGCGAGGTGGTGACAAGTACCCCGGCGGCCAGAACTGCCAGGACCGCCAACCACTCCGCCGCGCGCAATATGACCAGCGATCCCAGTCCAAGGCACAGGGTCGTAGCCAGTATGGTCCACGGACGACGGCGATTGGCCGACAGCGTCAGCATCAAGCCACCGGAGACCAGCAGCACCAGCAGGGTGCCGAGTCCGAAGTTGCGGTAGGGCAGTACGACGGCGGCAAGTATCCCGATCGCGATCGACGAGTAGAGCGCCACGGGTGCCGTCTGCAAACCGCGTTCGGGCCAGTAGTTGCCGAACAGTGAGCTGGAGAATGACGGCAGCTCAATGGTCGAGCCGCGGGCCGGACCGATGTCGTGGGAATGGGTGGTCACGGGAGTCTCCTCAGTGTCTGGGCGAGTTGGAGCAGGGTGGGTGGGGTTGCGCGGCAGCACCGCACGCACCCGGGCGCCAGTTTCGCCGTCGAGCCGGGGCAGGACAGCGATGGAGCCGCCGTGCAGTTGGCAGACCCAGCTGGCGATAGCCAGGCCAAGTCCGGTGCCGCCGCTTCGGTCGTCTCCCACCCAGAACCGGGTGAGCACCTTCTGCGCATCTTCTGTCGGGATTCCGGGGCCTTGGTCAGTCACCTCAAGAAACCACTCGTCGTCGTAGGCAGCGGCACGCACTTGCACAACACCGTCGGACGGGCTGTGCCTGACTGCGTTATCGAGCAGGTTCGTCACGACCTGGGCCAACCGCGCGGCATCCGCCTGGATCACCAGACCCTCCGTCTCGACCGATGCCTCAATGCGCACCCGCCTCCCGCCGACCTTCGACTCGGCAACCGCCTGGTCAAGGAGCTCGGCCACGGAGACCGGCGCGAGGTGGAGGGGCGCCGCTCCGCCGTCGACGCGTCCGACGTCGAGCAGGTCTTCAACCAGCCTGCTCAGCCGCTCTGACTGTGTGAGCGCACTCTGCAAAACGTCGTCGTCGGGCCTGACCACTCCATCGACAAGGTTCTCCAGCAGCGCCCTCTGTGCAGCCAACGGAGTGCGCAGTTCGTGGGACACCGTCGCCAGCAACTGACGCCGCTGTTGGTCGACCATGGCCAGATCGCCGGTCATCGTATTGAAGGCGCGCGCCAGCCTGCCCACCTCGTCCGCCGAAGTGGAACTGACGCGGACGGAGTGGTCGCCGGTCGACATCCGGCCGGCTGCACGGGTCATCTCCCGGAGCGGCGCCGTCATCCCACGTGCCAGCCACTGCGTGACACCCAGCGCGGCGGCGAGTGTTACCGGAAGGGTCAACCAGCCGGGGACCCCGGCACGGTTTCCCACTTGAAGCACGACGACGGCGGCCACAATGCTGAGCGCGACGAGCAGGCCAATTTTGAATTTGATCGACGCCACTCCATCCAGCGGACGAGTGCGGCGCGACGGATCCCCGGCCATGTCAGTACTCCAAGGCGTAGCCGACGCCATGGACTGTACGCAGCCTGGTGGCGCCGATCTTCGCGCGCAGGGACTTCACATGGCTGTCGAGCGTGCGCGTGCCGCGGGCGTCGGCCCATCCCCAAACCTCGGTCATCAACGCCTCACGGCTGTGCACGGTTCCGGGCTGCTCGGCGAGCATGGCGAGCAGGTCGAACTCCAACGGAGTCAGGTGAACCTCGGCGCCGTCGACCTGTACCCGGCGGGTGTCGCGGTGCAGTACGAGGTCGCGGACCGCCAGCGGTGGCTGCTGGGTGACGGCCAGCTCCTTGGCCCGGTCGACCCGCCGCAGCAGCGCCTGAACCCGGGCAACCACCTCGCGCATCCGGAACGGCTTGGCCACGTAGTCGTCAGCTCCCACGCCCAGACCAACCAACACGTCGGTCTCGTCCACCTTGGCGGTCAGCATCAAAACCGGAACCGGCCGCTGAGCCTGAATCCGCCGGCACACCTCGAGCCCGTCGAATCCGGGGAGCATCACGTCAAGGAGGACGAGGTCCGGCCCATGCTCTTCAAATGCTGTGAGTGCCCCGGGACCGTCGAAGGCACTGACGACGTCGAACCCCTCCGCTCGTAGCCTGTCGGCCACGGCCTGGTTGATGGTCGGGTCATCCTCGACGACCAATAATGTGCGCGTTGTCCCGCTCTCCTCCGTCATGCTTCGAGCCTACAATCGCGCCATATGGCCGGTGTGGGCGGGACATGTGGAAGAAGTGTGTAGGTTTGCCCGGAGACCGGGCGCACCGACGCGCCTCACGCGCTGAAGGGCTGCCTGTCAGAGCCGTCGCTGTTGCGCGAGAGGGAACAACCGCCGAACTTCGGCCACGCGCTCCAGAGGCAAATCGATGGTCTGGCTCATCGCTCCGCCGCCGCACTGCGCCAGCACCGCTCCTATCGGGTCCGCGACCAGGCTTGAGCCGATGGATACCGGTTCTGCCTGCGACACCGCCACTACGAAAACACCGTTATCCATAGCCCGCGCCCTCGTCAGGACGTTCCACTGATCCCTCTTGTCCGGACCGGGAACCCATGACGACGGCGCCAGAAGGACCTGCGCTCCGGCGTCGGTAATTGAGCGTGCCATTTCGGGGAACCGGAGGTCGTAGCAGGTGAGAATTCCGAAGACGGTACCGCCGACGTCGAATGTCACCGGCCGCAGGTCCGTGGCGGGTTTGATGTGCAGTGATTCCTGAAAGCCCTGGCTGTCGAACAGGTGGATCTTCCGGTACAGCGCGAGGCGCTTACCGTCTGGACCTATCGCAAGGATGGTGTTGTAGGCCCGGCCGGGTTCATCGGAACTTTCGATGAACCCGGCCACCAGTACAAGTTGATGCCGCTTCGCGATGTCTGCAAACCTCCCGGCCACAGGCCCATCAACCGGTTCAGCAACCGCGGCAAAACTGCTGTCCACCCGCGGCTTCTCGTACATGGCGTACTCCGGAAACACGATCATGCGTGCTCCGTCCCTGGCTGCGTTGGCGGCCATCTCATCCATCCGGTCCAGGTTCCGCCCGACGTTGGAGTCTGAGTCCAGCTGTGCCAGCGTGATTCGCATGTGGTTTCCGGCTTTCAGAAGCGGGTATTGGTGGTGAAACTTGTCAGACGGGTTCTTTCTCCGCTTCCGCCATTTCCGGAGGTGCGTTGCGGAAACCACGGGTGGCGATGGCCAGAACGATGACTCCGAGGCCGAGCCAGATCAGGCCGAGGGTGATCGCCGTCGGATCCAGCTGCGTGAGCAGGAATGCATCGATGAGTGCACCCACCGCCGGCAGCGCGAGGTAGGACACTACGTTGAGCCGTTGGCCTGCCTTCCGCTGCCTCATGTAATAGGCAATCACCGAAACATTTACCAGGGTAAAGGCCGTGAAAGCCCCGAAGTTGATGAACGAAGTGGACGTGGCGACGTCGAGGAAGATTGCCACCAATCCAACGGCTCCAGTGAGAATCAGATTGAACACCGGCGTATGGAACTTTGCGTTGATGTAACCGAAAATCCTGCGGGGCAGGACCGCGTCCCGCCCCATTGCATAGAGCAGCCGGGACGCGCTGGCCTGGGCCGCCAAACCGGAAGCAAACTGCGCGACGACGAGGCCGGCCAGGAAGATGGCACCGAAAAGCTGTCCGCCGATCTGCAAAGCAATGTCCGATGCCAGCGACGCCGAATCTTCGAAGGTCCCACCCGGGCGGATGAGCTGCGTTATGTAGGACACCGACACGAAAATGGCGCCACCAATAAGGGCGATCAGCATGATGGCTTTGGGCATATTTTTCTTCGGCTCGATCGTCTCTTCCGTCAGCGTGGTGACGGCGTCGAATCCCAGGAAGGAATACGCGGCAATGGCGGCGCCGGCCGCAATGGTGCTGAGGCTGGATGTGCTGTTGAAGAAGGGCTCCGGGCTGATTAGTGCTTCCGCGCCCGAGGTACTAACGAGAGTTCCGATGGTCAATGCCACGAAGATGGCGATGACCAGCAGCTGGAAGGCCATCAGCATGTAGTTCGCCTTCTCTGCGACCTTGATACCGATAATGTTCAGCAGCGTGGTGATGGCGACGAAGCCCAGAATCCACAGCCCGATCGGAACTCCCGGGAACTGCGCGTTGAGGTAGGAACCACCGATCAGCCAAATCACCATCGGCAGGAACAGGTAATCGAGAAGGATCGCCCAGCCCACCAGGAACCCGGTGCGCGGCTCAATCGACCGGCGCACGTAGGTGTAGGCGGAACCGGCCACCGGGTAGGCGACCGCCATCCGGCCGTAACTGTGCGCGGTGAACAACATTGCAGCGAGCGCCAGCAGATAGGCCGACGGCGATGCGCCGCCCGTTGCTTCAGCTATCACGCCGAAAATCGCCAGGACAATAAGCGGGGTCAGGTAGGCGAGTCCGAAAAGGACAAGCGACGGAAGCCGGAGCGTCCGTACGAGGTGCGGCGTTTGCTGCATGAGTGAATCCTTACGGGCGATGGACTTGCGGGGTCCAGGTCGAGGGGTTGATACGGCCCTGATACACGGGCAGTTCGATCGGAGCTTCATGTGAATGAAACTGCGACCACATGCGGTTCAGACCAGCAGTGCCGTGGGTTCGCACACGCTCTACGTGGGAATGATCGAGGTATGTTGAGAGAATCCCTGGCGCATCGCCGTCGAGCGCCTCTATCACGTTGCCCTCGGGATCGACGACGAGACTCTGGCCGCGCCCGGTAGGGCTGGCACAGTTGACGCTCACGATAAAGACCTGGTTGGTAATCGCGCTTGCCCGGGCCAGGACCAGTTCCTGCTCGCGGTCTTTCGTGGTTGTCTTCACGACATTGAGGATGACGTCTGCACCCATCCACGCGAGCTGTCGGCTGACTTCCGGGAACCAAGCGTCGTAGCAGATGGATAATCCCGCACGGCCGAATCCTTCGAGGTCGAAGGTGACGAAAGCATCGCCCGGGTCATACGGTTCGTAAGGCCGCCATGGAAAGATCTTGCGATAGCTGGCCGCCAGCTTTCCCTCTGGGGAGATAGCCAAAGCCGTATTAAACAGCTGCCCCTCAGGCCCCCGCTCACAGATGCTGCCCGGAACGAGCCATCGCTTCAGATCCCCGGCCAGCTCCTGGAGATCGCGAACCAGCGGACCGTCGAGAGGCTGGGCGGAATCCTGAAGCGCTTCTGTTCGCTGCTGGTCAGGAACGCCGTCACCGAAGAGATGCAGTTCCGGAAAGACCACCAACTGCGACTCCGGGTGGTTGTCCAGTGCGGCGCCAACCTCCGCCGCGAACGCAGACACCGGTTCACTAATCTGGCGTGGCTCCGCCTGAACGGCGAGAAGTGGCAAAACGTGTGACATGGCGAGGCACCTTTAGAGGAAAACTGATGTGACGCATGCAATATTAGATCAATTTGAGCTAATATCAAACCATGCGCGGAAACGCCGATATGGTTGGCCTATGAACGCTCCATCAAGGATGCTCGAAGAAGAGTCCGCGCTGCATACAGGAGCTCTGGCCAGGGTAGGCCGACGCAGCGCCATCGATGCCGTACGCGCGCGGCTTGCAACTGCGATTTGGCTCGGCCTGCTCAAACCCGGCGAAAAACTCCCGGGGCAGAAAGACATCGCGCTGGGCCTCTCCGTCAGCCCCATGACTGCCCGGCGTGCCATGGCGAACCTGGCAGAAGAGGGTTTAGTCGTTCGGCGTCGTGGCCGCGATGGCGGAACGTTCGTAGCCGAATACCCGCCCCAGGATGTCCTGAACCGTTTGCGGTCGGCGAGCGCCGATGCCCCCGCTATCCACGCACTCGTGGACCGAAGGCTGCTGGCAGAATGCGCAGTGACCCACTTCGCCGCTGTGAATGCCACCGACGAGGAGCTGGGACAGCTGGAAACGTTGACGCAGGAGATGGCCGCTGCAAAGAATTGGTCGGAGTACCATCAAGCAGACAATCAATTTCACCGTCTCGTTGCCGAGTCGTCACATCTGGGTGACGCCATAGAAGTCCATACTGCGGCTCTGACCGAGCTGTATGAGTACTTCGTCCCCTACCCCATCGAGGATCTACACCGCGCCAACGAGGACCATGTTGCCCTGGTGGCCGCCCTGATCCGACACGATGTTTCCGCCGCAGTGGAATTAGCCCGCTCGCATGTGGAAACGCTGCACCACACAATGTTTATGGAACTTATCCAAGAACGGCCCACCGAACCCTGAACGTCCGTTTAGAAATTGAACTCCATCCCTCCTGAATTGAACAGAGGTATCTAATGCCGGATATCGACCAAGCCATAAATCACAGCAATCCAGTTAACTCCGCCATTGCCAGCACGATTGCTGACAAGGCAGACCAGGTCCTGGAGCTGAGCAGGAGGATCCACTCGAATCCTGAAATCTCCTTCGAGGAAACCGCATCAGCGGCCGCACTCTGCCAGCTCTTTGAGGACGAAGGCTTCGACATGGCGCGCGGTTACGGCTCATTGCCTACCGCGTTCACTGCGGTCGCCGGCACCGGTCAGTTCACCGTAGGAATCTGCGTCGAATATGACGCGCTTCCGGGAATCGGCCATGGTTGCGGACACAACGTCATCGCCGGTGCAAGTGTCGCTGCCGCCCTTGGCCTCAAGCCGCTTGTCGATCAACTCGATATCAGGCTGAAGGTCATCGGCACACCGGCCGAAGAACATGGTGGCGGCAAGGCTGTACTGATCAGCGAAGGCGCCTTCGACGACGTCGATATCGCCATGATGATGCACCCGACGAACGAAACTCCCACCTACAACATAACCGGATCGACGTGCCAGGCAGTGGGGCGATTCCGTGCCACCTACACCGGTCGGGGAGCACATGCCGCCGCAAGTCCCAGCGCGGGCATCAATGCAGCGGACGCCGCGACTATCACCCAGGTAGCCATTGGTCTGCTGCGCCAACAATTGCCAGACACAAACCGCGTCGCGCTATTCGTCAGGGAAGCGGGACGGGTCACCAACATCATCCCCGATAAGGCCGTCGTCGAATTCGAGTGCCGGGCCACCACGCTTGCCGCCTACGAGGAGTTACTCGCCAAGGTGCGGCGCTGTTTTGAAGCCGGGGCATTGGCTACGGGCACGCAACTGGAGATTGAAGCGACGGAACCCTTGTACGAACCGCTGATTCAAGACGACCTGCTGGCGGCGCTGTGGAATGAATCGATCTCCTTCCTTGGCCACTCCGTCGAAGGTCGACTCCCGCTGCTGCCCGCTTCCACTGACATGGGGAATGTGTCCCAAAAAGTGCCGAGCATCCATCCTTTCGTAGGCATCCCCGGAGTTGGACATGCCCTTCACACGAAGGATTTCGCAGCAGCAGCGGATACACCTGCCGCCTACGACCTGATGTTCGATTCAGCTATTGCCATGGCGTGGATCGCCGCCACGATAGCCACTTCCCCAGATCATATTGAGACCGTTCGGTCCAACGCCGCAGCCCTTAACGAAATGTAGAAAGGCCCATCATGGGAACCGAAGTAGAAAAGACGGCAGTTCAACGGGCGCGTCTCGCAGACGTTGTGCCCATCCTTGCGGCCACACTCGTCATCGCCATCGTGTCCGAACTTATCGGCACTGTTGAGATTCCTGTCGGCCCGGCCGCAATCTCGATCTTCCCGATGGTATGGGGCATCATTATTGGCGCGATCATTTCGATCCAAAAATTCAAGCCGATGCCGCTGAAGCTCCAACGGGTAGCCAACAGTTTGGTGGGGCTCTTCGTTTTACTGCTGGTTGCCCGCCTGGCCTTCAACATCGGACCGAGCCTGCGCACCGTTTTCGAAGCTGGTCCGGCACTCCTGCTTCAGGAATTCGGCCACCTTCTCGGTACCATCGCCCTGGCACTTCCCCTGGCGGTGCTGCTGAGGATGGGCAAACCAACCATCGGTGCAACATTCTCCCTTGACCGCGAGCCGGCCTTTGCAATGGTCAGCGAGAAGTATGGTTCCGATTCCGATCAGTATCGCGGCGTACTCGCAATGTATGTGTTTGGAACGCTCTTCGGTGCCGTCTACATTTCACTGCTTGCCGGGCTCGTAACTTCGCTCGACATTTTCGATCCACTCGCATTGGCCATGGGCGCCGGAGTAGGTTCGGGTTCCATGATGGCCGCTGCGACGGCGAGCATTGCGGATGCCTTTCCAGCTCAAGTCGATGCGGTCCTCGCCTTGGCCGCCATCTCCAACCTGATTACAACCGTTCTTGGCGTGTACGTCGGAATCTACATTGCCCTCCCGCTGGCCGATAAGTTCTACCACTTCCTCACGCACAAGAAGACAGCGGCCCAGGCCGCCGATGAAAATTCCGCCGATAACCGTCAGTTCCGGGAAGCTGTGTCCGCCGGTACGGAACCAATTACCGTACCGCTCTGGATCGGCCTCGGAGGCATAACCATTATCGGCATCATCACCGCCTCGATAGTTGCTGGGGGCTTCAACTGGGACATCGTGCTCGGTTATCTCACCATGGACGCGCTATTGGTTATCAGCATTGCGTTGACGAAGGTTATGCGGTTCATTTACTCCATCGTCTGGGTAACGACCATCGGTGCGCTCATCTCGTCACCATGGTCGCCAATCGGCGAAACGCTCGTGCAGTATGTTACTGCTGTGGACTTCCTGTCCATTGCCACGGTGGTACTCGTTAGCGCTGGCCTCAGCCTCGGTAAGGACGTACCCTTGCTGCGCCAAATCGGCTGGAAAATTGTGCCTGTTGGGATCGTCGCCATCACCGCGTCGTTCGTCCTAGCCACTGTTATCGCAGAATTCTCACTCGGCTTCTGGGGAGTGTGACCACTGTGGACTTCGACAACTTCGCGGCCCTCCATCAACCAGGGAAACCATTGTTCCTGGTCAACGCGTGGGATGGAGCATCCGCACGCTGCCTGCATTCGGCGGGCCACAGTGTAATAGGAACAACAAGCCTCGGAACCGCCTACGCCGGAGGACAGCCCGACGGCGAAGGACGGACATTCGCCGACGTCCTGGCACTCGTCGAACAGTGTACGCGTCTCGGTATTCCGGTAAGCGCTGATATTGAGAACGGATTCAGTGACAACCCCGACGACGTGGTGGGCTACGTGCGTGAGATTCGTTCCGCCGGGGCAGTCGGAATCAACATCGAAGACGGCCGTGCCGACGATACCCTCATCCCGGTTGAGGTCGCGACGGAAAAAATCAAGGCAATATCCCGTGCCGCTCCAGGGCTGTTCATCAATGCCCGCACGGACCCTTACTGGATCAAGGACGAGGGATCCGATCGGGATAAGCATCAGACGGCCATCTCAAGGGCTGGCGCCTACATCCAGGCCGGAGCTCACGGAATCTTCGTCCCCGGTATCACCGGACAGGAGCCTATCCGCGCAGTTGTTTCGGAAATTCCGGCACCCGTGAATGTGCTGTTCAAACCCGGCGGCCCCACCCTCAGCGAACTCGCCAGCGCCGGTGCAGCACGGGTCAGCACGGGATCATTCCTCTTCAGGCTTTCACTCGGTTCCATTGAAACTGCCGCACGAGCCATCCAGGCGGATGAGCCCGTGGCTTCGGAGAGCGCGCCCAGCTATGCAGCTATCAACACACCACCCCAATAACGCCAACCGGAAACCGGAAGAGTACTTTAGCGGAGTACTTCAATAGGACTTGCTCCCCGGAAACGGTTCGGCTGACCCTGCAGTTGAGCCCCTTAGGTCCGCGCGTTGACATACCACCGGTTGAAGCTACACTTTATTCAGCGAGCCACTCTGGCCGCCTCGCACGGCTCTGCACGGCGATCACTCGCATCACATCACTTTGGGGGAATCATGCGTCATTCAGCGCGCAAAAAACTGGGCTTGCTGGCGGTTGGAGCCGTCCTCTCCTTGACGGCAGGGCTCATCTCGGTGCCGGCCGCGTCGGCCGCCACCCGCCCCGTCGAGGTCACCGGCTTTACGGCCAATAACATGGTGTTTTCGTCATCAGATTGCAAGTACAACACCGTAAAGGTGAAACGTACTGTATCCAGTTCAGTCGAGGACTTCTACATCGATACCGATGTCACCCGCAACGGCTACATTAAGAATTTTCTGATGTTTGGTGGCAGCGACGTATCCGAGCGGATGTTAATTTGTGGCAGCGACGGCCTCGGTGCTTACAAGATCGGCCCATCGGATATCTTCGGATACAAGTCGAACTACGACTTTTTGGATTACACGGACCGCACCGCCAAGACGTTCTACGTCCGAGGGAAAGCAAAGGCCGGCATCTCGTCGGCCCGCAAGGGCAACTACGTGACTGTCAATGTCTCCGCCCGCTACTACAACCCGTCCGCATATAAGTACTCGTACTATAGCCCGACCGGGGTGAAGATCCAGCGAAAGACGACGAGTGGCTGGAAGACCATCAAGACGGTCAGCCTCAGCAGCGGCAAGGCCAGCTACCGCACCTACAAGCCAGGAAAGGCCTACTACCGGGCTGTCCTTCCCCAGAGGGCCAAGACGACCTCGGACATCAGCGCCACGACGCTACGCTAGGTCGGCACGGGGCACATGCTGTTGCTCGAGTGCTAGCCATTCCATAGTTTCCGTGCCGAACGGATACAGCCGTGAACCGGCGGGAAGGGGTTCAGTCCCCTTCCCGCCGGTTCTGTGTCTCGTTATAGAGTCCAGTAAATTCGCGGCGCCTGGCCAATTGCCCAGTAGCCGCCGGCGACTGTGAGCGGTAAGCAGCTTCTGAGCCAGACGTGGATCTTCTGCGCCCAGCTCCTGCTCAGGCCTTGGCCCGGCCTCCCTTATCTGCCTCGCGGTCGTAGGAGCGGGCTAATTGCGCCAACGCGACCGCGGCAACGAGAAGCCCGAAGTCACGCAGGGCGACGTCGTAGAAACCGGAGTAGATCAGCAGGTTGACGATGATGCCGCCCAGCCAGAGCGCCACAACATAGGCTGCGTAGCGGGGTTTGATAGCGACCATGATTCCCGCCGCGACTTCTACAACACCAACGATGAGCATCGCCGTGGAGGCGCTGAAGGGCAGCATGCCGACGACCGAGGGCGCGAGATAGGCTTCCCAATTGGTCAGGACGTTAGCGAACTTGTCCAGGCCGAACGCGATCGGAAGCACAATGAATCCGATCCACAACATCAAAAATGCTCCATACGCCGGTTCCACCCGGGCGCGGTGCAGGGTGTGGCCCATTCCTTTAGTTGCTGGGGCCGGAATATCCATGGCAGCCATGACACTCTCCTTCTAAAAGCGATGCTGACAGTTTTAGAATCCGCCCGTTTTGTCGTTCTGTCAATAGGCATCCTGACCCACGTCCAGCAAATGGCTGAGCGGTTCGTTCTCCCACTGAGGAATAACGACGTCGGACTCTGACGTTTGGCAAATGGAAAAGAATTCAAGCAACACGATGTGCAGGAGTCATTTATGCCTACGACCGTTAATGCTTACGCAGCCCCATCCGCCACTGAGGACCTCATCCCCACCACTATCGAACGCCGCGACGTCGGCCCCGACGATGTGCTGATCGACATCAAGTACGCAGGTATCTGTCACTCGGATATCCACACGGTCCGCGGCGACTGGGGATCCCAGGCCTACCCGCTGGCACCCGGCCATGAGATCGCCGGGGTCGTTGCCGAAATCGGCTCCAACGTCACCAAGCACGCCATCGGCGACCGGGTTGGCGTCGGCTGCATGGTGAACTCCTGCGGCGAGTGCAAGAACTGCGTGGCTGGGGAGGAGCAGTACTGCCTCAACGGCAACACGGGTACCTACGGTGCCGTGGATCGCGACGGTTCCATTACCCAGGGCGGGTACTCCACCCACGTGGTGGTGACCGAGGACTTTGTGCTCCGGATCCCCGAGGGCATCGAGCTCGACGTGGCCGCACCGCTGCTGTGCGCAGGCATCACCACGTACTCGCCGTTGCGTCACTGGGGCGCCGGACCGGGTAAGAAGGTCGCCGTCGTCGGACTCGGCGGGCTCGGACACATGGCTGTGAAGCTGGCATCAGCCATGGGCGCGGAAGTGACAGTGCTCTCGCAGTCCCTGAAGAAGCAGGAAGACGGGCTCCGCCTGGGCGCCGAGCACTACTTCGCCACCAGCGACGAGAACACATTCACGGATCTGGCCGGATCCTTCGACCTGATCATCAACACGGTCAGCGCCTCACTTCCCATCAGCGACTACCTGGGCCTGCTCGCCCTTGACGGTGCGCTCGTCAACGTTGGTGCACCCGCCGAGCCGCTGCCGGTCAACGCGTTCTCGCTCATTGGCGGACGACGGTCCTTCGCCGGCTCCATGATTGGCGGCATCCGCGAAACCCAGGAGATGCTCGATTTCTGCGCCGAGCACCACTTTGGCGCCGAGATTGAGGTCATCCCGGCAGATAAGATCAACGAGGCCTACGAGCGCGTGCTCGCCTCCGATGTCCGCTACCGCTTCGTCATCGACACCGCTACGCTCAACTAGTCACGGACGGGCGGCGTCCACCGCTGGAGGGAGCGAACCTGCCGTGCCATGACGCCTGCCGGTGTGAGTCGGATGGCGGCATCCCGAAGCACGACGGCGGGTGCCGCCCGCAGCTGCGCGGCCCTTCCGACGAGCCGGGACCTGCGTGCCATCGGCTGAGTCCGCTTTCGACGTAGCGAGTCGTAGTGGTCCAGGATGCCGTCGATGTCGGGGGCCGTGCGCCGCGCGTCCGGTGCCAGCAGAGTGGCGAGAGTGGCTGCATCTTCCATGGCCTGGCCGCCTCCCTGCCCCAGATCAGGCGTCATGGCGTGTGCGGCATCGCCGAGCAGGATCGTGCGACCGCGCCGGATCGATGCCAGCGGTTTGGCCAGGTCGTGGATTGGGTGGCGGACGACGGCCGAAGGATCGGTGCCCTCGAGCAGCTGCGGGATCGGTTCGTGCCAAGCACCGAACAGGCGGCGGACCTCTGCGAACTCGTCGTCGATTACGGCCTCTTCCGGCATGTTCGCGACGGCGAACCAGTAGACGCGCCCGTCAGTCAGCGGGACCACCCCGAAGCGCAGTCCCCTACCCCAGGTCTCGCCCGCCTCCCCGCCGAGATCCACAGGTCCACGGGTGACGCCGCGCCAGGCCGAATAGCCCGAGTACCTCAGCCCAGGGTCGTTGGCCCATCCCGCACGCGTCGGGCTGCGGATCCCGTCGGCGGCGACAACCAGATCGTAGCGCTCAGTCCGTGTGCCACCCGCCGCCTCGGTGACTCTCATTTCCCTGCCACCACCCGGTTCCACCGTGCAGGTCGATCCGAGGTGAAGTGTTCCCGGCGTCAGGGCGGAGACCAGCAGGTCGTGCAGGTCGCTGCGGTGGATGACGCGGAGTTCGGGCAGCGCCCCAGGTGGCAGCATGGCCAACCATGTACCGTCCGGCCTGCGCTGGCCACCAGAGGTGACGGCGCCATGGCTATCGGTCAATTCCCGGAACCGCTGTCCGACGCCTATCGAGTCAAGGGCCGCCAGCCCGTTGCCGAAAATCGACAGCCCGGCCCCCACCGGTTCGATCGACGTGGCGCGTTCAAATACATCCACGTCGGCTCCATGGCGTTCCAGCCCGATGGCGGCACACAGCCCACCGATGCCCCCACCGATAATCCCCACGCGCATGAGCGGTCCTTCCGTTGCCCCAACTTTATCGAGCGGGATGGACGACGGCGGCACCAGGGTACCGCCGTCGTCGTGCCTTGCTGAAGCAGTCAGATAGCATGAGCGCTGGCGTACTTCCTGAAAGGATCTGGTCGGGCGATTTCTATGACAACTGAAGGTAACCAGCGCGGAACCACGTATAAGCATTCCTTAGGCCACGAAGACCTTAATTGGCTCTACATCACTGGCCCAAAGTTTGCTGACTTAAAGCGAAAGTCCTGGAACTGGGAAATTCTGGCCTGGGGCATAGTCGTCTTCTTTGTGGTCAGCGCTGTATATACGTTCGTTTCCGATTCGGAACCTACATGGATCGCATTTGTTCAATTTGCCTTGATCGTTGCGTTGTTGTCCGTAAGGGCAATACAGAAACGAACTCCTCGTGAATTGAGGAAAAAGGCGAAGCAGGTAAGGTGCCCTCAGATTCAGCAGTTGGCATCGAAGGAGAACCTTCCCTTTGAAGATGTTGCGGACGCGATTCGCCGCGCCATGGACCAGGAATTCCAAACAGTCCGCCTCAGTGAGTACAGGGACTTGACGTTCGACCCAAGCAGTATGCGTGACTCTCCTCCAGGACGGCAATCGGTCATCGTGGCGTCGAGGGATGATTCCTGAAGCTCACTTAGGTCAGGGACGAACGTCCAGGGGTGCGGTCGGCGAAAAGCGGGCTAATCGGCGTCGGCACCGATGGCGAGGAGCGTTGCGGCCGCAATGGAAGCATCTTGGTCTGGGGTGCCTCCGGCGACGCCGAGGCCGCCGACGTTCTTGCCCTCGAACTTCAGCGGGGATCCACCTTGGATGTTTGTGACCCGGCCGCCGGTGCCGAGCGGAAGCTGAATCGCAAACGCGTCCGACATCCAGCCGGTCTTCTTGCGAGTGGATGCACCGGTATCCGCTTTTCGGCGGCTCGTCTCGACGCTGTGTGGAGTGGCCCCATCGGCCTTGCCGAACGCCACCATGGTCATGCTGGAATCGACGACAGTGACGACGGCGAGCACACCGATTTTCGCGCCTTCGGCGATTGCCACGCTGACCGCGTTTTGTGCCGCTTCGTAGGTGATGTTGGCTGTCTCAAAGTAATTTCCCATGGTTCCTTCCGGTCGTTTAATCGCGCCCGATCTCAGCCGCCACGATTCCCGCTCTGATATATTCCACAGAGTAGACTCTACATTCCATGTTGCGAAAAAGTGATCAGGAGCAGCAAATGATGAACTATATCCAGGTCGGCGACCTCAGCGTAGCTACGCCCCTTTTCCGATTCGTCGAGGACGAGGCGTTGCCGGGCAGCGGCGTCGATTCCGGCGCATTCTGGGAGGGAGCGGCGAAGATTCTCCGCGATCTCGCGCCCCGCAACCGTGAGTTGCTCGTCAAACGCGACGAACTGCAGGCAAAGATCGACGACTACCATCGTGCCGCCCCTGGTAAGCCCGAGCCGACGGCCTACAAAAACTTCCTCACAGAGATCGGATACCTCGTCGAGGAGCCGAACGACTTCACAATCAGCACGACGGGGGTGGATACCGAGATCACTTCCCAGGCCGGTCCGCAGCTGGTAGTGCCGCTGCTGAATGCCCGCTTTGCCGCCAACGCCGCGAACTCACGCTGGGGTTCCCTCTACGATGCGCTCTACGGCACGGACGCGATCGCCGATGAGGGCGAGCTGGTTCGGAGTGCTGAATACAACGCCGCGCGTGGCGCGAAGGTAATCGCTATCGGTCGCAAACTGCTCGACGACAGCGCTCCACTTGAATCAGGTTCGCACGCCGACGCCATCTCGTACACGATCGACGGCGATGGCTTGGTGATCGCACTCGCCGACGGGAGTACCAACCGGCTCAACGACCCGGCCCAGCTCGTGGGCTATGCGGGCCCGCAGGACGCCCCGACGGGCATCCTTCTCGTCCACAATGGGCTCCACATGGAGATCCAGATTGATCCCTCACATTTCATCGGCGGCACCGATGCTGCGGGGGTGAAAGATATCGTGCTCGAATCTACGTTGACCTCGATCATGGACCTCGAGGATTCTGTCGCAGCGGTCGACGCCGACGACAAGACACTTGGGTACCGGAACTGGTTGCAGCTGAATCAGGGAACCCTCTCGGAGCAGGTGTTCAAGGACGGCAAGACCTTCACTCGCACCATGAACGGGGATCGCACGTTCAAGAGGCTCACGGGAGACCCCGTCACCCTGCATGGACGCGCTCTGATGTTCATCCGTCAGGTCGGTCATCTCATGACGACTGACGCCGTGCTCGACCGAGAGGGCAGTGAGATCCCCGAGGGCATACTGGACGCCCTGATATGCACGCTCGGTTCTCTCCACGACTTGAGGGGCCAGACGAATCTCAAGAACTCGCGCACCGGTTCGGTGTACATCGTCAAGCCCAAGATGCATGGACCCGAGGAGGTGGCGTTCACGGTCGAATTATTCCGCCGGGTCGAGGAGGTACTCGGTCTCGCACCGCTCACCATGAAGCTTGGCATCATGGACGAGGAACGGCGGACGACCTTGAACCTCAAGGCATGCATCGAAGTAGCGAAGGACCGCGTCGTGTTCATCAACACGGGCTTCCTCGATCGCACGGGCGACGAGATACACACGTCCCTTTACGCCGGCCCGTTCGTGAGAAAGGCCGACCTCAAGTCGCAGCGCTTTATCCAAGCGTACGAGGACTCTAATGTCGATACCGGTCTCGCGGCCGGATTCCAGCACCGAGCGCAGGTCGGCAAGGGCATGTGGGCGATGCCCAACCTGATGGCCGCGATGCTCGAGCAGAAAATCGCGCACCCGAAGGCCGGTGCCACAACTGCTTGGGTTCCGTCGCCGACCGCGGCGACTCTGCACGCCCTGCACTATCACGAGGTCGACGTATTCCTGTTGCAAGATGAGGTCAAGAAGAGAGCGCACGACGGCGTCGACCCGATCCTCGAGATTCCGCTGGCTCCGAACCCCGATTGGACGGATGAGGAGAAGCAGGCGGAGCTCGACAACAATGTGCAGTCCATCCTCGGCTACGTCGTACGCTGGGTCGACCAGGGCATCGGATGCTCGACGGTGCCTGACATCAACGACGTCGGACTTATGGAAGACCGGGCAACACTGCGGATCTCCAGTCAGCTTCTGGCAAACTGGCTGACCCACGGCGTCATCACCGAGGAGGATCTACTCAAAAGCATGCATCGTATTGCAAGCATCGTCGACAAACAGAACGCGGCCGACGCTCTTTACGAGCCGCTGGTCGGCCCGGATGGTCCTGGGCTTGCCTTCGAGGCTGCTCGTGACCTCGTGCTGCTTGGCGCGAGCCAGCCGAACGGGTACACCGAACCGATCCTGCACCGCATCCGCCGGGCGAAGAAGGCCTCCGGCTGATCTCGAACTTTTTCACTAAAGGGTCCCTGAAAGAGAAACCCCTCGCGGTGAGCTTGGCGGGTGGGAGCCGCTACGGCCGTGGCTGCCGATATAGCGCTCACAGCCGCAAGGGTGGGTGCCGGGAAACTATGCCCACGTCGCTGACTTTAGTCGGCGTTAGGCAGATCCCGTCACCTCACCTTGGATCCGGGCGCCGTTAGTTCAATATGCAAGCCCAATTATCTTCTCTAACTTCCAGAATATGACCAGCTATGCGCAGTAATTTCGCATGATGGAATTTGATTATGTGTCAGATGAAATAGCAATTCTGATGTTTTCGGCAAAAGCTGTTGACCGTGACTCTCATCACGCCTAGGCTCAGTTCACATCACAAAAATTATATTTCGTATTGTGGAATCTGGTCAGAGAGGACCAATTTGTGGATAACCTTGCAGTGCTTAGCCTTCTAGCTTTGTTGCCCATCCTTGTGGTGGGTGTTTTGTTGGCGGGATTTCGATGGCCGGCGAAGTTCGCCATGCCGGTGGGTTATG